>JBLHKW010000183.1:0-8969 GCA_047618565.1 Planctomycetota bacterium
ATCGTCTAGTACCGGTTCCCGCACCGCGCTCGTCGGGACGCGTTCGCAGCCGTCGAGAGCAGCGAGAACGGGATCCACCAGACGGCGATCAGCACGTAGACGAGCGTTTGAGAGCTCTCCGGTTTCATGACCCAGGCAACGGCGAGCATGGCACCGGCGAACAGCAGCGAGATCGCAAGGAGCAGCGCGCTCGTCCGTCGCGGGCCCAACGTTCCCATGGCCTCCATGACACGGTTGTCCAGGGCACGCAGGGCATGGCAGAGCTTCGCGCGACGGGGCTGGTCATCGGATCGTTCGTGGCGGCGGGTCGGTCTCATGAGAGTTCTCGCGGCGGGGGCTGCCCTGGCGTGGGTCCGGACTTCGGGCGGCTCGCCCTGGGCTGTCAACCGTACATGCGTCGTGTAGGGCTGGGTCGACTCACGAACTTGGGAAAAGTCCCCTCACCGCATTACAGAATGGGTTGTCGCGGGTGGCACCGTGTGGGCGAAATGGGTCATTGAAAAGGGAGTCGCGCGCCTCGTTGGCTAGACTCCACGCCGTCATGCACCTCGCCGCTGGCCAGTCCCTTTCCTTTTACGAGATCCTCGGTTCCCTTGGAGCCGGCGCCATGGGGGAGGTCTACCGTGCGAAGGACACGCGGCTCGAGCGCGAGGTGGCGATCAAGGTCCTTCCCGAGCACTTCGCGGAGGACGAGGAGCGACTGCGCCGGTTCGAGCGCGAGGCAAAGTCACTCGCCAGCCTGAACCACCCGAACGTGGCACAGATCTACGGGGTCGACCAGGTCGAGGACACCTGTTTCCTGGTGCTCGAGCTCGTGCCAGGCGAGGGGCTGGACGAACGCATCGCACGCGCTGCGTTGCCGCTCGAGGAAGCGATCGACGTGTGCTGCCAGATCGCCGAGGGGCTGGAAGCGGCGCACGAGGCCGGCGTGATTCATCGCGACCTGAAGCCAGCCAACGTGCGCATCACACCGGGCGGCAAGGTGAAGGTGCTCGACTTCGGTCTTGCCAAGCCGACAGGTCCAGAGGCCGAGCACGAATCGACCGAGGACAGCGTGCTCGCCACCGAAGAAGGTCGCCTGCTGGGTACACCGACGTACATGGCGCCCGAACAAGCACGCGGGAAGCCGATCGATCGGCGCGTGGACGTGTGGGCCTTCGGCTGCGTGCTCTTCGAGTGCCTGACTGCCTCGCGCGCATTCGAGGGCGGCACGCTCTCCGACGTCCTGGCCGCGGTGCTACAGGACGAACCGAGCTGGGAGCGTCTGCCAAGGGCGACGCCAGCGCACGTACGCGAGGTGCTCACGCGCTGCCTCGTGAAGGACCCACGCCTGCGACTGCGCGACGTCGGAGATGCCTGGCTCGAGCTGACGCGAGCGCGGGACGGCGAGAGCGCGGCCGGTGCGGAGACCGCCGGCGGCTCCAGAAAACTCGTGCTCGCCTCCGCCGTCGTCGCACTGGTTGGCGGTGTTGCCATCGGCTTCGTGTTGCGCGACGCGCCCGACCCGGAGCGTCCCGAGGTGGTGCACACGGCGCTCCCGATGCCGGCCGACATGGTCTGGGAACACAACACGCTGGCGACGTCGTTCGCGATCTCTCCCGACGGCTCCAGCGTCGTCTACTGCAGCAACGTCGATCGTGCGCAGCGCGGAAGGCGGGAGGTGCTGGTGGTCTGGCGACGCTCCGAGCCGTCGCCCGAGATCCTGTGGGAGGCCGGGCCAGGGCTGACGCTGAGCAGCCCCTTCTTCTCGCCGGACGGCGCGTGGGTCGCGTTCCAGGTGCGGACCGGCGGTCCGTTCGAGCTGAGACGGATCTCGGCAGATGGTGGCGATGCCGAAGTCCTCTACCCGTTGCCGTTTCCCACGACGGGAGGCTGCTGGTCCGCGGATGACACGATCCTGCTGGGCATCCTGGGCGCGGGTATCCTGCGGTTCCCCGCGCGGCCCGGCGAGACGTACGAGGTCCTCACGACGCCGGAGCCGGATGTCGAGTGGCTGCACGACTCTCCCGTCCTGTTGCCGGGCGGAGAGGATCTGCTGTTCTCGATCGACTACGAGGGCACGGCCCATGACGTGGCGCTGCGTTCGCTGTCGACGGGTGCACAGGAGATCCTGATCCCCGGCGCCAGCACGGTCGCGTTCCTGGCGCCGGACCTCCTCGTCTACACGATCGGTCAGGACCTCTGGGCCGACCGGTACGACCTCTCGTCACGTCGCCTCGACGGCAACCCGGTGCGGCTCTCCGAACGCGTCGCCATCGGCGTCCCGAGCTACTTCAACCTGAGTCAGGAAGGAACGCTCCTGTACCGGAAACCGGTGCAGGGAACCGAGCGCTCGGTCGTCTGGGTGGATCGCGACGGCACCGAGCACGAGACGCGCTTCCCCGACCTGGACTACGCTCATGTTGCGATCTCGCCGTCGGGCGCACGCGCGGCGTTCGGCTTCGGGGTCGGTCTCGCGGGTGGAGAGGTGCGCGTGGGTGACCTCGCGGCGGAGAGTCTCGCTCCCCCGCTCGTGTTCGATCACGCAGCGCAGCCGGTCTGGTCCACGGACGGCGAACACCTCATCTGGTACGACTTGAACGGCGGTTTCCTGACGCGTCAGTCGGCGACCGGTGGAGGCTTACCGGAGCGCGGCGGGCTCTTCGAGGCGGCACTCCATGATGTGCTCCCCGGCGATCGAGTCATGTTCAGCAAGATAGGTGGTCAGGAGACCGGCATCGACCTGTTCACGTGCGCCTTCGAGGAAGATGTGAGCACGGGGCAGGTCGAGCTCGTCGTCGAGCGCGGTGACCAGTCCTATGGAACGATCTCGCCCGACGGCAACCTGCTGGCCTACGTGACGCTTCACGCGAAGAGTACACCGGAGCTCTTCGTTACCCGGCTGCCGATGGACGGCGCGGTCCTGCAGGTCTCGAGCGGAGGTGGTCGCTACCCGAAGTGGAACGACGCGGGTGACGAGCTCTACTTCGCTTCGGTTGACGGCGACCTGATGACGAGCTGCGTCACATCGACGAGCCCGCGCCTCGAGTTCTCCGCGCCGGTCCGGATCTATCAGGGCATCAGCGGCACGACCGAGTGGCCCAACCGCCCGTTCGACGCGCTGCCGGATGGGAGCCGCTTCCTGGTGCTCGAGGACAGTCTCCACCAGGCGCCCGAGCGTCCGCAGCTCGGGCTCGTGCTGCACTTCGACGAAGAGGTGCGGCGCAGGCTGGAGGAACGCGAGTAGGCCGGCTCCGTACCGCTTACGCCCAGCCCAGTTCCTTCAAGGCCCAGAGGTCGTTCCAGACCTTGACGATGCGCTCGACCTTGCCGTCGCCGTTCATGAACAGGGTGTAGACGTATTCGGAGTGGGTCTCCTTGTTCGTCGGCGGAACCGGGCCACCTTCGCCCGTGTGCTTGGCGTGATAGGTCGCGACGAACACCGCAACATTCCGCTCCTCGTCCCAGGCGAATGCGTGAGTGTCGTAGGTTGCACCGGGGGCCACACCTGTTCCGAAACCCACCACCCACTCAGCGTAGCCTTCGACGGTTGTGATTTCGGCCAGGGCGGGGGCCTGGCAGGTGAAAGGCGCGCCGTCGACGACGTATTCCTTGCAACCCGCCCAGCCCTTGAACGACTCGAGTGCGGCGACGAAAGCCTGCGCGTTATCGAATGTTGACATGTGCTGGAGCATACCAGATCGATCCAGGTTCAGCGCCGTACACTCGGCGTGAGTGCATACAATAAGCGGCGCCCACCAGGGCTTGGGTGTGCGGCGATGAACCTGGTTCCGTAACGCCCTACCGTGCGACCCTCATGGAGCCCATAACGGAGACCGAAGCGACGAATCGGCCCTCGGGCTCGGGGGGCGCACCTGCCGGATCGCATCCGAAGAGCCGCCTACGGTCCATCGTCGTGCCGCTCATGCTATCCGTGGCGAGCCTCTTCATGGCGTTCGCGTGGCTCGGGCATCTGCGCTTCAAGGAGCTACCGTTCCTTCACGCTCTGGGTCTCTGCTGGCTGCTCGTGCTGCCGGAGTATTTCCTCAACGTGAAGGCGATCCGGATGGGCCACGGGGTCTACAGCATTGCGCAGATGGCGGCGTTCCGGCTCTGTTCGGGCGTCGTGTTCGTGGCCCTCGTCGCGCGTTTCGTGCTGAGCGAGGCGCTCGGACCGTGGCAGATGACCGGCTTCGGGGTCATGATCGTCGCGATGCTGCTCATCGCGTTTCCCGAGAACCGTGCGGCGGACAGCGCTCGCCGCGCGGGCTCCCCCGGGGACGGCGCCTGATGGCCCTGGTCGTCGTCCCGGTGATGCTGTTGGTCAGTAGCATCATCATGGCCTTCGCGTGGCTCGGCCACGCTCGACTACGCGACAGGCCGTTCCACGTGTCGCTCGTGGTCAGCTGGCTGATGGTGTTCCCGGAGTACGTCCTGAACGTCACGGCATTCCGCTGGGGAAACCAGGTCTACACCGGGGCCCAAATGGCCGCGTTCAACATGGCCACGGGCGTGATCTGCGTCGCGCTGGTCGCGCGGCTTTTTCTGCGGGAGCCGATCGGCAAGCGTCAGTGGCTCGGTTTCGTGCTGATGGCCCTGGCCATCGTCCTGATTCGTTACCCCTGATCGTCCGGCGCAGGTTGCGCGCGACCCATCCGTGAGGCGCGTGCTCGATGTCTGCGGCACTTCCGGGTGGAAGAAGTGGCGCAGGGTGTGGATCTCCGTACTGTTAGACTCCACGCCCGCCATGTCCCTCGCAGCCGGTCAAACCCTCTCTTTCTACGAGATCCTCGGCCCCCTCGATGCCGGAGGAATGGGCGAAGTCTACCGGGCACGCGACACGCGCCTTGAGCGCGAAGTCGCGATCAAGGCGCTGCCCGAGGAGCTCGCGGACGACGACGAGCGCTTGCTGCGCTTCGAGCGCGAGGCCAAGACGCTGGCGTTGCTCAATCACTCCAACGTCGCCGGAATTCACGGTGTCGACAAGGAGGGAGGCATCTGCTTTCTCGCGCTGGAGCTCGTGCCAGGTGAGGACCTGGAGGCTCGACTCGCGCGCGGACCGTTGGGCGTGGATGAAGGGTCGACGTCTACCGGCAGATCGCCGAGGGACTCGAGGCGGCTCACGAAGCGGGCGTTGTCCATCGCGACCTCAAGCCGGCCAACGTGCGCATCACTCCCGACGGCATCGTGAAGATCCTCGACTTTGGGATCGCGAAGCCGATGTACTCCAAAGCGTCGCGCGACAGCTCGAGCGCGGCGGCGTAGCCGGACAGCTTCCTGATGACCGAGGAAGGGCTCGTGCTCGGAACGCCGACGTACATGAGCCCCGAGCAGGCGCGCGGCAAGCCTGTCGACAGGCGCACGGACATCTGGGCCTTCGGTTGCGTGCTGTACGAATGCCTGACCGCGAAGCGCGCCTTCCGCGGCGAGACCTTCTCGGACGTCATCGCGTCGATCATGAGTAGCGAGCCCGACGGGTCTGCCCTGCCGGCGGCGACACCGGTGAGCGTCACGCGCCTCTTGCGGCGCTGCCTCGACAAGGACGCGGATCGGGACGAGAGCGCTGACCGGGAAGAGCACTGGACGCTGCTCGCCCACAGCAAGGGGGTCACGCAACCGCGCCTGTCGCCCACCGGCGAACACGTAGCGTTCCTGCGGAACGGGGCCATCGAGGTACGCGCGCTGAGAAGCCTCCAGCCACGGCGTCTCTCCGGTACGGAGGGAGCCCTGGACGTATTCTGGCGGCCCGACGGCGCCGAGCTCGGCTTCGCGCGCAACAGCCCCGGTGGCGGCTTCACCCTCCACAAGATCGCCATCGAGGGCGGAGAGGCATTCGACGTGACCGAGCTCGCCGGACCCGCCGTGTACCTGGGAGGTGTCTGGACCATCCAGGACGAATTCCTGTTTGCGGTCACGGGTTCCGACGAGACCACGGGGCTCCAGGCCGTCTCCGCCGCGGGCGGTGGGCCACCCCTGCTCGTCCTCGCGCCTGACCGCGGCCGTGGTGAGTTCGACTTCCACAATCCTCGCCTGCTCTCCGACGGCTTCACGGTAACGATCATGCTGCACCCCACGGACGGCCAGGGGGCATCCTGATCTGGGACGGCGGCGAGACGCGTCTCATCTTGGAGGCCGGAAGCGACCACGGCATCAAGTCCGCGGTGAACTCCCCCGTCTCGGGCCGGCTCGTGTTCGAGCGTCGTGGATCGAACGAGGGGCTCCGGGTCGTGCCCTTTCCCTCACCGAGGGTGCTGTAATCGGGACCCCCAAGGCCCTGATCTCGGGCGGGGGCGATCCGAGCATCGATGCCGATGGCAGGCTAGCGTACCTGGGTGGGGTGGTGCGGGAGGACCCGAGGGTGCGACGGGTCGATGCGCACGGCGAGCCACTGGGAGAGGCGGTGTCACCGACTTTCGACACCATACGGCACCTGGCTGTGTCCCCCGACGGGAGGCGCGTCGCCGCGATGGTCGAGGTCGAGAGCAACCGCGATGTCTGGATCTTCTCCCTCGACGGACCGACGCGCACACGCCTTACACGCGCCGAGTGGAGTGACGGATTCCCGATATGGGGCACGGAAGGAAGAACCGTGTTCTTCCGGGGACGGAGCGGCATCTCCAGCGTGGCTGCGGACGGCGAGAGCAGGCCGACGAGCTTTGCGATCGACGGCTATCCCAGGGACATCTCTCCAGACGGGAGGTGGTTCGTGCTCGAACATCGCAACGAAGAGGACAGCCACGACATCCGCCTGGCCGAGATGCGTGATGGCCGTCCTGCAGAAGTGCGCGACCTCGTGGCGACCGACGCTGACGAATCCGTGCCGGCCTTCTCGTCCGGAGGGGACCTGCTCGCCTACACGGCGGACGCGACCGGGCGTGGCGAGGTCGTCGTGAAGCCGTTCTCGGACGCCGGGAGCGTCGGGAGCGGCGTGCAGATCTCCCTCGCCGGAGGCAGCCACCCGCGCTGGGCGCCCACGGGGAACAGGCTCTTCTTCGTGGCGCAGAACGAAGGGCGGCCGGTCATCATGGGGGTGGAGGCTAACCGGATAGGTGACCGGGTCGAGGTGGTTGGTGCGCCCGTGCTCGTGTTCACGGGCGAGGCCGCGAGATCGGACCTGGAGGAGTACGGCGACCGCCTGTACGAGGTGCTCGGCGACGGCAGCGAGTTCCTCGTGGTCGATAAATTCCTCGGCGGTAATCCCGAGGTCGTGCTGTGGGAAGGCTGGACAACCCCGCGCGAGACGCAGTCGGGCAGTCGACCACGCTGACCGGCTGGTTGCCCCCCCCCCGCGGCCCTCGCGTATCGTCGCGGCGCGGCGAGCGCCGCACTCGCCGCGGCCCTCTAGAGAGTCTCCCATGGTCCCGACCCGATCCCTGTTGTCGCACGTCCTCGTTCTGGCCTGTCTTGCCCTGGCCGGTTGTGCATCGCCCAACGTCTCGGAATCGCCGCAGGAGCGGGCGGCCGAGCCGGCCACTGCGCCGCTGTCCGCGGCCGACGCGTACATGGAGTTCCGGGTCTGGATCAACGCGCAACCCGAGGAGCTGCGTGCCAGGGAACACGAGGAGGTTCTCGCCGCCTACTCTGATCATCTGGTCGCACAGGGGTTCGCTCCAGAGGGGATCGCCCAGCGCAGGGAGCTCTTGCAGAACAGCGGCGAGAGCCAGGAGGTGGAGTTGTGGAACCGCGTGCTCACCTCCGACACGCCGCGTTTCAACACGGATCCCAACGAGTTCCTCGTGCGCATGGTCGCGGACCGCGAGCCCGGGCGCGCGCTCGACGTTGGGATGGGGCAGGGTCGAAACGCGATCTGGCTAGCCTCGATGGGCTGGGAGGTGACGGGCTTCGACCCCGCCGACCAGGCGGTGGCCCTGGCGGTCGAGCTGGCCGCCGATGCCGGTGTCCAGATCACGACCGAGGTGGTCGACAGCGAGCACTTCGACTGGGGCACCGAACGCGGGGACTTGATAGTGCTGTCCTACGTCAGCGCACGGGACGATGTCGACACGATCTTGCAGGCTCTCACGCCGGGCTGGTCGTTCTCGAGGCCTTCCACGACGACGCGACGAAGGAGGGCAGCATTGGCCGCGGCGTGGTGTGGAACACGAATGAGTTGCTCGAAGTCTTCTCGGACTTCCGCGTTCTCCGGTACGAGGACGCCGTCGATATCGCCGACTTTGGCCGCCGTGAAACGCCGGTAGTGCGCCTCCTCGCGAGGAAAGAGTAGCGCAGTAAACATGCCCCTCACTCTCCTTCTGATTCTCACCGCACTCTCGCCGGTCTCCGCTTCGCAGGAGGGCCCGCGCCTCTGGGGCGGGCTCGAAGCTGGAGCCCATGGAGTCGGATATCGTTTGATCGACGCGGTGGATGGCTCCCGATCCTTCGGCGGTGAGCACTCGCTCGAACCGGGTTCAACGCGACGACGGCCGGTGCGTATTTTCGTGTGGTATCCGGCGCGGGTCGGCGATGGAGAGGCCATGCAGTTCAGTGATTACGCGGCAGGGCAGGGCGATGGCGTGGCGGTCGCTGCGAGTCGTATACGGAGCGCATCGCCGTTGTCTCGGGGATCGAATATGAGCTCGATCTCGCGTTCGATGATGCGGGACGGTTCGAGGTCCAGCTTGCAGGCAGGTTTGGCGATAGTAGCGGGTTCGACGGCGAGCGAGTCTGGCAGGCCGATGAGCTGGCCGGGATTCTCTTCGACGTGGAGCTCTATCTTGGCGATGTGAAGCGCGCGTGGATTGCGGTCTGGACCGGCGCCTGGTGCAGCCCGGCGTTCGAATTTGCGCTCGGCGAACCGCGCGTGACGGAGGATGGGCTGAAGCTGAAGCTTAGCTCGCCGCGCTCGACGTACACGGCGACGCTCGTACTGGATCCGGAGACATGCGCGCCGCGCAGGCTCGTGTAGCCCGGGTGGGGGCGCGGGGATAGTTTGGGTAAGAGGCCGAAGGCGACGCCGCGCAACGTGAAGGTCGACGACTGGGCCGAGCGGG
>JBLHKW010000184.1:0-8920 GCA_047618565.1 Planctomycetota bacterium
ATTGTCCGATGACGCCCATGATCGATAAAGGCCTGGCCGCCAGTGCTCTGGGAGCCATGGAGCTCGAGCTAGCGCGCTCCATGAAGGGCTTGCGGCTCAAGGGACACCCGAGCACCTGCTACCTGTCTTACCTTCTGCGGGTGCGCCAGGGGTACTCGGTCTGGGGCCGCTACGGCAGCGTCTTCTACTCGACGCCCCTGGACTCGAGCACGTTGCACGCGGACCTGCGCGTCGGATCCTACCGCTCCGATCAGACCGTCGACGGACGCCTCGAGGAGAGCGAAGAGGACCCCGACTGGCACGAGTGGCTCGAGGGACCCGAAGAGCTCGATCCCTTCACCCTGCGCTACTGCTTCTGGCGCTTGACCGAGGCGCGCCACCGCGAGGCGCTCAAGGATTACTACGACAAGAAGAAGATCAGCCTCGACGAACGGCTCCTGCACGAGGCTCCCAGTCTGCGCCGTGTGCCCGCCACGCGGGTCGTGAATCCGATCGCCCGCGCGCGCCGGACGCGCGCCCAGGCCGAGGACTTCGTGCGCCGGACGTCCGCGCTCTTCCTGAAGCGACCGCGTATCGATGATCCCTACGTGCAGCTCAAGGAGATCGTGCAGACGCGCCTGATCGTGAACTCCGAGAACACGCGCAGTGTCGCTCAGGAGCGTTTTGTCGAGGTCCTCGTGCACGGATCGATGCTGGCGCCCGACGGGGTGCGGCAGAACTCGACGCGCACCTTCTACGCACGGCGCTGGTCCGAGATCCCGGACGAGGCAGAAATGGGCGACGCCATCGAGGCCCTGCACGAGGACCTCCTAGAGCTGGTCGCCTCCGAGCCCATGGATCCCTACGCGGGGCCCGCACTCTTCGGTGGCACGGCCGCGGGCGTGCTCTTTCACGAGGCCATCGGTCATCGGCTCGAAGGCGAGCGCTTGCTCTCGCGTTCCGAGGGGCACACCTTTGCCCGCAAGATTGGCAAGCGCATCCTGCCGAAGGGCATCGACCTGGTGGACGACCCCAGTCTGGCGCGCTTCGGCGGACGCTCGCTCTACGGTCACTACGCCATCGACGACGAGGGCACGCCCTCGCAGCCCGTGCGCCTGGTCGAGGACGGGGTGCTGCGCCGCTTCCTGACGAGTCGCAACGGGATCCCGGGTCAGAGCGGTTCGAACGGACACGGTCGTAGCGCGAAGGGTCACGAGGTCATGGCGCGCATGGGCAACCTCATAGTGAGCTCGCGCGCGCCCCTTGGGCAGGACCAGCTGATCGAGCGCTGGATGGAGGAGGTCGCGCGCGAGGAGCAGCCCTTCGGTTTGCTGGTGACCAACGCCCAGAGCGGCGAGACCACCACGTCGAGCGACGCCTACGAATTCCAGGCCTTCCAGATTGACCCGACCCAGGTCTACCTGGTGGATGTCGACAGCGGGAAGCGGCGCCGAGTGCGGGACGTGAGCTTCGTCGGGACTCCCCTGGCCGCGATCCAGGGCGTGCTGGCCCTGGGCGACGATCCCGTGGTCGACAACTCCTACTGTGGAGCCGAGAGCGGGAGTGTTCCCGTGGGCACGATCGCGCCGTCAGTATTGCTGCGGGAGATCGAGGTGCAACGCTCTACCCGAGCCCGCCACCACCCGTCGATCCTGCGCTTTCCGCCGCGCCGCTAATCCGGTGTTCATGCTCGAGACCGAACGCCTCGTGCTACGGCCCTGGAGTCTGGATGACTCCAGGGGCTTCGCGCGCCTGGCCGAGGACCCACAGGTGATGCGCACCATCGGTACCGGGGAGACCTGGCCCGAGGCCCGGCGTCTGGCGTGGCTTCAGAAGCAGACCACGCGTTTCGACACGTTGGGCTACTCGTTTCTGGCCGTGATCGAGCGCACCTCGGGCGAGGTCGCGGGCATCTGTGGCGTGCAGCAGCTCGGTGACAAGGGCCTGCGCGAGATCGGCTGGTGGGTGCGCAGCGATCGCTGGGGCCGCGGCTACGCCACCGAGGCTGCACTGGCTGCGCGGGACTGGGCCTTCGGCGCGCTGGACATCGACCGCCTGGATGCGATCGCCGTTCCCGGAAACAGCGGCTCGACCCACATCATGCGCAAGCTCGGCATGCACCTGGTCGGCGAGTGCGAGTACACCGACCTGGGTGGAGACGTTCCCGGCATTCCGGTCGTGCACTACATGATGCTGCGTCCGAGCTGCTGACAGCTCACTCGTGAACGCTCACCTCGAGCCCCGTTTGCTCGATGCGCCGCGCGAAGGCCGCCAGCCACTCCGGTCCGAGCTTGCTGATGCGCGCCGCTTCCGGCTGATGGGATTGTCTCTCCAGGCCGTAGAGCAGGACGCCGTGCAGGGGCACCTTGGCCTGAACCTGTCGTTCGAGGAAGTCCAGGTAGGCCTGCTGCTCGGCTTCCGATGGCGCCTCGCCATCGTATGCGAGCACGCAGGTCTGGATCTTCGTCCTGCATAGTTCCGCCGCCCGGCGCAGATTCGTCTCGACCCGCTCGGGAGCCAGGTCGGAGTCGTTCATGCGGCGTACGCCTTCAGGCGTCGCGCTGTCGAGCTTGAACCAGACTTCCCCGTGCATGCGAGCCATGCGCGCCAGGCCGTTCTGCACCACGTCGCGCTGGATGAGCGAGCCATTGGTGATCAGCACGACGCGCACCTCGCCCAGGATGCCGATCTTCTCCAGCACGGTCTCGATCACCGCGAGCACGTCGTCGAACTGCTTGGACGTCGTCGGTTCGCCGTTGCCGGACAGTGCGATGTCGTTCAGGCGCCGCGAGCCTTCGGGCACCTCGCGCTGCATGAAGTCGCCTTGCACCACGTCCTCGAGCATCAGCGTGAGCTCGTCTCGCAGTCGGTCAAGGTCGATCTCCGGCGATGCGCCGCGCTCGAGGTTCGGCACCTGGCAGTAGGCGCAGCGCCAGTTGCAGGCATTGTTCGGGTTGAGGTTGACTCCGATCGAGACGCCCTGGGCGCGCCGCGACACGACCGGATACACGTACAGAAATCCGGCGGCGTCACGGTCGTGCTTCTTGGTTGAGAGCCGCATGGGTCAGACCTGTGGGACGCCGCTATCGGCCTGGAGTTCCGTGAGATGGACGTGCACGCTGGCCGCCAGGGCGGCAGGGTCGTAGCCGCCCTCCAGCAGGGAGACGACCTTGCCGCCGCAGTGGCGACGGGCGAGATCGATGGCGCCGCGCGTCATCTGCTTGAAGGCGTCCTCGCTCAGGCGCGTGGACGACAGCGGGTCGCGCAGGTGCGCGTCGAAACCGGCGGAGATGACGAGCAGCTGCGGGCGGAAGGCGTCCAGTGCGGGCAGGACCTCGTCGTCAAAGACGCTCAACCAGTCCGCGTCGCCGGAGCGCGCATCCATCGGGCAGTTGAGAGTCGCACCCTCGCCGGCTCCGAAACCGCGCTCCCGTGCGCGGCCCGTACCCGGGTAGTGGGGAAATTCGTGCAGGCTGGCGTAGAAGACGGACTCGTCGCGCTCGAACAGGTGCTGCGTCCCGTTGCCGTGGTGCACGTCCCAGTCCAGCACGGCCACGCGCTCGAGCCCGTGCAATGCCTGCGCCTGGCGCACGACCGTCGCGGCGTTGTTGAACAGACAGAAGCCCATCGCGAGGCTCGCCTCGGCATGGTGTCCCGGCGGGCGCGCGGCGACGAACGCGTTCTTCCAGGTTCCGGCCACGACGTTATCCAGTGCGAGCAGGGCGCCGCCCGCGGCGTGCAGGGCGCTCTCGAACGAGGCCGGGCACACGTTCACATCGGGGCTGTCGACGAAGTCTGCACCGGCCTCGATCCGTTCGCGCACACGTTCGACGTAATCCGGCGAGTGCACCCGCAGCAGGGCTTCCAGTGGCGCGCGCGGCGCGCACGCCCGGTCGAGCTCATCGATCAGGCCGGTCTCGCGCAGCTTGGTGTCGATGGCCCGCAGGCGACCGGCATTCTCCGGATGTCCCGGGCCCGTGTCGTGTGCCTGGGAATGGGGGCTCTCCACCAGCCCGGTGCGCGGCAGGGCAGGGCTCATCGCGGCCGGGTGCGTCCCGTTGCGTCCTCGCCGTCCAGGTGGAACGCGGCGCGTCCGACGCGGTCCTTGAGCATCTCAGCGAAGTCGGGGTCGGTCGCCAGTTCATGCAGCGTGGCGACCGAGATCGGCGCGCGCTCGAGGTAGTTCGCAGCGTCCCGGAACTTACCCTGCAGCGCGAAACAGCGCGCCAGGCCCACGAGCGAGACCTCGTCCACATGATTGCCCCGGGCCAGCTCGACGGCGCGCTTGTAGTCCCGGATGGCCGCCCGCAGATCGCCCACCTTGTAGTGGATCTCGGCGCGCCCGGAGTAGACCTTCGGCCGGTTCTTGCTGCGTTCGATCGCGTTGTCGTAGGGCGCCAGGAGCTGCCGGCGTGCGCGGCTGTCACGCTGAAGCGCGAGCAGGATAAGCGTGGCCTCGGCCACCTCGGTCGATGACGAACGCGTCAGCGGATCGAGGCTCTTCTTGGCCTGTGTACCGAGGTGCGCATCGATCCTCGAGAGGGTGTCGAGCAGCTCGACCTTGTCCTCGGGCCGCATCTGCTTCGTGACCACGACGCGCACCAGGGCGTCGACGGACGTCTCATCGAGGGTGCCGCGGGCCTGTCTCATGTAGCGCAGGATCGCGGGCAGGTGACGCGCGCCGGACGAGGATTCGAGCAGTGCGATGATCGGTGCGGCAAATTCGGCGCTGCCGTCCGCCGTCAAGGCTGCGAGTGCGACTGCGATCAACTCGTCGTCGCCCTGTGCGAGCACTTCGACGAAGACGTCACGCGGGCCCTCGAGGGTGGTGAGCGTGTCGAGAGCCTGGCGGCGCAAGGATCCCTTTTCTGTCGTGTAGATCCCGTGCACCACGGGCTGCACGCGCGTGGGCTCGGGGCTGGTCGCGAGTGCCACCAGGGCGTTGAGGCGTCCCTCGGCCGATCCGTGCAGAGCCAGCCGCAGCATCCGGTCTGTCACCGCTGCGCTGGGCATCTCACGCAGGGCAAGGGCGAACTGGGCGGCTCGGAAGGCTTCCCGAGTCGGCTCGTCGCTTTCCTTTTCTTGCTCCGGTTCTTGTTTCGGGGCCTCGGCGCCAGGTTCGCCCCTGGCGCCGGGACCGGCGTGCCCGGGCTCGAGCCAGGGCAGCAGCAACGGGGCAGCCGAGCGACCGAGTTCGACCAGCCGCCCACGCTGGGCACTCGCTCCGGTGCCGCGCGGTGGTTCCATGCGCTCCAGCTCCATCACGACATTCTCGACCGCCCGGCGCAGGGGATCGAGTCGCTCATCCTGGGCGCGCCGCATGCGCAGGAGAAGCCGTTCGAGGCTCGCATCCTGGCCAGGGGTCGGCGCGGCCCAAAGCGGGCACTGCAGGAGCAGCAACAGGGCCGTGGCCAGCAGAGCGGGGCAGCGGCGGTGTGCGGTGAGGAGCCTGCGCATTGGGCGTGCGGGGCTGCCAGCATGTGGCGTACACCCCACCGCCACTTTAGCGGATCATGCCCTGGACAGCCCCGGCATTCCTCGGATTGGGCCATGCCCGAGCACGGGGCCGCAGGACAGGGGGGCACGCCCGCGCCCTGCGGCAATCCACTGTTCCGTTGATCGGGTCAGGCGCGACGGCGCGGCATCGGATGCACCAGGACGTAGCGCTGGCGGCGCAGGATACGGCCCTGGCGCGGGTCGTGCTCCGGATCGGCCGGGGCGCTCTCCGGCACCTGAACCCTGGCCCTGGGGAGCGGGCGGGCGGTCGGGCGACCGCTTCCGACGCCGTAGAGCTGACTGAGCTCGCGGCGGTGTCTGAAGATCCATGAGTGCACACCTGTCGCTTCGGCCTGCGGGGCCGCCAATGTTGAGGCCACCCCGGAAATCAACCGTTGCGGATTCGGGGGGTGACGGGAGAGCTGTCCCACGTTTCAATGGTCGGCTCGAGGATCCGCTGCATGACACCTGACACCACCGAGCCAGCGCCGCGGCGCGAGCATCCGCATCCGCGGCCCACGCCCGATGCGCGTGCCGCCGAGCGCTTCGACGTGCTCGTCGTCGGGGGCGGTCACGCGGGCATCGAAGCGGCCCTCGCAGCGGCGCGTCTGGGCGCATCCGTGGGCCTGCTGAGCTTCCGTCTCGATCGCATCGGTGAGATGAGCTGCAACCCCGCCATCGGCGGCCTGGGCAAGGGACAGATCGTACGCGAGGTGGACGTCCTGGGCGGCGTCATGGGTGAGGTCGCCGACGAGACTGGGATCCAGTTTCGGATGCTCAATACGGGTAAGGGCGCGGCCGTGCGCGCGCCGCGTTGCCAGTCGGATCGCCACCTCTATCGCGAGGCGGCCACCCGGCGTGTGCAGGCTGCGGACGGCGTCGAGGTGATCGCAGCGGCAGTCGTCGGTCTCGTTCTCGAGGAAGGACCCGGCCTGCCCGGGGGCGAGCGCCACGCGACGTGGGTACGGGGCGTGCGCCTGGCGGATGGCAGCGAGTTGCGCGCCGGCGCCGTGATATTGACCACCGGGACGTTTCTGCATGCGGTCATGCACACCGGCGAGGAGCAGGCCCCCGGTGGGCGCGCTGGCGAGAATTCGGCCGAGGGCCTCTCCGGGGACATCGGGCGACTCGGGCTGGAACTCGCCCGCCTGAAGACCGGCACGCCACCGCGACTCCTGCGCGACAGTATCGACTGGGACGTGTTGGAACCTCAGTGGGGCGACGAGCAGCCGCGGCCCTTCTCGTTTGGGACGTCCATGACGGACTTCCCGCGCCTGACTCAGGTGGCGTGTTTCCTCTCGGCGACCACACCCGCAACGCACGACATCCTGCGCGACAACATCCATCGCTCCCCGATGTACTCGGGCCGCATCGCAGGCGTCGGGCCGCGCTACTGTCCTTCGGTCGAGGACAAGATCGTACGCTTCACCGACAAGAGCAGCCATCAGGTCTTTCTGGAGCCAGAGGGCCTCGAGACCGATGTGATCTATGCCAACGGTGTCTCGACCGCGATGCCGACCCAGATCCAGGAAGCGTTCGTGCACACCATCCCGGGGCTGGAACGCGCGCGCTTTCAGCGCTACGGCTACGCGGTCGAGTACGACTTCATCCGCCCATATCAGCTGGCGTCTACGCTCGCCGTGCGGTCCGTCCCTGGGCTTTTCCTGGCCGGCCAGATCAACGGCACGTCGGGCTACGAGGAGGCCGCGGGCCAGGGCCTCATCGCCGGGGCCAACGCGGCCCTGTGGCTGTCCGATCGAGAGGCCCTGGTGCTCGGTCGCCACGAGGCCTACATCGGCGTGATGATCGACGACCTGGTCGTGTCGAATCCGACCGAGCCCTACCGGATGTTCTCCAGCCGCGCGGAGTACCGCCTGCTGCTGCGACAGGACAACGCGGATCGACGCCTGACGCGCTGTGCGGATGCGGTCGGGCTCGCGCGCGCCGGGGACCTGGAGCGCCTGGAGCAGAAGGAGGCGCTGGTGTCGGCCTGGGCGCATCTGCTCGAGAAGACCCACGCGCAAGGTGGCAAGAGCCTGGCCCAGGTGCTGCGCCGGCCGGAGGTCAGTCTCGCGGATCTGGCGGCCGAGCGACCCGAGTTCGAGGGCCTGTCACGGGATCCTGTCGTGCTCGAGGCGGTCGAGATCGACGTCAAGTACGCAGGCTATCTTCAGCGCCAGAACGAGAACGTGGCCCGACTCGCGCGCCAGGAGGGCGCCGAGATCCCCGGCCACCTGGACTACGCCAACCTGACCGGACTGGGGAGCGAGGCGCGCGAGAAACTGACTCAGCTGCGTCCGCGCACACTGGGAGCCGCATCGCGTATCTCCGGCGTCCGCCCGCCGGACGTGGCCCTGCTGGCGATCCACCTGCGGCGCGAGGAGCAGGAGAGTCAGGTGAAGTAGCACGGGCGGGGGGGCGAGGTCGGGCCCCGCTCCCGCGCGTGTGGTGCGCTACTTTCCGGCGCCGGCTTCCGCCGCGGACGTGCCGCCTGAAGGCTGCGCCAGAATGCGATCGGCCTCGTGCAGCACGGCCTTCCATGACGGGCGCGCATGGATGATCGTGGGGAACACTTGCCGCACGATACCGCGCTTGTCGATCAGGTAGGCGGTGGTCCTGTCGTAACCCAGGGTCGCTTCGCGCTTCAGGTCCGCGACGATATCAAAGGGCACGGGCCCGTCGAAGCCGCGCGGAAAGCGTCCGTGCGATTCGAGGTCAGTGTCCTCTTGAGCGATGGCGATGACATGGATGTCACGCTCTTCGAACTCGTTCCACATGTCTTGCAGCTCGACCAGCTGCACCTTGCAGAAGGGTCACCAGAATGCGCGATACGTGGTGATGATGATGTTCTTCTCGCCGATGTAGTCGGTCAGTCCGACGATCGAGCCGTCCGCACGCGGTAGCTCGAAGTCCGCCGCGCGCTGGCCAATCTGGAGCGTAGTCGGGTCGTTGCCCCAGTCTGAGCGGCTGGCATCGACCTGAATCGCGCTGGCGCCTGGTGTGAGCGCCAGGTCGAGACGTCTGCGCAGGAAAGAGTGCTGCCCCGATCCGTCCACGAGGTAGGCGACCAGGTTCAGACCGATCACCGCATCAGTCGCCGGCAAGCTGTCGAGCCGGAACCCGATGCGCGCCGGGAATTCGCTCAAGGCGCGCTCGTAAGGCATCTGGAGGAACTCGTTCCCGGCCAGGTCCTCGTAGCTGCTGAAGACCTTGCCGTCGAGGGTGACACCCTCCGGGACGTCGATCTGCAGCACGGGCGCGATCTTCGCGTTGGCGTTCGTCAGGCCCTCGGGCAGATCGAGCTGGAGGATGATCTCGTAGGTCGGGCCGACCTCGAGCTTGGCGGCTTCCAGGCGCGCGGAGATGCGGGGCTCGGACTGCGGAGGGGGAGGAGCCGGCGCAGGGGCGCCGGCGCCGGCCGTGAGGCTGGCCAGGGCGGGTAGGA
>JBLHKW010000185.1:0-8857 GCA_047618565.1 Planctomycetota bacterium
CCCGTCGCCACGGTTGATGTAGAGGAAGTTCTCCGGGTAGCCCGGAAGGAAAATATCCCAGAGACCATCCCCGTTCACGTCGCCACTGGCCGCTCCGTTCCAGGCATCCTCGGTGTTGCCCTTCTTGCCGTAGCGGATGCCCCGGTGCGCCACCCCCGCGGCGATGGACACCTCGCGAAACGGTAGACCCGAGATCTCGATGCGCTTGAAGTTCTCGAGTTGAAAGCGCGTGACCGACCAGCGGCCGGCGCGCCGCTCCATGCGCAGCCAGGCCCAGGCGAAGATCTCCTCACGACCACCGCCCTGGGTGTCGCCAATGAAGTGCAGCTTCACGTGCACCTTGCCCCAGCGCAGCTTTCCGCCACGCTGAAACTCCGCGCCCTTGACCTTCCAGAGGCCCAGCTCGCAGCGTTGCCAGCTGCCCATCAACTGCTCGATGTCCGCGACGAACTCCGCCTTGCGCCCGGCCACACCCTCGCAGGCGTACACCGTGCTTTGCGCGCCGAGGTGCAGAGTCTCGGTTTTCGCGACTGCCAGCCCGGTCAACCGGTGCCCCTCGAAGTCGTCCGCGAACCAATCGGCGGCCTCGCCGAAGTCGCGCGCTTGCAGCACGAGCCCCAGGTCCAGCAGTCGGTCCGCCACTTCCTCGGTGTCGCTCTCGACGGCCTCGAGGTCCTCGATGCGCGGATCCGGATCCGCCACGACGAGGTCGCCCACGGGGCCGGTCGGGGGCGTCGCGGCGACCGCATCGCTGGCGGATTCCTCGCCACCCTTCGAGCATGCTGTGGCCAGCACCAGGGCAACGACGGCCCCGGCCAGGGTTATACGGGTGACGGGCATTCGCATGGGCTTCAAGGGGTGCATCGCGGGAACTCTTTAACTCGGATTGACCAACATGCAGGCTAGAGCACCTACCGGCAGCTGGCAAGGGGCCCAGGGGCGCATGACCCCGTCTACGGACAGGGGCCGAGCCTGCGAGCGATCAGCCACCTAAACCGTGGCGGCGCGGCCACCACTCACGCTCAGCGCAGGCTGTACAGGCTCAAGCGTGGCCCGGGGCGCTCGGCGGCCCAGATCGTGCTCAGGGCGGACTCGAGCTCCATCGGGAGCTTGGCCTGGACGTGGCTGCCAGCGGGCGCGGGCGAGATGCTCCAGACCGGTTCCCGGCCCGCGACGAGTTCGCCTGCGAGGTGCCGGGCCGCGTCCGCGTCGAACTCCGTCTCCACGAGGAGTAGATGGGTCGCGCCGAGGGCGCGGAACGCCGCCGCCGGCGTATCGCCGAGCTCCAGCAAGCCCGGGCGCACCCGCAGGCCACCGTGGAACGTACAAACGTCCTCCATGGGAATGACGTCCAGGCCATAGGCTCCGGGCTCGAGCGTGCCCGCTCGCAGGAGCTGCATGCGCTTGCGCTCGCGCGCGTACAGGTCTCCATTCTGGCGCGCACGCAGGCCCTTGAGCCGCACGAGCGCATCCAGGGAGAGGTCCACCTCCGGACCGTAGCGATCGATCACGACGACCGACCCCAGAGGCAACTGGAACAAGCGGTTCTCGGCCTCGACGCGCGTGTCTTCAATGCCGGTGAGCTGCACGAGCCGCACGCTCTGGACGAAGGGGAAGAGCAGCAACAGGGCCACGAGCCAGCGCGCGCGCGGGTACTTCAGCATGCGCTCGATGGCCATCCCGGCGGGAAGCGCCAGACCCAGCGCCGCCGGGAGCAAGTAGCGCACGTGATCGTTGTCGTGGGTCAGAAAGAACAGGCCCCAGACCGTGGTCCATGCGAGCGCAGCACGCAGCTCGCGCCTGCGGAAGGTCGCCAGCCAGCCCATGAGCCCGAGGATCACGAGCAGCGGGTCGTAGCCCATGAACGCGCGCGACAGACGTCGGAACGTGTCGAGGCTAAATCCCAGGCGCACGGGCTGACCTCCGAGACTCAGATGGCTCTGCTCGATACTCGTCGGGCCCCCCATGACCTCCTCGGCGCGCGCGCGCCCGTGCACGAGCAGATAGGGGTGACCGATCAGAACCCCCACGAGCAAGAAGAGCGCGACGCAGGCTAACCCCTGTGTCAGGCGACGCTTCAGGTCCTCGCCGCGCCACCCGAGGGGCGAGAACAACCAGACGAAAGCCGGAATGCCGATCACGAGCAAGCCCGCTTGATGGGTTGCGAAGGCAAGGCCCGCGCTGGCACCACACAGAAGCAACGTGCGCATGCGCGCAACGCGCGCATGGTAGACAGCGGGCCAGAAGCAGAGCGCCGAAAAGAAGACGAGCGGTACCCACGGGCGCTCATGGGTCGAGAGCTGCACGCTCAACAGGCACGTGGCCGCCAGCCAGGCTGCAGCCCAGGCCCCGTGGCGCATGCCCGCCGCGCGCGCGGTGCGAAAGATGATCCAGGGTGTCAACGCGCCGAAGAGGGCCACCAGCCAGCGCGCGAGGTAGTGCACCGTGCCCGGGTGGGTCAGGATGTGGTCACCGAACTCGTCGGGACTGGACCAGCGATCCTGGGCGGACCCGACCACGTAGTAGCCCGCGTACACGGGCAACAGCATGTACGGCAGCAGGTTCGGGTAGGTGGAGTACTCTCCGGCCCGCGGAACCGGGTCGCGGTCGCTGGCCATGCCGAGCGCGTTGCGAACGATGTGGGCGTCGGGCACGTAGCCACGCGGCAGGCCGTGGTCGAGGGAGGCGACGCGCAGACCGAGCGGGAGCAGGAACAGGAGCAGGAAGACTCCCAACCGTCCGCGCCAGGTGGCGCGCTCCGTGCGCGCGGCAACCGGCGAGGTCTGCGCTGACTGGGCGGTGGGTTCGGTCATCGTCCGGCTCGCAATGCTTCCAGTGATTTCTGCAACCTCGCACAGGTACTCGCCGAGAATCGAACGACCGGCTCCGTGACGCCGCGCCAGGCCGCGCGCGATCCCTCAGGGTCCGCCTTGGCAAAGTTCATCTCGAACTCCGTGTCGTCCAGCATGACGAGGGTGATCCTCTGCACGGCTGCGCGCTCGCCCGGTCCGGCGGCGAGGACATCGTCGAGGAAGCACGCGTTCAACCGGTCGAGCAGGGAGCGTATGATACGCGCGCTCACGGCCTTCCCGTCGCGACTCCAGCGTTCCATCTCCGTACGCGACCAGGTCTCGGTCACGTCATCCTCGGTGACGCGCACCGCGCGTACGAGCGCCGGCTCGAAGCTGAGCCAGCGCCGCTCGAGCCAGCGGCGCGGATCCGTGGGGATCGCACCCACCCGCGGCGCCCGGAAGACCTCGTCCGATCCGAGCACACGCACGTAGGAGGCCAGACCGCTACCCGCCGCGGGCGTCGCCTGCGCACCCTGCACGAGCCCCGCCAGCAGGTCGCCGGATCCATCGAAGACGCGCAGCACGAGCCCAGCGGCGTCCACTCCATAGTCCACATGGCTCGCGGCCGACTCGGCCAGGAGGTCCAGATTCGTGAGCGAGGTCAGGGCATCGAAAAGCTGCTCCAGCGAGACGCTGCCCGCCGGGTGGTCAAAATGTTCGGGCAGCACCCAGAGGGCGTCGGCCGGTCCCCCATCGCGACGCACGAGTTCGACCGTCTGGCGCGCGTCGGGCGCGTCGGTGCGCGCGGGCCGCTCGATCACCACGCGCGCGGCATCGGCGCGTTGAAAGTCTGGAAACAGGCGTCCAATTTCACGCTGCGCCTGCCCGGAGCCCGGTCCCTGCAACGCCCAGGAGAGCACCAGCAACCCGAGCCATACGCCCGCGAGCACGAAGTTTCGATGTGCGATTCTCATGCTGCCCGCCTCGCGCGCTCGCGCAGATTCCAGAGCGCACCGAATCCCAGCACCAGCAGTAGCGTCAACAGCATCGGGAAGAGCATGCGCTTCCAGCGGTCCGCGCTGGCGCGCCTGCGCGCCTCGCGGTCGCGCAGCATGACCAGTTCATCCTCGCGCCCGGTCTCCGTCTGGCCGCGCTCGTGCACGCCCAGGGTGACCTTCCACTCGCTGTAGAAATCGCGCAGCGCACGGTCCCGCGGAAGCCGCGAACGGAGCGCCACGAGTTCATCGTTGAGGGTCAGCCAGTCGGCGAGATTGGAGAGCAGGAGTTCGTTCTCGCGCGCGAAAAAACGAAAGATGGGGCCATTGTCCCGGATCCAGTCACAGTCGCCGAACACGACCACCTGGGAGTGCGCGGCGGCACTCAGGACTTCCTCATCGGTGGATTCGGACGGGCCCGGCTTGCCGAAGGGGTCGAAGGGTTCGGGCGCGCCGCGGTCGAAGGGCGATGGAAAGCGTCCCTCAAGCACCGCGGCGATGGAGTAGGACTGGCCCTGGCCCTGGGCGTAAAGGACCTCGCTCTGGCCGCCGATCTGATCCGGGTCGGGTACGATGCTGGTCGCAAGGTCCACGTGGTACGAATCCGGAGAGGTCTGGATCAACTCGGTGCGCACGACACCCTCCGGCAGCTCCCCGGGCAGCACCGGCTGCGCCCACGGGAACAGGGCCGCTTGCAGCCCGGAGGTGACGGGCATCGTCGCGTCGAAGCCATCCGCCGGCACGCGCACGAGCAGCGGATACTCCACATACCGCCGGCGGGCGCCGGGTATCTCGAGTGGCCACTTCCACGGCTCGTCCCAGATATGCTGCGCTGCCACCGGGGCGCCGTAACACCGCAGGAGCGCGTCCATCCCGGTGCCACGACTCTCGCCCGTCCACAGGCGTGAGTTCATGGCCACCTGGTCGACCATCACGACCAGGCGCCCGCCGCGCTGCACGTACTGATCGATCTCGAACACCGCTCGCGGATGCAGGTCGAAGGGCCGCACCACGAAGAGCACGTCCACGTCCGTGTCGACCGGCTCGCCGTCGCGCAGGTTCCGGATCGGACGCACGTCGTGATGCCGGGCGAGCACGCCCAGGGCACTTCCAAAGGTACCCAGGCCGACCGTCGGATCCGAAGCCTCTGCACCCGGGACCACGGGCGCAGCCGGGTCCGACTCGTACCAGCCAACCACCGCACGGCGCTCCGAGAGCAGATCGTGCACACGGCTGATGAACGCGCTCTCGAAGCCCCACGGATCCACGAAGGGCAGGACCGCCTCGCGCCCGCGGTAACGCAACGCAAGTCCGAGGAACACCTGTTGCTCGACCCGGTTCGTGCCCTTGAAGCTCACCACCGAGCGCCCCTCGATGCCGTAGTTCGTGGCCTCGAGCAGGACGTCACTCGAGCGTCCCGGGTCGACCGTATCGACCTGCATCAGACCACCGGACAGCACCTGACACTCCGTCAAGAGCCCCTCGAGGCGCGCCTTCGCGATGGCCACCTCGCCGGAGAGGATCTCGCCGCTGAAGTAAGCCTTCACCTGCAGGCGCCCTTCGAGTCGACCGAGGATCGAGCGCGAAGCGTCCGACAGGGCGTAGATCTGGTCCTCCGAGAAGTCGCGCCGCTGGCCCAGGTGGGCGCGCGCAAACATGTTCCCGCTGACCACGATGCCCAGCAGGAGGCACGCCGTCAGGAGCCCGTTGAAGCGCTCGGATGTGCGCGTCTGGCCAGCTGAGGAGTTCGCCATGGATCAGGCCCAGCGCCGACGCTCGACGAGCAGCACGTTCAGGTTCAATCCGAAGAGCACGAGCAGCCCGAAGTAGACCACGTCGCGCAGATCGAACACGCCGCGCGCCGCGCTCTGCAGGAAGTGCGAACTCGGCGCCGCGTACTCGAGCACGTGGGCGAAGCCGGATGGGAACAGGTCGACCGCAAAGCGTGCAGCCCAGAGCAGGCCCAGGGTGATCGCACCGAGCAGGAAGGCCACGAGCTGCTCTCCGGTGGCGGCCGAGAACGGCAGCGCGATGGCTGAATAGCCCGCCGCAAGCAGGATCGCGCCCGCCATGCCGACCCAGACCGTGCTCCAGTCCAGGTCCCCCAGCCCGTCCACCGTCCATGCCACGGGCAGCACGGTCAGGACCACGAGCAGGGAGACGAAGCCCCACACCGCGAGGAATTTCCCGAGCACCACCTCGCGCGTGCGCACCGGGTAGGTCAGGAGCAGCTCCTCCGTCCCGGCGCCACGCTCCTCTGCCCACGCGCCCATGGCCAGGGCCGGCACGAGGAATGCGAACAGCAGCGGCAGCCAGGTGAAGAGCACGATCAGGCTGGCCTGTCCGCCCTCCCACAGGCCGGGAAGCGGTACCTTGCCGACCGGGTAGCCGGCGAAGAAGAAGAGCGCCGATTGGGTGATGATGAACAGCACGATCGTCACGTAGGCGATCGGTGATTCGAACAGGCTGCGCAGCTCGCGCGCGAGAACGGCCAGGGTGCGCTTCATGCACTGACCTCCGGACCAGGCTCGATCGCGCGACCGCGGCCGAGACCGCGGGTACGCTCGAGGAACACGTTCTCGAGGGTCGAGGCTTCATGACTCAGCTCGAACAATGTCCAACCGCGGGACTGCACCAGCGCCACGATGCGCGGGCCCACATCGAAGCGAGCTTCGACCGAGATGCGCACGCGCAAGCGCCCATGCGCGCCGCGGCCCGCAATGCTCACCCTGCGCACACCGTCGACCTCGGGCAGCGCTGCCAGCACCTCTGCCTCGGGCCCGTCCACGGTCAACGCCAGAAAGTCGCCCTCGCTCTCGGACAGCTCGAGGATGCTTCCATCTGCCACGATGCGGCCGCCGGCGAGGATGATCGCACGTCGGCAGACCTCCTCGATCTCTGACAGGACATGGGTCGAGAGCAGGATCGTCTTCGTGCTCGACAGCTCGACGATCAGGTCGCGGATGCGCACGATCTCGGCCGGATCGAGACCACTCGTCGGCTCGTCGAGCACGAGCACGTCCGGATCCGCGATCAGTGCCTGAGCCAGCCCGACGCGCTGGCGGTAGCCCTTGGAGAGCGTCGCGATGCGACGTGTGGTATAGCCGTCCAGGTCGAAGGCCTGCACCACGCGCTCGATCGCGTCACGCCGGCCAGCCCGGTCGAGGCCGTGGACTTCCGCGACAAAGGCCAGGTAGCGGTCCACGCGCATCTTGCGGTAGAGCGGCGTGTGCTCGGGCAGGTAGCCGATGCGCGCGCGCGCGTCCATGTTGCCCGGCGCCATTCGCATGCCAGCGATGCTCACCTCACCGGCGTCGGGCAGCAGGTAGCCGGTCAGCATGCGCATGGTCGTGCTCTTGCCGGCACCATTGGGTCCCAGGAAGCCCACCAGCTCACCGGCGTGCAGCTCGAAGGCCACATCGTCCACGGCGCGGACGTCGCCGTAGCACTTGGTGAGGCCTCGCACCCGAATCATCGGAGGCGGCGAAGGAGTCGACGGGGCAGAATCGATCAAGGAAGGACGTTCCGGTGGTGGAATCCCGGCGCGGACAATTAAACGGTGCCGACGGGCGCCGGTCAAGCGCAACGGGGCTGCCGGGGCAACCCGCTCGATCTCGGGGTCAGGCGTCCGGATCGACCTCGAAACGGTTGAGGAAGTCGTCCGTCTTCTCGACGTCGTCCAGTCGGGTGATGAGCAGCTCCATGGCCTCGACAAAATTCATCCGCGCGAGCACCCTGCGCAGCGTGTGCAGCAGCCGGAGACGCCGCTGGCCGACCAGCTTCTCCTCCTTGCGTGTGCCCGAGCGCTCCACGTCGATCGCGGGGAAGATACGCCGGTCAGCCAGGCGCCGTGCCAGCACCAGCTCCATGTTGCCGGTGCCCTTGAACTCCTCGAAAACCATCTGGTCCAGCCGGCTGCCGGTGTCGATCAGGGTCGTTCCGAGAATGGTCAGGCTGCCAGCGGTCTCGGTGTTGCGCGCGGATCCGAAGATCTTGCGCGGGCGCTCCATGGCCCGGCTGTCGAGGCCACCGGACATGGTCCGTCCGCCAGCCCCGGCCTGGTTGTTGTAGGCACGCGCCAGGCGCGTGATCGAGTCCAGCAGCAGCACCACGTCCTCGCCCAGCTCCACCAGGCGGCAGGCACGTTTCCACACGGCCTCGGCCAGCTGGATGTGGGTCTTGGTATTCTCGTCGGCGGTCGAGACGAAGACCTGCCCGCGGTCCACGCTACGACGCCACTCGGTCGCTTCCTCGGGGCGCTCGTCGATGAGCAGCACCATCAGGTGCACGTCGGGGTAGCCGACCTCGATGCCGCGAGCGAACTCGCGCATGATGGTGGTCTTGCCACTGCGCGGCGGCGCGACGATCAGGCCACGCTGACCGCGCCCGATCGGGCAGAGCAGGTCGACGATGCGCATCGAGACGTTGTCGATGATGTCGCCGGTCGAGTAGTGAAAGTCCGGATCGATGCTCGTGAGCGTCTTGAACGGCCGAATGTTGCGCATTTCCGCCGGCGGCCGACCGTCGACCTTCAAGATCTCGGTGAGCTGAAACTTGTGCTTCTGGCCACGACTGACGCGGCCCTCGATCAGCGAACCATCGGTCAACCGCTCGCGATCGATCATGCGCTTCGGGACGTAGATATCCTCCTTGGAGGGCATCCACTGGGCCGCTTCGCTGCGCAGCACGCCGTAGTCCCCCTTCTCCAGGACGAACATGCCGGTCGCGATCTGGCTGGCCTGGCTGCCTTCCTGCTGGCCGCCTTCCTGCTGGCCGCGCTGCTGACCGCGCTGCTGACCGCGCTGCTGTCCGCGCTGCTGTCCGCGCTGCTGTCCGCGCTGCTGACCGCGCTGCTGACCGCGCTGCTGACCGCGCTGCTGGCCGCGCTGCTGATCACGCTGCTGATCACGCTGCTGATCACGCTGCTGGCCGTCAGACTGCTGGCCGCCGTCCTGCCGGGCACGCCCAGCTTCACCAGCTTCACCAGCTTCACCAGCTTCACCAGCTTCACCACCTTCACCACCTTCACCACCTTCACCACCTTCGCGCGGTTCACGGTCGCGTCCGCGG
>JBLHKW010000186.1:0-8798 GCA_047618565.1 Planctomycetota bacterium
GACCCCAAGCCGTTCATCTGGACGAAGACCGCCGACCAGATCCTCGACGCTCTCGCTCGGTACTGCGCGAAGGCTGGCGCTCTTCGTGCTGAGAAGGCCCGCCGCGCTAAACGCTAACTAATCATCCGCACTTTTGCCGCACACCACTAGCAGCCCGTGGTGAAAGTCACGGCGGGCTCGAAGCCGTCAGGATTCGATCTGGCAAGGCGCGCTGACGACGCGTATTCGTGGATACTCGGAGGAAGCGCAACGCCGCCAGGGCGGAGCCTGGCGGATTTGAGCGGGTCGTGAGTTTCACCACGGGTTGCTAGTTGCTGACGGCCGGCAGTAGCGCGCGCCAGGCCTGGAAGGACGACAGGACCCGCAGGCGCTTGTTGGCGCGCGTCTTCTCGGATGGGCCGATGTCCCATGTCTCCAGGTCGCTCGCCACCCGTGCGCCGATGCCGCGTGCGCTGGCGCCCGTCGGTCCGAAGAGGACCTTCCATCCGATGCGCAGCTCCTCGTCGAGACCCAGGTGGTCGAGCGACTTGCGGCTCGGGTTCGGGGCGAACGCCAGGGTCGCACGGGTGTCGTTCAGCTGCCGCGCGTCGGTGTCAAAGGTGAGCTCGAGCTCAAGGCGCAGGTAGGGCGGGTGGACGGTCTCGAACGAGTTCTCGATGAAGCGCACTCGGTAATGGGTGCCGTTCACCTCGAAGTCCGCCTCGAGGTCCGTATCCTGCAGCTGGACGCGGCCTGCGATCCGTCCGCGGCTGCGCTCCAGGGTCGGCGTCAGGATCGTCGATCGCTCGGCCAGGGTGCGAATCAACTCGCCCAGGCCGCCCAGGTCAGGGGTCGCCGTGCGGAAGGTGCGCGCGACGGCGGCCAGGCGTCGGCGCAGGCTGGGCCCGTCGGGAGCGGGCTCGAAGACGGCCGGATGACCCTGGCTCGTGATCGCGCCGCGGCTGGGGCGGCTTCCGGAGAGCTCTGGCTCGGTCGCCGTGGGCGGGGCGTCCATGGTCGATGCGCTCGGACCGCGCAGGGCACCACCGTCCTCGGGTCCGGGGTGCGAGCGGGAAAGTGGCGCGTGTTCGCCGGGCCCCAGGCCGACGGAGAGCTCCCACAGGCCATAGAGGGAACCACCCAGCACGAGCACCGCCAGCATCGGCACCAGGGGGCCGGTCTTTGCGGCTCGTCCGGGGGCGCTGGCGACACGCGAGAGGAGCAGGCGCATGGATAAAGAGTATGAGCCTTTGGGCCAGATAGCGAATCCCCGGCCGCATCCCGGGTATCCCTGGTGGACGGCCCCTGGCACAATGCCGCACGCAATGAGTATCACGCGCTTCCAATCCCGCTCCGGCGACGCTTCCGGCCCCGAGAGCGATGGCGCGCGCGGCAAGGTCCACATCGTCACCTTCGGGTGTCAGATGAACAAGTACGACTCGCTCCTGGTCGAGGGACGCTTCAAGAAGTCGGGCTTCGACACGACGGATCAGCTGGCGGACGCGGATGTCGTGCTCTTCAACACCTGTTCGGTGCGCGATCACGCCGAGGAGCGCACCTGGTCCTGGGTGGGCGAGCTGAAGCACGCCAAGCAGGCGCGCCCGGACCTGGTGATCGGGATCATGGGCTGCATGGCGCAGCGCGTCGAGCAGGAGGTCTTCAAGCGCGCCGGGCACGTGGACATCGTCGCCGGCACGCGCCAGTTTCACCAGTTGCCGAGCATGGTCGAGGAGGTGCGCACTCGTCGGGCGGATCCGGGACGCCAGCGCGCGAAGGACATGCGCTTGCTGGCGACCGACATGGCGGAGGACGTGGTCGTCGACCGCGCCGGTGAGGAGTACACCGGCGGGCGCCACGGTTACCTGGCGGTGATGCGCGGCTGCGACCTCAAGTGCACCTACTGCATCGTTCCGACGACCCGTGGTCGGGTGCGTTCACGGCCGATCGACGATCTGGTCGGAGAAGCGCGCTGGATGGTCGATCAGGGTGCGCAGATCATCACGTTGCTCGGGCAGACCGTGAACAGCTACGGCGAGGACTTCGCCGCTCCCACGCAGGGTGAGCGCGTCGCCGGCCGCGGCCGCCAGGGTCGGCCGAGTCTGGCGGACCTGCTCTACCGCATGCAGGAGATCGAGGGTCTGGAACGCATCCGCCTGGTGACCCTGCACCCTTCCTACGTCACGCCGGCCTTCGCCCAGGCCATCCGTGATTGCGACAAGGTCGACCGCTTCTTGCCGCTGCCCGTCCAGTCCGGATCGGACCCCGTGCTCAAGCGCATGAAGCGTGGCTACAACCTGGACCTCTACCGGAAGCGAGTCGAGATCCTGCGCGAGACCGTGCCCGGGATCGAGCTCGGCACGGACTGGATCGTCGGGTTCTGCGGCGAGACCGACGCCGATTTCGACGCGAGCATGAGCCTGCTCGAGGAGATGGAGTTCGCCGTGAACTACATCTTCAAGTACGACCCGCGCCCGGGTACATCGGCGCAGGACCGCCTGACCGACGATGTGCGGGCCGAGGTCAAGAAGGAGCGCAACCAGCGCCTGCTCGAGTGTGCGGAGCGCGTCCAGCGCCGGCGCTTCGAGAGTTACAGGGGCCAGGCCGTGCGCGCGATGATCGAGTCGGTCTCCGAGCGTGATACGCGCATGCTGCTGGGCCGCACGATCGAAGGTCTGCCGATCTCGTTCGCCGGCGATGCTGGCCTGGTCGGTCAGATGGTCGACCTGCGCGTCGCCGAGAGCACTGCGTACGGGATGTCCGGCCAACTCGACCCGGCCGACCCTGTGGCTCCGGCCGGCCAGGCCCGCTGATCAATAGCAGACGCTGATCAGTCGCAGAAGGTGATCGCCAGTCCGTCGCTCAGGTTGAAGCCCGAGCCGCCGGGACCCATCGGGTCGCGGAACCAGAACTGAAAGCTCAGGACCTCGCCCGGATTGATGGGGGCCGCGCCGACGCCCGGCGCAGTGAGATCCAGCGCACGGATGGCGACTCCATTGGCGCCCGTGTTGATCGCAGGATTCAGCCGGCGCGTCATCCCGCCCACGCAGCGGAAGCCATCCCCGAAGGCCACCTGGATGGCGTTCGGTCCGTAAAAGAAGATCCCGAACTTGTTGAGCGGAGCCTGCTCCGCCATCAACAGCAGGTCGTTGCGAGCGATGCTCGACGAGCCGATGTAGCCCATGCGCGCCTGCCCGTCCTCCGAGTGCAGGCCGCCGACGCAGTGGCTTTCTGGAGCGCCACAGGGGTTGCCCGAGTAGACGAACACCCGTCCCGCGCCGGCGCCCGCGGCGCTGTCACCGGGCGCGCCGATGGCCAGGTCGGCGTGACCGTCGCCATCGAGGTCGCTGGCCGACGCGAAGTGCGCGCCGAACTCGGCCGCGGGGTCGGTCGAGATGATCGTCTGCAGCACCGATCCGTCGAGGCCCGAGTAGACGACGATGCCGTCGGCGACGATGCCCGCGATGGCCTGGTCGAGCAGCCCGTCGCCGTCCATGTCGCCAGCGTTCACGACCCGTGAGACTGTGGCCGCATCGAGTGCCTGGGGGTAGACGCGCAGCACTGCGCCGTCGAGACCGGAGTAGAGCGTCGTGCGCGAGTTCTCACCGGTGGTCTGTGAGCTCACCAGGAAGTCGTTGAAACCGTCGGCGTTGATGTCGCCCGCGCCCGCGATGGCTTGGCCCTGGGTGATGGCCGTCCCCATGCCGTCGTCGCTGCCCAGCAGCTCGTAGAGGATGCTCTCGTCCAGGGCCGAGATCACGTAGGCGGCACCGATGACGAATCCCGTTGAATCGGTCTCGTCGGTCGCCATCAAGAAGTCGTCGAGCCCGTCGTTGTTCACATCACCGACCCAGCTAACGGAGCGGCCGAGGAAGATGCCGTCACCGCCCAGGGCCGAGGGCGGGCGTACCTCGTAGATGGTGGCTCCGTCGATTCCGCTGTAGATGTAGACAGCGCCGCGGTCGACGCCGTCGATCGTGGTGCGGCCCGGGGCGGACCAGAGCGTGTCGCTGAAGCCGTCGTTGTCGAAGTCGCCGATGATGCCCACGGACTCGCCGAAGCGGTCGCCCTTGAAGAGACCGCGATAAGAGATGTTCAGGGAGAAATCGGCCCCCGAGAAGATCCAACCACCGCCCCGTTCCTCTCGCCGCCAGGGCGTGGAGACAATGAAATCGGGCACGCCGTCACCGTCCACGTCGCCAGCCGCGGCCACGGTCTCTCCGAAGCGATCGCCCGCGGCTTCCCCGAAGTGCTCCCAGATCATGGCGCCCGTGGCGCCGGAGAGGATCACGGTCTTGCCGAAGTCGACCCCGGCCGTGTCGTCGAGGGGATAACCGATCAGCAGATCCGAGACGCCGTCGCCATCCAGATCGCCGATGAAGTCGAAGTCGCGGCCAGCTTCGGCTCCGGGGGCCTCGCCGGGAAAGGGTGGCGTGGCGAAGGTCTGTCCGTGCGCTGGCAGCGTGAGCGAGATCAGGGCTGTGAAGACGGCGGCCGGGCAGGTGGCGAGACGCATGGGACAACTCCTTGAGAGGGGTGGGGGCAGAACGGTTTCAGAGACCGTTTGCCGCAACCGGGTGATTCGCCGGGGGAGAGTAGCGAATCATCGCTCCCGTAACGTTCGGAGCCGCCCTGGGAGGGTCAGAGCCGTGTTTCGACGAATTTCAGGATCTCGGTCTCCCGTGCGATGGCCTGGTCCTGGATCGCCTGGCCACGGCGCACGTAATCGGCGACGACTTCCTTGTCGGTCACGTCCTTCGTGTTGATCTTCACGTTCAGGAAGGCGCCCATGATGGCAGAGCGCGCGCACAGTGCGCCCACGCCCGCGTCCGATGCGGAGGCCGGGTTGCCCTTCTCGGCCATGGCGCCGATGACCTCCATGGAGTCCATGCTGACCTCCATCACCCGCAGCGGAATCTCGATCGCCCGGCATGTCGCTGCCTGAATTGCGGCGGTACGCGCCGCCTTCTCGTCGGACGTGCCCTTGGGAAGTCCGAAGGCCGCCATGATGCCGTTGAACGCGTCGGTGTCGCGGTCGATCAGTGCCAGCAGCTCATCGTGGCAGGCCTTGCCCTTGTCGGCCCATTCCGAGAACTCTTCCCAGCGCTCGTCCCAGCCGCGTTTGTGGGCCGAGAGGTTGGCGACCATCGCACCGAGCGCCGCGCCGAGCGCGCCCAGGTTCGCCGCCACGGATCCGCCGCCGGGTGCGACGGACTCGGAGGCGGTCTCCTCGACGAAGCCGCGCACGGTCAGGTCCACCAGACGACTGGCGTCGCCCTCGAGCGCGTACTCGATGATCTTGTCGGCCGGGTCGAAGGGAGTCAGCTCATCGAGGCCCATGGACTTGACCGCGATCTTGATCAGCTCCGCGTCCGAGACACCGGTAGATCGTTGCTGCTTGCGCAGGAAGTAGCGGCCCGCGTCGAGGATCGAGTTGAGCGGCATCAGCCCGACGAGCTCCGAGCCCGTGACGCGCACCCCGCGCTCCTGGGCCTTCTTGCAGACCTCATCGAAGGCCACGTGCACGGGCGTGACGCTGATGTTGGTCAGGTTCATCGAGATCTGGGCCACCCCGTACTCCTCGATGAACCAGCCGATGCCCTTGACGCACTTCAGCGAGCCCGGGCTCCAGACCTTCTCGCCCTTGTCATCGCGCACAATCTCGCCCGTGAGCCCGTCGCCGGTGCGCTTCACCCGCCCGCGCTCGCGCACGTCGTAGGCAATCGCGTTGGCGCGTCGCGTGGAGGTCGTGTTCAGGTTGACGTTGTACGCCACCAGGAAATCCCGCGCGCTGACGGCCGTGGCTCCCGAGCGTGGGTTGAACTCGGACGGACCGAAGTCGGGTTTCCATTGCGCGTCGGCCAGGCGCGCGGACAGGCCCTCGTACTCGCCCTCGCGTACGACCGCCAGGTTCCTTCGCTCGGGTATCAGCGCCGCGTTCTCGTAGCAGAAGATCGTGAGTCCTAGCTCCTCACCCAGACGCCGCGCGAGCTGGTGCGCGTATTCGACCGTCTCCTCCATGGTCACGCCGCTGACGGGCACCAGCGGGCAGACGTCCGTGGCCCCGAAACGCGGGTGCTCGCCACTGTGGCTGCTCATGTCGATCAGCTCGCTGGCTTTTCGCACAGCGCGCACCGCGGCTTCGATCACGGCCTCGGGTGGGCCGACGAAGGTCACGACCGTCCGGTTCGTGGCCTTGCCCGGGTCCACGTCGAGCAGCTTGACGCCGTCGACGGTCTCGACCTCGGCGGTGATCTGGGCGATCACCGCGGGGTCACGGCCTTGACTGAAGTTGGGGACACACTCGATGAGTTTGCGCATGGCTAAGGTGGGGCTCCTGATGGGGGGCGACCACACTAAGGATCGGCATCGAAATAGCCAGCCTGCTAGCCCGGTCTATTCATGAGCCGCGAGGCGAAACGCCTCGATTCGGGCTTTGGTGGTGCTTTGCGGGCATTGGCCCCGCAGGCGACCTTTTTTGGTCGCCGAGGACGCCAATGTTCGCAAAGTGCCGCCAAAGCCCGAAAGGACGGCGAAGCCGGCCGTTCGTGGTATTTCGTCCGCGTGGTCATGAATAGATCGGGCTAGCTGCGCGAGAGTCGCTGTCTGATGGACGCCACGCCCCGGGACCAGACCGAGGGGGTCCTGCGCACCAGCGGCAAGCCGCGGAAGGCCGTGTCGATGGCCGTGTGCTCGTCCCCGGACAGCACTAGCGCGCCGGCTCGCGCGTTCTCGAGAGCGTGCTCTATCCTGCGGGCGCCGACCAGGACCGCGCTGATGCCCGGGCGGGCGAGCGTCCAGGCGACCACCACCTGGCCGACGGTCGCATCGTGGGCCCGGGCGATCGGGCGCACGACCGTATCGATCACGCCGTTGACGAGGCTCCGGTTCTCGGGACTGAATGTCCAGCGTGCCGTGCGCTTGTCACCCTTCGGGAAACGTCGTTCCGCGGGCACGGCGCCAGCCAGCAGGCCCTGATCGAGCGGCGAGTAGGCCAGCACCCCGACTCCATTCTCGAGGGCCCAGGGCAGGCGGTCCTGTTCGGCGGCGCGCGTCAGCAGGCTGAAGTGCAGCTGCTCACTCGCGAGTCCCGTCGGCTGCAGGGCCGTGTGGGCAGCGCGCATCTGATCGATGGAGAGGTTCGAGCTTCCGACAGCGCGCAGCTTACCCTCGGCACGCATCTCGTCGAGGGCTCCCAGGCTCTCCTCGGGCGCGACGTCCGGGTCGGGAGCATGCAGCTGGATCAGGTCAATGCACTCGACGTTGAGCCGTATCAGGCTCGCCTCGACCTCCGCCCTGACGGATGCGGGGCGTCCATCGTGGCGAACCGTGCGCAGCTTGCCACCCTCGGTGGGCACAGTGAATGCCTTGCGCCCATGGTTCTGGTCCCAGCGCAGGCCGACCTTGGTCATCACGACGATCCCGTCGCTGCGTCCTGCGATCGCGCGCCCCACGAGGCCCTCGGAAACACCGAATCCGTACACCGGCGCCGTGTCCACCGCCGTCATGCCCGCGTCGAATGCTGCGCGCAAGGCTCGCAGCGCTTCCTCGTCGTCACGCGCGCCCCAGTTGGTGCCTCCCAGGGGGTAGGCGCCGAACACAATGGCGGGAATCTCGATCCCGCTGCCTCCCAGGATGCGTCGCTGCACGCTACTCGCGCCCCAACGCGCCGCGCACCCTGAGCTTGAACATCTGCCAGTACACGCGCGCTGCGTTGCTCTGGTTGAACCAGTTGTGGGTCAGTGAGATGGACGGCTCCAGGCCCACGACCTGGTGGAAGACACGACTCGGGAAGAAGAGCAGATCGCCCGGCTCGGTCACGCACTCGTGGTAGAGCACCTCGTTCTTCTCGAGGAAGGCTTCCATGTCCGGGTGGTCGATGCCCTCGTACGAGCCAGCCACCTCCGCCTGGGTCTTGTAGACCGATTGAATCTGGCGCCCGTCGATGAGCATCCAGCGTTTGCGCCCTGAGATCTGCGCCAGCCAGTTGTGGGAGTACTGCCCGTCCGCATGCAGCTTCGTGTAACTCCCGGTCGAACCGATAAGGATGCCGGTCGCATTCGGCGCGATCTTCTGCGGGTAGCGCGTCCTGAACCAGTCATCACCGAAGCAGGGCGGCATGCGGAAGTCCTGCATCAGCTCCGCGTGCTCGTCCCGGAAATACCAGCCTTCGAGGTAGCGTGGAATCTCGTCGTCCGGGCTCTCGGTCTGCTGCTTCGCATGCGCCAGGACGTAGTCCACGAACTCGGCCATGGGCACGGTCTGCTTCTCGCCGAAGCAGACACCTGTCGGCATGTCCAGCTTCCCGTACTGCTCCCGGAAGAAGTCCCAGGTCCACTTGCGGTAGGCGGGCCACTGCTCCACCTCGCCTTGCAGGATCAGCGCACGTTTGGGCTTGAGGTACTCTTCCCGAAACTCCCGTTCGGTCAGACCCGAGCGCCGATCGACGTCGCCAGCGCAGGTGGCCATCTCCGGCAGGATGCCGCGCAGGGCGGGTTCGGGGGCAGTCGTGGGATCCATCGGTCGTAGGTCGCTCGGGACGGCGTTCACCCAGGAGTCGACGCGACCCCATCGTGATCGAAGGATACCACCGTCGAGGGCGCCGGGAGAGCAGGAATCCCGTCCCCGGGGGGCCGGAACGCGATGGGTCCAAAGGGCTACGCTCTGTTGCCTCTGTCTCTCCATTGCGCTTTTGCCTAGCAGCCCTCTGTGAGAAGGCCTCCCAGGTCAAGGGGGGGTAGGTTCATTCTTTGGTCGCCTTGGCGACGGCTTCAGGTGGTGTCTCGTACCCGCAGGCGTCTGTTCGCACTCTGATCGAGCTC
>JBLHKW010000187.1:0-8570 GCA_047618565.1 Planctomycetota bacterium
TCAAGGGCCGCGCCAACTACCTCTGCTGGCGCGCCCTCTGCAGCTGGACTCCGGAACTCGACGCCGCGCCCGAGGTCTGGCTGGCGTGGACCAACCTGGTCGTGTTCTCGCAGACCGATACGGACGGTGACCTGGATCGCTTTCAGCGGCGCGCCCCCATCCGCCTGCACTCCTCCCGCGAATACCTGGACCAGATCCGCGAGGGCCTGCGACGGGTGGCGGCCCAGTCCGGCTGCTGCACCCACCGGGACGATCGCGCCACCTGCGGGGCCGAGAACGCCCGGCGCCGCTCGGAGCGCAGCCACGTGGTCCTGACCAACCACTCCTTCGCACTGGCCCGACAGGAATTCTTCAAGCACATCGTGTTCGACGAGTGCGAGCACCTGCACGAGGTCGCCCACAACGCCTGGAGCCACAGTCTCTCGATGCATAAATCGCGCGAGATGCTCGCGCGCATCGGGGAGACCGGAAGCAGGATGAGTGGCCGGCGCGCAGCTCGGAGCAAGCCGAAGAAGCGTGGTCGCAAGCGCCCGGGCAGCACGCCCCTGGAGCGACTCGGACGCGAGGTGCTCCCGGGAACGCCCTTCCACGAGACGCTCGATCGCGCCCGGGAGGAGCTGTTGCTGACCGCAGACGCACTCGACGACCTGGATCGGGAAGTACGTGAGCTCGATGAGTGGCGCGCGCGCGCCCAGCGTGAACGCGGCGAGCGCGAGACCCACACGCTGTTGCGCGACTACATGGCGTTGCCCGAGGCCCTGCCCTTGATCGACGCCCGGCAGCGGCTGAGCGCAGGCTGCTCGGATCTCGATGCGACGCTCTCCGAGATCGCGGAGCGCGTCGACGCGACGCCGATTCGCTCGGCGCGCAGCGTGCGGCGCTCGATGGATCTGGCACGCGCAGACCTGATCGGCCTCTCGAACGAAATCCAGGCCTGGTTGCCCTTGAGCGATGGCCGGCCGTCCTACCGGCCCGAGACGTTCTACGACGTGGAGAAGGACATCCGCGGACGCCGAACCCTGGTGGCACGCGTGCTCCTGCCGGCCGAGTACCTGGGCCGCAACTACTACCCGGGCCTGAAGAGCGCGATCTTCATCTCCGCCACAACCTGGCTACAGGGCGGCTTCGACAGTGCCCTGGCCTACCTGGGCCTGGATCGGGCGGCGGCGCCGGACCCGGAGGAGGTGCGCGACGGTTGCACCGTGCGCACATTCCGCGCGCCAGAGGTCTTCGACTACGGGCGCGTCCTGGTGCTGATTCCGCGCGATGCGCCCTCCGTGGCACGCCGCAAGGAAGACTTCCTGCGCTACGTGCGCAACTTCGTCGGGTGGCTGGGTGAGCGCACGCGCGGACGCATGCTCGTCCTCTTCACGAACGCCAGCGACACGCGCGAGACGGGCCTCGCACTCGAAGGCTTCTTTCGACCGCGCCGCATCCCGCTCTACTACCAGGGCATGCGGGGCGCCGAGAAGGAGGAACTCGCGGAGCGCTTCCGTTCACGGGTGGACTCGATCCTGCTGGGTGTGGACACCTTCTGGTACGGCGCCGACTTTCCGGGCCCGACGCTCGAGTACCTGGTGCTCGTGAAGTTGCCCTACGGTGTCCCGGACCTCTACCACCACGCCCAGTGCTCCGCTCTCGGGCAGTCCGAACAGCGCAAGCGCATCTACCAGCCGCGCGCCCTGGCCAAGTTCCGCCAGGGCTTCGGGCGCCTGCTGCGCACGACCAGCGACAGCGGCTGCGTCTTCGTGCTCGACGACCGCATCCTCGACCCGCGCCACCGTTCCTTCCTGCGCGAGCTGCCCCTGACCAGCCCGGGACCTTTCGGATCCGGCGGACACGCGACGACGGCGCGCCTGGCACGCGGCGACACGGATATGTGCGCGCGCGAGGCCTTCGAGCACATGGAACTGACCGAGAGCATCCGCCGCCGCGGCCTGAGCGCATCCTTTGCCGAGAGCTTCGGCGGGATGCCCGCGGCGCACGGCGAACCGGGGGTGCTGCGACCCTTCGCGCGCGATGAGCCGGCGCCCGCCAAGCCCTGGCAAGAGTCCCCCGCCGTGATCGATATCCCCATCGACGAACTTCCGTTCTGAAAGCCGCCGCGAGCTATCATGACCGAACTCAGCGATGATTCGCAGGAGAGCGAGGCCTGGGTCGAGGTGCGCGTGGTCGTGCCGCTCGGATGGCACGAACTGGTCGCGGAGGCCCTGGCCTTCCAGCCCTGCACGAGCGTTGCCTTCGGACGCACGAACATCGGCATGGACCCGGCGCCGGAAGGGCACGACTACGTGCGCACGTTCTACGGAGCGCACTTCGATGGTGACGCCATACGCGCGCGCGTGCGCGCACGCCTGGCCCGGCTCGCGGGCGCGGTCCAGGTGAACGAGCTCGAAAACCTGGAGGTAATCTACCGCACGCTGCCCGCGGAGGACTTCGCCACGTCCTGGAAGAAGACCTGGCGCCCGTTCCGTGTGGGACGCATCTGCGTGCTGCCGCCCGACTTCGAGTACGAGTTGCGTCCGAACGAGCATCGCCTGACCCTGGAACCCGGCGGTGTCTTCGGCACCGGGCGCCACGCCACGACGCGCACCGCGCTGCGTGTGCTGCAGTCCAAGGTCGCGCAGGGCGACCGCGTGATCGACGCAGGTGCAGGCACGGGCATCCTTGGCGTGGGCGCGGCCCTGCTCGGCGCGGGCGAGGTGTACGGCTTCGACATCGACCCCAACTCGCCCAAGGCAGCCGCACTGCTGGCCCGGCGCAGCGGCGTCGCCGACACGTGCACCTTCACATCTGGTGGCTTCGAGCTACTGCAGACGCGCGCCGGCACCGTCGACGGGCTGCTGGCGAACATCTATGCGGACATACTCCAGGAGTACGCACCCGCGATGGCCGGTGCCCTGCGCCCCGGAGGCTGGTTCGTCTTCAGTGGTTGCCTCGACGACCACGCCGCGGCGACGCGCACAGCGCTCGAGAGCGCAGGACTGCACATCGAGAGCGAACACCCCCGTGGCCGCTGGTACACCCTGGCCGGGCGAAAACGATCGTGAATGCACTCCCCCCGTGGAAACCGCCCGTTTCCTTCAGCAACAGGGCTAACGCTGCGTCAAGCACACCCTCCCTCCGTGCGAGCCCTCCTATCCGAATCACCATGAACCTCACATTCCTGCTCCTCGCCGCGTGCGCCAGCCCCGACGTGCATGAGATCCCTGCGGACGATGTGCTCGTGTCCATTCGGGCCGCCGTGGGTTCAGAAGCCCTGAACGCATCTCTGGGGAGCGTGCTGATCTCCGGCGCCAGCCACGAGCACGGCATCGACGGCGCCTTCGAGTTCCTGTTCGATCCGCGCGGTAGTTTCCGACACGGAGTCCAGTCCCGACTCGGCGAGCTCGTCGCATTCGACGGCGAGACGGGCTGGGCTCAGGACACGCATGGGTTCGCGCGGCGCATGTCGTTCAGCGGCAAGGCCAGCTCCCAGGGCTGGCTATGGGTGCAGAGCGGGCACTGGCTGGACGTTCCGAGCCCGTTCGAGATCACCCGGCTCGAGGGCCTGGTGGACGACAGCGAGGCGATCGCCCTGCGTCTGTCACACCGGAAGGCACCCTGGGAGGCGACACTGTTCGTCGACCCGGTCAGCCACCTGCCCTTCAAGCTCGTGCGACAGCGCACGGGCGGTGAACGGGTCTACCTATTCACCGACTGGCGCCCCGCGCTGGGCTTTCAGTACCCGCGGCAGGTGACCGTGAAGAACGTGTCGGGTGACATTTCAACTTTCGAGGCCAAACAGGTCGGCAAGGCGCCCAGCTACCTGCGCGATCCTTTCCGGCCGGTCTTCCACCGCCCCGACGATGCACGCTTCGACGCGAACAAGCCGAGTGAGGTCGAGGCGCGCCGGGTAAGGACCGGGCACCTGCTCGTGCACCCGAGGGTCGGCGGAAAGGACGTGGGCTGGTTCATTCTGGACTCCGGCGCAGGTGCGATGTGCATCGACCCCGGCGTCGCGGACCAGCTCGAGCTCGAGTCCTTCGGTGAGATCAGCGTCGTGGGCGCGGGCGGAGCCACGTCAGGGCGCTTTCGCGCCGGCGCCGCGCTCGAACTCGGCCCGGTCAGCATGCCGGAGATCCCATGGCTCGAACTGGACACGAGTTTCCTCGAGCCCGTCTTCGGCGTCCCTATCGCGGGCATCATCGGCTACGAGTTCTTCGCACGCACCCTGGTCAGCATCGACCTGACCGCTGGCGAGGTGCACCTGCACGACCCGAGCCAGTTCGAGCTCGGCGGCGAGTGGCAATCGCTCCTGTTGGATGACCGCATCCCCTGTGTGGAGGCGGCCTTCGAGGGCGACCACAGGGACTGGTTCCGGCTCGATACGGGCTCCAACGACACGGTTACGTTTCATTCGCCAATCGTCGAGCGGCTCGGCATGCTGGAAGGTCGCAAGACCTACGGCGCGGCACATGCCGGCGTCGGCGGAACCGAACATGCCCGACGCGGAGAGCTGGACTGGTTCGAGATCGGCGGCGAGCGCATGGAGCAGATCGACGTCAGCTTCTCTCAGGCCAGCGGAAGCGTTCTCGCAACGAGCTTCACCGCCGGCAACCTGGGCAGCGGCATCCTGGGGCGCTTCACCCTCGTCCTGGACTACGGCGGTGAACGCATCGCTTTCCTTGCGCGCCCCGAATAGATCTACCGCATGAAGAACGTATCGAAGGTCTGGCTCCCGCTGCTGCTCGCGAGCCCGCTCGCGGCCCCGCGCCCGATAGGCGAATCGGAGTGGACCGGACGCCTGTTCTACCCGCTGCTCGAAGCGCCAAGGATTGGCTTCTACGTCGGCCTCGACGACCTGTGCGGGGTCACATTCGACGAGCCTGGCGAGCGCGTGGAGAAGCTACGCAAGCAGGTCGACCACGATGACGACGCCCTGGAGAATCAGCTGCGGCTCGTGCGCGCCCTGCTCGGTGACGAGGAGCCCGACGAGGCCCAGGAGTTGCTCGAAAGCCTGGCGCGCGAACTGGTCGCCACGTTGAAGGAAAATCCCGAGGACTGGGAAACGGTGGCGAAGCTCGGTGAGGTCAGTCGCGTGATCGGAATACGTTTCCAGGATCGCAACGCACTGCGGACGGCGTTGAGCCTGCTCGACGCGGCGCGCACGAACGACGACGCACTCTGGAGGGTACGCGTCAGTCTCGCTCAGCTGTTCATCTGGGAATCCAGCCGCATGCGCAGCGCCGGCGAGGCGGCGGAGGCGGATGAAGCACTGAAACACGCACGCGAACTGGCCAGAGAAGCGATCGATATCGATGACGACGAGTTTCTGCCGCACGCCATTCTCTTCCTGGCGGAGCTGACCGAAGCCAGCTTCGAGTATCAGGACGACGCCATCGGAGGCCTGGCGCGCATGGTCCAGATCGCTGACCATCTCGAGAATGCTGCCTACACGTCGGAGGATCCGGAGGTCGCCGTCGCCATCTCGAATACGTACGTGTTGCTCTACATGCTACATGGATGCCAGGACCAGTGGGACACGGTCGAGGCCTTCGAGGAGCTGGCGGCGGGGGACGGGGAAGGCAGCGCACGCGCACGTGCAGCGGACGAGATCGTGGAGAGCATGGCCGCCCTGGATCCCCACCACCGCCTGTGGTCGAGCGCGAGCCTGTTGCGCTGGTGGTTGGCGCGACATGCGCAGCTGGACGAAGCCGAGGAGATCTTCGACGAGGCGCTCGAAGCCGCGCGGGATCCGGCCCTGGTACTGGAGTCGGCCATCGGTCTGGAAACCCGCAACGGCGCCTGGGATGCGGCCGAAGTCTTCGCGGAGCAGCTGCTCGAGGAGGTCGAGGACGAACGCTCGCTCTACCTCAATGCGCGACTGGCCGGCATGCGCGGTGACCTGGAGCTATCGATCGAAGGTTTCGAGGAGGCGCTCGAGCTCGAACCCGACATGCCCGAGGCCAGCATTGGACTCGCGATCAGCCTGCTCAAGCAAGGCGACGACCTGGAGCGCGCCATCGAGTTGCTGGAAGCCGTTCTGGACGAGGACGATGAGCTCTTCACCGCCCACTTCGCCCTGGCCAGCGCGTTGTTGCTGGACGACGAATCCGATGCCGCCCGCGAGCACCTGGAGACCGCACTCGAGCTCGCCGAGGATGAGCGCATCGTCGACTTCGAGGAAGCGGCCGAAGCAGCGCTCGAAGAACTCGACGACGAGTGAGCGCACGCGCGGTGGTGGGTTCGGGCCCGGCCTTTGAGTAGGCTGCGCCCGTGAAGATCCTGTTCCTATCCCAGCGCGTCCCCTATCCGCCCAACCGCGGCGACAAGATCACGACCTGGCGTCTGATCGAACGCATGCAGCGCCAGCACGAGGTGACCTGCATCGCCTTCGCACACGACGAAGCGGACCTCGAGGCCGCGCGCACGCTCGAGGCCAAGGGCATCAAGACCATCGCGATCCCCCACCGCGACAGGCGCCAGCGCCTGAAGTCCCTGCCCCTGTTGTTGACCTCGAGGCCCCTGACGCTCGGGGTCTACGGATCGCCCGAACTCCAGCGCGCGGTGGACACCCACGCGCCGCAGAGCGACATGGCCTACGCCTATTCCTCGTCGATGGGCGCGTTCCTGCTGCCGCACTCGACGCCCTGGATCATGCACTTCGCTGAGCTGGATTCGGACAAGTGGCTGCAGTACTCGAGAGTGCAGCGCTTTCCGATGAGCATGATCTACCGCCGCGAGTGGCGCACCCTGCTGCGCTTCGAACGCCGCGTCGCTGCCGCCACACACCAGAACGTCTTCTGCACACCACTCGAAGAGCAGATCTTCCAGCGCGAGATCCCCGGCTGCCCCTCCGCCGTCGTGCGCAACGGCGTGGACCTCACGGCCTACCAGCCCTCACCGGACACGGCTGAACCCGGGCACCTGATGTTCGTCGGCGTGATGGACTACTACCCGAACATCGACGGCTGCGTGCACTTCATCGACGAGGTCCTGCCCCTCGTGCGCAGGGACTTCCCGGACGTCCAGTTCACGATCGTCGGCTCGCGCCCTACCCCCGAGGTCGAGGCCCTGGGCAAGCTCCCCGGCGTGACCGTCACCGGCTTCGTGGACGACACCTGCGACTACCTGCGGCGCGCCGTGATCAGCGTCGCGCCCCTGCGCATCGCGCGCGGCATCCAGAACAAGGTCCTCGAGGCCTTCGCCATGGGCCTGCCCGTCGTCGGCACAACCTCTGCGACCCAGGGCGTCGACGGCAATGCGGGCGAACACTACCTCCTGGCCGACTCTGCCGAAGATCAAGCGCGCGCCATCGTGGAGCTGCTACGCGACCCGGAACGCGCCCGCGGGATCGGCCGGTCCGCCCGCCGCTTCGTCGAGGACACCTACGACTGGGACGCGTGCCTGGCCCCGGTCGACGGGCTGATCGAGGCCTGCGCCGCGTCGCGCGCAGACGCCTAGTTCGTGGCCGTGCCCGTCAGCACGAGAGTATATGGCGACGGGATATTGGTGGCCGTATGGGTGAAGCTCAGGGTGGCTGACTTCGCGCCCGTGCTCGAGTTCGGCTCGAAGTAGAGGCTGAACGTCGCGCTGTCGCCGGTACTGATCGTGGAGCCCCCCAGACAGCTGGCCGCGATGCGCGTGCGGATGCGCGTGGCGATGTAGGGGTGGAACGCCAGGTCGATCGCGCTCATGCCGCCGCAGGTGTGGCAGTAACTCATGATCGTGCCCTGGCTGCAGACGTTCGAGCTGTTGCAGTTGGTGTAGCACTGATCGAGCGGCGGGCAGTAGCTGTGGGTGTGACTGGCGCCAAAGTTGTGGCCGAGCTCGTGGGCCACGACGACGAAGTCCCAGTTGAGCGAACCTGCGCCACCGGTGAACGTGCCCCAGTTGATGTTGCCGCTGATATTTGCGCTGACACCGAAGCCGTAGCTCTGGTTGCAGAGGACGTCCACGTAGGCGATGCCGCCGCCGAGGTTTGCGCCACTGATGAAGTGCGCCAGGTCCCCGGTTCCGGGCCAGCTCGAGCCCCAGGTGGCGCGGAACTCGGTCAGCATGTCGGCGGTGTCGGCGCCCGACGTCTCGGGCGTGCTCCAGCCGTCGGATGAGTTATCGTGGATACCCAGGTAGGCGATCGAGAGCGAGGCCTGCACGTCCGTCTCGTAGCGATCGCTGATCGCGGCGATCAGCTGGGTCACGTAGGTCGTCGCCAATCCCGTGTCGTTGAACTTCTGGTAGTACTGCCAGTCGGTCTCGATCACCAGGCGTGCGTTGGCGACCTGGATCACGTTCAGGGCCTCGACGCCGGGCCCAGGCTCATCGAGCGGCAGGGTCGGATCCGGAGCTCCGGGCGGCAGCAGCGTCCCCGCGCAGGCCTCGGGAACGTAGTCGGTCAGTGCGGCCAGCGCGGGAGCACCGATGATGTGCGATGTGATCCCGGCGGGCGTGCCCTCGCTCACCAGGTGGACCACGTCGTCGGTCAACTCGGAGAGTCGAATCCAGCCGCGACTGCCCTGCTCCGAGAAGGACAGGAAGGCCTGGGACCCAACGGCGTCGACGACCTCGCCGCGCCACATGGACAGCTC
>JBLHKW010000188.1:0-8523 GCA_047618565.1 Planctomycetota bacterium
CTGCGTCGTGCTCGTCGAGCCGTGCTCAGCGGCCCTACAGGGCCGCCTCCGCCGTCTCGACTTCGCACTCCTTGCTGCGACGAAGATGGCTTCGTCTCGCTACGGGACTTTTTCAACGGACTGCTAGGGTCTCCGTCGTTCTCCCAAACCCTGGCCCGTCACGCCCATGACCCCCAAACGCCTGCATGAGCTCGGAGCCCTCCAGCGCGAGGTGCTCGAGATCCTCTGGCGGCTCGAGCGCGCCTCCGTGGCCGAAGTGCGCGCCGCCCTGTCACGCCCGACCCCGGCCGCCTACACGACCGTGCTCTCCGTGCTCCAGAAGCTCGAGCAGCAGGGCTGGGTCGAGCACCAGCGCGAGGGTCGCAGCTACGTCTACTCGGCTGCCCGCTCGCGTGAGAAGGAGGGCCGGCGGTCCCTTCGGCAACTGGTCGAGGGCGTCTTCGACAGCGATCCCATGGCCGCCTTCCAGAACCTCCTGAGCGATTCGGAGCTGGATGAGTCGGATCTCGATTCCCTGCAACAGATGATCGACGCAAAGCAGAAGGAGATCGAAGATGCTCGCTAGCACCCTCTGCAATCCACCCTGCTGCTCGGCCTCGGCCTGGTCGTCGCGCACCTACTCTCCCATCGCCCGGCGCGCGCCCACGCGGCGCTCATCGCCTGCAGCGGAGCGGCCCTGCTGGCTCCGTTCCTGACCACGCTCTTCGGTCTACTCGGACTCGGCTTGCTGGACTCGACGACGCCGATCTTGGCCGTCAGCAGCCTTCCGCCCAACACGAGCAGCGCGGCGATCGGATCCACATCCCTGATGGAAGTCGGGATACGTATCGGCTTCCTGCTCTGGGCTGGAACATCGATCGTGCTGGTGGCGCGGCTCCTGTTTCACATGCTCGGTGCGCGCCGACTGGCCGCCCATGCGGGCAGTCCCGCGGATCAGCACGTCGTGCGCATGGCGCGCGCCGCCAGTCGACGCTGTGGCCTGCGGCGCGCTCCCCGGGTTCTCGCCGCGGCTCCCGCCCTCGCGCCCGCCGTCTGGGCCTGGAGTCGCCCCGCGCGCCTGTTCCTTCCGCCCAGCCTCGAGACGCCGGAGCTGCGTGGGGCCCTGTTCCACGAGATCGGTCACCTGCGGCGCCGTGATCACTGGTCGTGCCTGTTGATGCAGCTCGCCGTGTGCGCCCTGCCCTGGCATCCGCTCGCATGGCTGGCGCGCCGCCGCTCGGCCGTCCTGGCCGAGGAGGCCTGCGACGCGTGGGCCGTGGCTTCCGGGGTCCCGCCCGCCGTCATGGCGCGCACGCTCGTGGCAGCCGTGCCGCCCTCGGGCTCTCACTCAAGCGTGACCGCCGACAGATCGAGGGACGCATCGAGCGCATCTTTGCCAGCGACCCTCCGCAACCGAGCGTCGGCTCGGGCTGGGCGCGGGTAGCGGCAGGCCTCCTGGCCTTGACGCTGACGGGGCTCGCACTGGCGCAGCGCGGCCCGGCGCTTGCCGCCGCGCCCCAGGGCGTCATCCAGTCGGAACCATGGGCGCAACGCATCGAACAGCTGCGTGCGAGCGGGCGTGCCACGATCGTCGTCCAGCCCGGAGAGCTGGACCTGGGCGTCGTCGAGCCCGGAAGTACGGCACGCGGCAGTCTCTGGCTTCTCAATCCTGGCGATGAAGCGTGCGAGGTGCTCGGCGTGGCGGCCAGCTGTGGCTGCACCCGCGTCGCGCTGCCCGACCAGGCTGTCGTGCTCGCCGGTGGCGTGCTCGAGCTGTCCGTAGAGATGGACGCGCCGGATGGATTCGGCGCCCACAAGACCAAGACGGTGACCCTGCGCCTTGCCGGGCAGGCCGCCGTTCAACTCCCCGTGACCACGCACACGCCCCCTGGATGAAGACCGATGATGATTCGACAATTGACAGCCTGTTCCCTCCTGGCGGCCTGTGCATCGACGGGTGATCCGGGCCGGCCCCACGCCAGTGCCGCGGTTCTCTCCAGCCCCGTTTCGATCTACGTGGCCTCCGCTGATGCGGAACGACCGCGCTTGCGTTACTCCGATGGGCAGCTCTCCGGCAACGCTACCTGCTTCATCCGTATCGGAAACAAGCTGAACAACAAGGTGCCGCCGCTCTACATTAATGGCGCCCCCATCGGCTTTTGCTGAGTACCTTGCCCCGATGTCTTGGTGCAAGACTTTCCAGCGATGGTGGCCCGTTACGATATCGACCTGCGTGGATACTTCGACTCCGAACGCGTGGCCCTGCTCGACAAGGATCACTTCATCCGTATGAACTACGAGGCCTTCTTCTTTGCCGATAGTGCCGGCGCAGACCGCTTCCGTTCCAACCAGGTCGCGTACTGCGGCCTTCTGACGGATCCCGTGAGCAAGCAGCGCTTCCGGCCGACGCCCGGTGATCGCAGCGAGCGCCACGAGGGCGTTGAGTTCTACTTCGAGTCCGAGGAGACCCGGAAGCTGTTCGCCCGGATGCCGGAGAGCTACAGCCTGCCTGGCTACAAGACGAATCCGAAGTCGAAGAAGGCGGCGGGGGAGAAGCAGACGCCCGCGAAGCCCGCAGGCCAGGAATCGTCGGCGGCATCGGAAGTGGCACCGGAAGATGCGAAGCCAGCGTCGTAGCCGATCCGGTGTCCACGTCGGGCGTCTGAATGGCTAGGATGGCGCGCGCGCTGGCTTGCCCGCGCCGGACACACCTGGCCCATGACGACCACCGAGACCTGCCTGCGATTGCCGCGCGCCCTTGCGGGGCGCATCACGCGTTGGGCCCAGGAGTGTTACCCGCAGGAGGCCTGCGGGCTGCTCGTCGGGCAGATCGGAACGGCCGGAGTAGAGGTGCTGGAGGTCGAACGCCTCACGAATGTCGAGCGCGAACGCGCGCACGATCGGTATTCGGTGGACCCCGTCGAACAGATGGGTGTGGAGCAGCGCGCGAATGCGCGCGGCCTCTCGCTCGTGGGCGTCTGGCACTCGCACCCGGACCAGGCGCCGATTCCGTCGGAGACCGACCGGGCCGCGGCCTGGGAAGGCTACTCGTACCTGATCGTCTCCAGCTCCGCGGAAACGCTGGATACGGCAGGCGATCTGCGTTCCTGGCGTTTACTGGATGACCGGTTCGAGGAGCAGCGGGTCGTGATCCCGCCGGCGACCCGATGAGCAGGCAGAAGCAGAGAACCGAGCCGGTTCGCGACCTTGGCTTCGGCACGCGCGTGGGGACGGGCCGCGACGAGCGGTTGCTCAACCGGGACGGGAGCTTCAGCGTCAGGCGACACGGGCTGCCCCTGCGCGCCGTCATAAGCCTCTACCATTCACTTCTGGTGATGCGCTGGAGCACCTTCCTCGCGTTGCTCGCCCTGACCTACCTGCTGCTGAACTTCGCCTTCGCCTTCGCTTACCTGGGCCTGGGGGAAGGCGCGCTGGCCGGTCCCGGTGAGTCGACGTTGGCCGGAGCGTTCTTCTTCAGCGTCCAGACAATCTCCACCATCGGATACGGTCATCTCGTCCCGATGGGGCTGGCCGCGAACTCCCTGGTGGCCGTGGAGGCCTTCGTTGGGATGCTCTGCGTGGCGCTGGTCACGGGCATAGTCTTCGCGCGCTTCTCCCGGCCACGCGCGGACATCGTCTTCAGCCGGCGGGCCGTGATCGCCCCGTATCAGGGCATCCAGGCATTCGAGTTCCGTATCGCCAACCTGCGCAGGAACCAGATCATCGAGGCGCGCGTGCGTGTCTTCCTGGCGATGGTGGAGCGTGCTCCGGATTCAGGCGTCACACGGCGGAGCTTCGTCGACCTGGCCCTGGAACGGGAGCAGCTGGCGTTCTTCCCGCTCAGCTGGACGGTCGTTCACCCGATCGACGAGAGCAGTCCGCTGCACGGCATGACCGCCGAGGACCTCGTGGAATGCGGCGCGGAGTTCATGGTCACGATGACCGGGATCGACGACTCGGTCTCCCAGGTGGTCAACACGCGCTCGTCCTACACGGCCGACGAGGTCGTCTGGGGCCAACGATTCGTGAACATGTACGAGCGCAGTTCGATGGGCACGCCGAAGACGATCGATCTGGCCCGTATCCACGGGACCGAACCGGCGGATGCAGTTGTTTCGGGCTAGCGCGTCGTGACTTCCACCACGGCCTGCTAGCGCGCGACCAGCATCAGCGCGCCGATCAGAAGCCCGGGCATGGCCAGCAGGCCCCAGCGCACGCGCGGCAGGAGCGGCGGACGGGTGAGAAAGAGTGCGTGTCGTCGATAGGTAGCCATTTCCGTCACCCTGCTTTCTTCCTGTGCTTTGCTTGGGGGCGTCGATTCAGTGCACGTGGGAGCACTGTCTGTGTCGACTCCGTGGAGCCATGCCCAGCGCGGGGCCGATTTTCCAGGTTTCTTTCGCGAGCATGGATCGCCTTGATCGAATCGCGGCATCGGAATCCCGTTGGGCGCCCGTGGGACGGCTGCGTGCTACCCTGAATCCGTGTTCCAACACCCCACAAACGGCCAGGCCGACGCAATGCTTCTCAGGTGGCGCAACACATCCCCGGCGCGTATTCATGCGGCACAACTCGCCGCAATGAAGGACCCGAGCCCTGTCACTCGCCCTGTACCTGGGGGCCGATCGTGAGCGTGCCCGACGTGCTCGGCGCGGGCGGTGGACTGCTCATCGTCGGCGCCTACTCGCTCCTGCAGCTCGAGCGCCTGGATCCGCGCAGCCTGCGCTACTCCGTCATCAATGCCATCGGCGCCGGACTGATCCTGTTCTCCCTGATGTTCGAGTTCAATCTCGGGGCCTTGCTGGTGGAGGCCTTCTGGTTGCTGGTCAGCTGCTTCGGCATCGTCGCTTGTCTGCGCCGGGGCACGCGCGGCGCGGCGGGCGACGATGACACGCCCATGGCGCTCGAGTCCCAGGAGTGAGTCCCGATCCCCGCACCGTTGCGCATTCCGCGGTCGTCGTGCTCGACGGCGTGCGCAAGCGCTTCGGCCAGCGCGATGCCCTGGTGGACACCGATCTGCAGGTCGGTGCGGGCGAGATCCTGGGCCTGGCCGGACCCAATGGATCGGGCAAGACCACCCTGTTGAAGTTGCTCGCGGGCCTTCTGCGGCCGACCGCCGGGCGCGTGCGCGTGCTCGGCCTGGATCCATTCGCCAGACGCGAGCAGGTCATGCGCGGCGCGCGCTTCGCCTTCGCTCCGGCGCCCCTGTACGACACGCTGAGCGCACGCGAGCATCTGCGGCACCTGTCCAGGCTCGGGACGCAGTCCGTTCCCGCAAGCGCCATCGACCAGGTGCTGGAGCTGGTCGGCCTCGAGGATCGTGCCGCCGATCGTGTGCGCACCTTCTCCCTGGGAATGCGTCAGCGCCTGGGGCTGGCCCTGGCGCTCTTGCCGGAACCGCGCTTGCTCGTGCTCGACGAGCCCGCCGACGGTCTCGATCCCCTGGCTGTTCTCGAGCTACGCGCGATCCTCGCGCGCCTGCGTGATGAGCGCGGCGTGACGATCGTGATCGCGAGCCACCTGTTGATGGAGCTCGAACACCTCGTCGATCGCCTGCTCGTTCTCAAGGAAGGGCAGGTCCTGTTCTGCGGGCCCCCTGGAGATCTTCGCAGCGACGTTGAGCAGCTGCATGCGCGCGTCAGCGACCCGGACAGTGCCCGCCAGTTGCTGGAGGCGCGTGGGGTCGCTGCGGAGCCGGACGGTGAGGGCGGCTTGCTACTGGGCGGATCAGAGCTCTCGCTCGAGCGCGTGCGCGATATCCTGCGGGCGGGCGGAGTGGATCTCTTCGAGTACGGGGCCCGACGCCCTGGCCTCGAGGTCGCGTTGATCGCGCGCCTCGAGCAGGGGCAGGAGCCGGTGCGATGATCCGGCTCGAGCTGTTGAAGCTGCTACGGTCGCGACGCCCGTGGATTGCTATTGGCGCGCTGGGACTGTTCCTGGGCTTGATGCTGCTCGGCTTCTACTTCTACGCACAGGAGCAGACCAGCGGCGAGGTGGAGTTCCGCTACACCTTCGAGAACCGCTCCTACTTCAACGGCCTCACGTTCGCGGTCTACAGCTTCCACTTCGGATGCATGTTGCTGCTGCCGATCTTTCTCGCGACCGAAGGCGGCGCCCAGATCGCGGGTGAGACGACCCGCGGAGGCCTCTACCTGCTGCTGACGCGCCCGCTGTCGAAAAGCCGCATCCTGCTCTCGAAGCTGAGCGTCTCGGCGATGTACGGAGCGGCGCTGGTGGGGGGCTTCCTGCTCATCTGCCTGCTGCTGGGCCTGTTCGCCGTCGGTTGGGGGGACTTGCGCCTCTACCCCGGCGTCCTGCAGATGACCCCGACCCCGCAGCGCATCGAGCAGAGCGAGGCGCTCTGGCGTTTCTTCATGATCTGGCCCGCGGCAAGCCTGGCGATGCTCGTGCCGCTCACGTTCAGCTACCTGCTCTCGACGATCATGCGCAGCCCCGTGAACGCCGCCAGCAGCGCCGTCTCCATGTTCCTGGTCCTGCACGTCATCAGTGGAGTTCCGTTCTTCGCGCAGCTGCGACCCTACCTGTTCACCACCCACATGGGCTTCTGGCGCGGGTTGTTGCAGGAATCGATCCCCTGGACCGACGTCGGCCACGACGCCGCGAAGCTGGCGGCCAATGGCTTGCTGTTCCTGGCGCTCGCACACGGTCGCTTCCGCCGGCGCGAGGAGGTCTGAGCTTGCGCGCGCGCGCCTTCGAACTCTCGCTGCTCGCTCTCGCCGCGGCGTGTGCCCTCTACGGCTTCGGTCCGCCGCGCTCCGTGTTCGGGTACGAACCGCCGTCGCGGCCCGGGAATGTGTTGCGGATCGTGACCTGGAACATCGGCCGCGCCGACGGACCTCGCCTTTCGCTCCAGGGTCCTGGAGCATCCGACCTGCAACAGGTGCGCGACACGCTGATCGAGCTCGATGCGGATGTCCTCATCCTGCAGGAGGCCCGATCCGACGTGACCGACGCCATCGCGCGGGACTTCCCCGGGGCCCAGACCGCGTTTGCCGGCAGCCGCGACGGGGGCTGTGCCGTCGTGGTCCAGGGCGGGCGCCTCGTGCAGCTTCCGGTGATGGACTGGTCTGGCAGAGAGCCAGTGCATATCGTGTTTCGACAGCACAACGGGCGCTCGCTCCAGGTGATCGGCATGCATGCGGATTCCTGGTCCGCTTCCGAGCGCAATCGCCAGATCGGCCGGGCGGTCGAGCTGCTCGAGGACACGCTGGCCCTGCCGCTGCACGTGCTCGCCGGCGACCTGAACCTGGACGTGGATCTGGGTGGCGGCAAGGACCTCTTCACCGAGGACGAGTACCTCGACGTGCAGACGTACAACTTTGTGGCCGAACGCATGCACGACGCTGGCGCGACCAGCGGACCGACGGCCGAACCGGACCGGCGTCTGGACTACGTCTTCATCCAGACGGAGGACGGGCAGACTCGGGTCCGGGATGCCGGCGTCTGGCGCGGGCGGCGCGTCGGTGGCATGGACCACCACCCTGTCGTGGTGGACCTCCCGGCCGACTGAAAACAGCGCACCCCGCCGCCAGACCTGCAGGGGCCGGCGTCGGGGTGCGTCATGCTTTCGATGGTGCTCTCTCAGGAGCCGCGCTGCTCGAGCCAGTCCACGAGTTTCGCCTTCGACATCGCGCCGACGTGGTCGGCGATGGGTTTTCCGTCCCGGAAGAGGTGCATGGCCGGGATCGACTGGATGCCGTACTGCTGTGCTAGATCCGGGTGCTCGTCCACGTTGACGAAGGCTACCTGCAGGTCCCCGCGCTCGCCTCCGACCGCTTCCACCACGGGTTTGAAGGCCTTGCACGGGCCACACCAGGGGGCCCAGAATTCGACCAGTACATCGCCAGATTGCTGCAGCACATCCGCGTCGAAGCTGGCGGGGGTGGGGTTGAGGAATGGTTCGGTGCTCATGATGTCTCTTCTTTCAGGTGGTTCTCTTCGTTCATGCCTTGGACGCGAGTCGGGTGCGGCGTCTTACCCCGCGCCCAGAAAAAGTTCGGGAGTGCGCCTCAGGAGGTAACGCTGGCCGATTCGAAGCTCCAGGTATTGCTCGCGAAGGCCCTGTCCAGGGGGATGGAGACCATGTGGTTCGTGTAATTGCTGAGCGTCTTGAACGCCACCGCCAGGACCACTTCCAGCGCATGGCGCGAGCTGTAACCCGCGGCCAGGAAGGCCTCCAGAGGTGCGCCGCCGACCCATCCACGCTCGTCTACCACCGCCAGGGCGAAGGTCCGCAGTGCCTCGAGTTCGGGGGTTGGAAGGCTGGTGCTGGCACGGACCGCTGCGACCACGTCTGCCGGCACCTTCTTCATGGCTGCAATCGTGGAGTGCGCTGGGACACAGTACCCACAGGCGTTGTGATTGCTGACCGACAGGAACAGGACCTGGCGCTAGCCCGAATAATTCATGAAGACGCGGCCCAAACGCGACGACCGGCCGGCTTCGCCGTCCTTTCGGCTTCTGGTGGTGCTTCTCGCGCGTTGGCATCCTCGACGACCCGTAAGGGTCGCCTCCGGGGCCAACGCG
>JBLHKW010000189.1:0-8427 GCA_047618565.1 Planctomycetota bacterium
CTCGTTGCGAGTATCGGCAACGATCCGCTGCTGCTGGCGGAACTCGAGAACAAGCCGAAGACGCGCCGGCCCACGCCGCCCTTCGCGACCAGCCAGCTGCAACAGAAAGCATCGACCATGCTGCGCTTCAGTGCGCGCAAGACGATGATGATCGCGCAGCAGCTCTACGAGGGTGTCGATATTCCGGGCGAGGGCTCGGTCGGCCTGATCACCTACATGCGTACCGACTCGGTGCGCGTTTCCGATACCGCCCTGGGCGCGGCGCGCGAGCTGATCGAGGAGCAGTACGGCAAGGAGTACGTGCCGGACAAGCCCAATCGCTTCGCCAACCGCTCGAAAGCGGCGCAGGAAGCGCACGAAGCGGTGCGCCCGACCGAGGTCCGGCGCATTCCGGCCGAGATCAAGAAGGCGCTCACCGACGACCAGTTCAAGCTCTACAAGCTGATCTGGGAGAAGTTCGTCTCCAGCCAGATGAAGCCGGCGACCTTCAACATCACCACGGCGGTCTTCGAGCACAGCGACGGACGCTTCGTCGCGCAGGGCGAGATGGAGACCTTCGATGGTCACCTGCGCGTCCTGAACGCCAGCGCGCGTACTTCAGACAAGGGCCCGCAGTCGCTGCCCAAGTCCTTGACCCAGGGCGAGTCCTATCAGCCCGCAGCCAAGTCCACGGCTCCGGTGGAGGAGGGCGACAAGCCCATCCCGCACGGCGTTCAGCCGACCCAGCACTTCACCCAGCCGCCGCCGCGCTACACGGAGGCGACGCTGGTCAAGGAGCTCGAGAAGAAGGGCATCGGTCGACCCTCGACCTACGCCACGATCATCTCGACCATCCAGGACCGCGGCTACGTCGTGCTCGAGAGTCGGCACTTCCTGGCCACCGAACTGGGCGAGATCGTCACCTTGCAGCTCATGGATCACTTCGGTGACGTGATCGACAGCGAGTTCACGTCGCGCATGGAGAGCAATCTCGACCTGGTCGAGGGCGGCAGCCTCGAGTGGCGCACGGTTGTGAAGAACTTCTACGAGATCTTCGCGGCGAACCTGGAGGCAGCTGAGGGTTCGATGAAGAACCTGAAGACAAATCCCGAGTTGACGGAGCGCAAGTGCGAGAAATGCAACTCGCCCATGGCTGTCCTGTACAACAAGCGCGGGAAGTTCCTGGGCTGCTCGAACTATCCCGAGTGCAAGAACACCATGCCGGTCGACGGACCGCGCGAGAAGGCGGAGGTGGTCGAGACCGATTACATCTGCCCGAAGTGCGAGAAGCCGATGGTCATCCGCACTGGCAAGCGCGGACGCTTCCTGGCCTGTACGGGCTTTCCCAAGTGCAAGAGCACCGCATCGGTGGACGATGACGGGAAGAAGGTCGAGCCCAAGAAGACCGGCATCATGTGCGAGAAGTGCAATGCCGAGATGGTGGTCAAGGGGTCGCGCCGCGGTCCCTTCCTGGCCTGTTCGGGCTATCCGAAGTGCCGCAACGCCAAGCCCTTGCCCGAAGAATTGCGCGAGGCTCCGCGCGAGACCGGTGAGAAGTGCGAGAAGTGCGGCTCGGCGATGGTCGCGAAGACCAGTCGCTGGGGTAAGGAATTCATCGCATGCTCGGCCTATCCGGAGTGTCGGAACACGAAGGACCCGAGCAAGATGGCCAAGGCGGACGACGGCGAAGGCTCGGACGGCGACGGTGCGACCCAGTCCGCCGCCGGCTCCGAAAGTTCAGACTCCTAAGTCGGGCTTCCACGCCCCTTTCCGCGTCCAGGCGGGGGTGCGGGGTCGATTCCGGGGTGCGAAGAAGGTAACCTGTGACGCCCATTTTGGGGTTTCGAACCCCATTCGTCCCGCCCCCCCGCCAGGAGCCACCCCGCGCATGGACACGTCAGAGATCGAAGTCGATGGCTATCAGAAGGTCGTTCGCGGCCGTGATGAGGCCTCCGGTCTGCACGCGCTCATCGCTGTCCACGATACGACGCTGGGCCCCGCCCTCGGCGGGATGCGCATGCTGCCGTACGCGTCGGAGGACGAGGCGCTCTTCGACGTCCTGCGGCTCTCCAAGGGCATGACCTACAAGTCTGCCGTGGCCGACACGGGTCTGGGCGGCGGCAAGTGCGTGATCCTGGGGGATCCGAAGAAGGCCAAGTCGGAGGCTCTGTTCGAGGCCATGGGTGAGTTCGTGAACTCCCTCGAAGGGCTCTACATCACGGCCGAGGACATGAATATCGGGATCCCCGATCTCGAGATCGTGAAGCGCAAGACGCGCTGGGTGACGGGCCTTTCGCGTGAGAGCGGTAGCTCCGGCAACCCGAGCCCCTACACGGCCAGCGGCTGCCTGTTCGGGATGCACGCAGTCCTGGAGGAGGCCTTCGGCAACCCCGATCCCGCCGGCCGGCGGATCCTGATCCAGGGCATCGGCGCCGTCGGTGGCCGGCTCGCCGTGCTGCTCAAGGAGGCCGGAGCCGAGGTCATCATCTGCGACATCAACGAGGCGCGCGTCGAGAAGATGAAGGCGGAGCACGGGTTCGAGTCCGTTCCCGACGAGATCCACCTCGACACCGATTGTGACGTCTACTCGCCCTGCGCCCGTGGTGCCGGGATCAACGACGAGACCATCCCGAAGCTCAAGTGCAAGGCCGTCGCCGGCTGTGCCAACAACCAGCTGCTCGACTTCGAGCACGCCGACGCGCTGCGGGCCGCGGGCATCCTGTATGCCCCGGACTACGTGATCAACGCCGGTGGCATCATCAACGTGTCCGTCGAGTTGCTGCCCGAGGGCTACAACGAGGCCGTGGCGATGAAGCGCATCGAGGGCATCGCCACAAACCTCAAGCACGTCTTCGAGATCGCGAAGGCGGAAGGCATCGCCACGAACAAGGCGGCCTTGATGCTCGCCGAGAGACGTCTGGCCAAGAAGAAGGCCTGATACCGCAGCGCGGTACCAGGCCTACGAGTCTCTCATCTCGTGTTCGTTGGCGCGGACGTCAGTCCTTGCGCAGGAAATCGACCAGGTCGGTTTCCAGCTCGTCGAGGCCGTAGTCCGGGACCGTGAGGCAGCGGTAGACGATGCGCTCGAGGAAGTCCGGGGTGTTCGGGTTGAGGTCCTTCGGCGGCGTGTAGCTGAGGAAATAGGAGAGGCTGATGCGCTCGACCTCGCCTCCCTGCTCGCGCCCTGCGTACTGCCACGGAACCTCGTCGAAGGGCAGCACGCCCGTCAGGATCTCGTACAGCATCACCCCGATCGACATCACGTCAGCCTTGCTGTCGCGAAGCAGGAACGGGTTGTAATGGGGCGTCGTGGTGATCACGCCACGCTCGTCGGCGCGCATGGCAGGGTCGACCATGACCACGCTGCCCGAGGGCTTGATGATCAGGTTCTCAGGCTTGAGGTCGCCATGGTAGGCCAGGCTGCCGGAGCGCTTCAGCTTCTTGAGTGAGCGCACCACCGTCAGGAACCAGTTGAGGCGGATACCTTCCAGGGCACGGATCTTCTCGCGCAGGGTCTTGCCGCGCACGTAATCCATGACCGTGATCGGACGGCCCTCGTGCTGGAAGCAATCGTGCACGTGGACCAGGTTCGGGTTCTTGGTCCCCTTGAGCAGGTCGGCCTCACTCTGCACCAGCTCGTCGATCTCGTGCACGTCGAGGAAGTCGATGCGCACGCCATCTTGGCGGAAGAAGATCGCCTCGGCGGGCGTCTCGTCCGGGCTGATGCCGTCGGGCTGGCGCCGGCTGGTGATTTCGATGAAGCGCGTCACGTAGCGCCCGCCACCGGCCACATCGCCGAACTTCAGTGCGAAGCGTTCGCCGTCTTCATTCTCCGCCAGATAGACGAGCGAAAAGCCGCCTCGGGCGATGAAATCCACGATGCGATAGGCGCCGATGTACTCGCCGACTTCAAACTTGATCATTGGGAGGGGGATGCTCGGGGTCTCGGTGGGGTCAGCGGTATCTCGCCGCCGGAAACCCTTCATCGAGCGTTGGGCAGGATGGATTGAGGCTTTCCCAGGTGCGGCGACCCCTTCTTCCGTGGAATTCCGCCAAAGGGGGCGCAAAAGCCCAGGAAACGCTCGGCTGACCCCCATCTGTTTGGGGGTCTGACCTCCCAAGCCCCAACCGGGAGTGGGCCAGGTCGGTTTCGGCCGCCAGGCCGCGTGCCCTCCCAGATTGGGCGAACCTACGCCCCGGCGGCTCCCGATGCGGCCTCTACCCTCTATCTAAGGGTGGGCAGCCGGTCGGCCAGGTTGATCGTGCCCGTCTGCGCGATCGTGGCGATCGTGACCGTCGCCCCGTCCGGCGAGATCCCGAAGGACTCGTAAACCATGTCCGGCTGGAAGCCGACGAGCGCGCGGCGACTGTCCGTGGTGTCGCGCTGCGGGTCGGAAGCGCTCTACCGAGCCAGGCTCAGTCTCACACCAACCTGATCCCGGTTCGTTCGTCTCGACCCAGGGTCCCGCCCTCGACCGGTACGAAGTGCAGATTCTTGAAGCAGGGAGCGAGCTCGATAGCGTTGGAGAAGGGAGTGCTGACATCCCACGTTCCGTGGACGATCAGAGTCGGCACGTCGGTCGTGAAGTCGCCTCTGAAGTCGTCCCCGAGATCGGAATTCCACGCGCTGCAGGCTACCTCATAGAAGCGGGATAGATTTCCGACGACCTCGATAGCCGGGTCCTTCTGTAGGTCAGCCAGACGATCAGCCGTGATGCCCGAGCCGCAGTCGAGCTGGAAGAAGCTCGCCGTCGGGAGCCCGACGTTTCGCTGGCCTTCGAGGATCGCGCGCGCGACGGGCTCGAACTCGCCCTCGTAGAGACGCATCACATCGCCGGGCCAACCGACCACCGAGCGGCGGGACTTGACCGAATGGTCGTATCCGAGCGCCATGCCGCGTAATCCGTCGGCAGTGATCCTGACCGGCTTCCCGTCGATCTCGATATCGAAGGGTCCCTCATCGGTGCTCTCGATCACGAAGCGCAGAGCTCCGACCAAGCCCTCTTCCGGAATGCAATCGGCCAACTCAGGTGAGGCCTCAGCCTGAGCGGCGATCTTCTCAAGGGCCGCGAGTACGCCAGTGGGACTATCGTAGGTGTGATTGGGTCCTTCCAATCCATGCAGCACCGCTCGCGCGACGATCTCCGGATAGTATCGGATGACAGTCATCCCCCAGTGCGAACCAAAGCTCCCACCGAGCAGGGCGATCTTGTCGTACCCGAGCAAGCGCCGCACGTCATCGATGTCACCCGCCGCTTCGATAACGTTGAAGCCGGTGAGATCAAAGCCCTCTCCCTCCCAGTGCGCTCGGCAAGCCGAACACTGCGCCTGGATCGCCTCAGCCTGCTTGTCAGGACTCAGGTTCGGATCGATCGCTTTCGCGAATGCGTTGCAGCTCGTATCCGGTTTGGAGGTCCCGATCCCGCGCTGTCCGACGACCACCAGGTCAGCCTGTTCCACATGGCGTGCGACGTTCGAGGCCCAGTTGATGCTATGCGGCTCGTAGCCGCCCCAGCCCGGTACCCGTGTAACTCGAAGATCGGTAGTTGCCCCTCCGCAGCGCCCGGTTCGGCCGGAAAGCGCCAGACGTCGGCGCCGATCTCCTTGCTGTCGGGATCCGCCCGGACGATGGGCACGCGCAAAGTGCCCCGGTAGGCCGTCTTCGTCACTCCCCCCGGGAGCACGATCTCCACGGGCTTCATCTCCAGCTGGGCGATTCCAGCGTCCTGCGCTGATACGGATGAGATGAGTCCGAGCGAGAGGATCAGTGCTGACATTTTGGGAGGGTGGGCAAGGAGTTGCCGCGGGGGTCGGTCGGATTTAGCACGACGCGGCACGAGTACTGTACGCAAGCTCCCGGCTCGGATTTCAGCGGACTCGGATTGCTTCCTGCGTGGCGCGCACCTCTGGTCGCTTACTCCAGCGACCGCCACTATTTCGGCCAATCCTGTTCGCGCTCGGCGCATGCAGCCCTTCCCAGGAGGCGTATCCCGGCCCAGTGCATGCCAGCCATCCCAAAGGAGCGCTCGATTCGGTCCAGGTACACAGATATGGAGGAGTGGGGCGCTGGCGGCGATCCGCCGGTACCCTGGGATCAGCTCTCCCATCGGCCGTTCCCGGGCGGCGAGAAAACCAGTCGACGGAACCAGCATGACCACGCAACTCACTTCGCGAGCTCGCATCTCCCTCGGGCTTCTCCTGGCCCTCTCCCCAGTCGCCCTGGCGAACGGTTCGAAGGGCGAGGACTGGCCCCAGTGGCGCGGGCCGCAGCGCACGGGCATCTCCGCGGAGATGGGTTGGGCTGCGCAGGGCGCGAGCGAGCCGCTCTGGACGAAGCAGCTGGGCCTCGGGCACTCCTCTTTTGCGGTGGTCGAGGGGCGCGTCTACACCCTCGGTTACGACGCCGACGCTGGCCTCGACTCGGTGTTCTGCCTCGACGCGGAAACGGGCGAGGAGCTCTGGCGCCACACCTATGCGTCGGAGATCTGGGATGTGGCCCACGACGGCGGGACACTGACGACGCCGACTGTCGTGGGCGACGCCGTGTACACGTCGAACCGCGAGGCCAAGGTCTTCTGCTTCGACGGAGTGAGCGGCGAGGTGCGCTGGTCGCGCGACCTGCGCGCTGACCTGGAGCTCGAGCCTCCGACCTGGGGCTTCTCCGCGTCACCGCTCGTCGTGGAGGACATCGTCGTCCTCAACATCGACCGAGTCGTTGCCCTCGATCGGCACACGGGCGAGGAAGCCTGGGTCTCCGAGACGGCCTACGGCATCGCCTACTCGACGCCGACCGCATTCGAACTCGAGGGACGCGACTACCTGGCCGTTTTGAACGGCGCCGGGCTGGCCGTGCTGGACCGTCACGATGGCCTCGAGGTGGACCTCTTCGATTGGGTCAAGGAGCCGCAGATCTACCCGATGAGCCCGGTGATCATCGACGACCGCATCTTCATCTCGGCCGGCTACGACCGCGGGAGCACGATGCTGCGTCTGGCGGACGGCAAGCTGAGCGAACTCTGGTCCAGTCGCTTGATGCGCAACAAGATGTCCGGCAGCGTCCTTTGGGAGGATCACCTCTTTGGCTTCGACGAGTCGATCCTCAAGTGCCTAGACCTCGACGGTAACGAGCGCTGGCGCCAGCGCGGAATGGGTACCGGGTCGATGTCCATCGCGGGTGGGCGGCTGGTCATCCTCGATGGGCGCGGCCAGGTAATCGTGGCCGAGGCCGACCCGGAGGCCTACGTCGAACTCTCGCGCCAGTCCGTGCTCGAGGGCGGGACGTCCTGGTCCACGCCGGTGCTGAGCCACGGTCGAATCTACTGTCGCAGCAGTCTGGGCCAGATGGCGTGCCTCGACCACCGCGGCACGCAGGTGGACGGCGCCGTTTCCAGCGAGTCCACGGCGCCCAAAATCCCCGAGGCGACTGCCATCGTGGCCCGTCACATCCAGGCCGTCCACGGCCGCGAGGCCCTCGAACGCGTGAAGTCGATCCAGATGCGGGGCAGCAGCGAGAGCCTGATCAACACCGTGCGAAGCGGCACGATCGAGCTCGACTGGGATGCGACGTACGGATTTGCGTGGAACGACGCCGCAGGCATCCAGTTCGGCTACAACAGCCAGGTCGGCTGGATGATCAAGCCGCGCTCCGCTCCGGCGGTCTTGAAGGGCGAACTGCTCGACGCCCTCCACGAAGCGGGTGATGTCGCCCGTCTATTCGACCCCGCGGGCAGCTATTCCTCGCTGGGCTCCGTCGTGGCGAGGGGCTTCGAGGGCCGCGAGTGCTACGCGGTCAGCGCCCGCACGCCACAGGGCTACGCGCGCACCCTGTACTTCGACATCGAGTCCGGCCTCTACGCGGGACACGAGGGCGAGGGCATCCCGATGTGGACCGTCGGCGCTTATCAGGAGTTCGACGGAGTCCTGCTCCCGACCCGCTGGTCCACCTACGAGCCCGTCCGGGGCGAGCGCGCCTCTGCCACATTCGAGCAGGTCGTGGTCAACCCGCCCGCCGAGGAGAGCCGCTTCGACGCACCCGAGGTTCTTGCGCCCTTCCTGCGCGGCTCCGAAGAGGTTGCACTCGACAATCAGCGCCTGATCGAGCTACACGCCGGCGTGCTCGGCGAGTGGCGTTCCGAGGAGGAAGCCGATGCCTCCCCGCTGGTCTTCAAGGTGAGCGAAGGCTTCCTCCTGCTCGAACGTAAGGACCGCGACCTGACCTACCTCAGCGAGCCCGACAGCAAGGGCAGTTTCTTCATGTTCGGCAACGAGTACGTCTCCTTCACGCCCGAACGGAATGACTCCGGCGACACCGTGGCGATCCAGCTCAGCGTCGGTGGTGAGCCCCGCGACCGCTTCATCCGTTCGTCCCAGTAGCGGAGCCAGTGCGGATAGGCGTTCCAGGTGGGCTGCCGTCGCAGGGGGGACTGTGGAGCCGCAGCATGGCAGCAC
>JBLHKW010000190.1:0-8318 GCA_047618565.1 Planctomycetota bacterium
AATCCGTTGAGGATGGTCGTGGCTCCGTACCAGGTCAGCTCACCTGACTGTGGCCACGATCCTGTTCCACACGGAGGGCTCCAACCGTACAACGGCGCTCCATTGACCACGCGGCGAGGTGACGGTGACCGTGTACTCGCCGTGGGGTAGACCGCGGACCTCGACCTCGCCTGAGCCATCCGTGATCAAGCCGGCCGGGATGGGCGGGATGTCTCCCGACTCCAGCCACTGGCTGAGCGACGCTCCGAACTCGGAAGAACGCGCGGTGACCCTTGCTGCGCCCACGGGCTGCCCCATCTCGTCGATCACCTTGACCTCAAGGTCTGTGAGGCGCCGCACCTGGATCTCGTGCGGACTTGAGGAGCCGGAAGCGAGGACGGACCGCGTCGGCCAGTAGTCCCGGTGGTTCGTGGTCACGATGAAGTCCGCGCGGTTCAGGTGCGCCCACTCGAGCGCCCCGTCGGAACCGGACTCCTTGTGTTGAGCGATGAGACCCTCGTAACCGGGGGCGCCGAGTGTTGCCTGAATCCCGAAGGCGGGCCGGTCGCCATCGACAAGGCGCGCCCGCAGCCGACTCGTCGCATCGTAGATCAGGACCGGTTCCTCATCCGGGCTCCCGCTCAGGTCCACGGGCAGGCCGATGGCCACACCCTCGGACTGGTGATACAGGAGCGCACGGTCGAGGTCGCCTGGCAGGGCTCCTAGCTCCAGCCGACCCGTCGAGTCTGTTATCCCGGTCGGAGTGACGCCGCTTTCTCCTCCGTAGAAGACCACGCCGAGGGATGAGACTGGTCCGCCATTGCCGTCGACGACCTGCAGCTTGCGCATACCACGCCCGAGTTCCTTGCGCAACTCGAGGCTCCCCCCGCCGTCGAATTCGAGAATGGTGTTCTCGAAGATCGTCCGCTCGTCGTCCAGTGCGATTAACAACGAGCACCGATCCCAGGGCAAGTGCTCGAACACGACGTGACCATCATCCAGGACAAGTGACACTTGCCGGAGCCTCATGCGTCCTAACGGCACCGCCGAAACGGACACTTCGAGGCCATAAGGCAATTGCGAGCCGTCGGCCATAGCGAGATCCAGCACAAGCAACCGACCACCGAACGGCTCAAGGTCGAACGCCCAATCCTCTCCCGAAACGAGTGCGAGGTTGAACAGGACGCTCGTCGAGTCCGCGCAGTCGATGTCGAAGAACCGTGACGTGGCCTGGAATCCTTCGTAGCGTACGGTCCAGTCGCGTGAAAAGCGTTTGATCGGCAACTCGGAACCGGGGTCGATGGACAACGCCGTGGGATCCATCCCCGGAATCTCGACGAGCCTGATCTCGAGGTCCTGGGTGCGACTGAGAAGAACGTCCCCGATCTCGGCGAGGCCGTCCGGATCACCGACGGCTTTCCCGTAGATCGCACCGTACCCCTTCGCCCGGACCGTGAATAACTGACTCTCCGGTGACAGGCCATCGAGCTCGAACGACCCGTCTGCAGCGGTCCTCACCATTTTGCCCCATGCCTCGACCACGCCCCCATCACTGCTTGAGAACAGCTGGATGCGAGCGTCCGAAATCGGCCTCGCCGTAGCTCTATCCACAATCCGACCTGCGCCACGAAGCGGACGCGCCAGCTCAAGCCGCACTTCGGTGGTCTGGTCGACACGCACCGCGACCTCGGCTGCCCCACCGTGCGCGAGCGTCTCGCTCATGGCAATCAAACGCACACTCCCGACTCTGACTTCCGGAAGCTCAAACGAACCGTCGGCGCGGTCCGTGAACGCGATCGTCTGCTTCGTCGCAAGGGCGCCAGCCGACCAGTACGCGACTTCGAAGTCCGTCACCGGGCTCTCGCCCAGGTAACAGGTCCCCATGACCCGTCCTGTACGAAAGAGCTGGATCTGAATGACGGCTGGGTCGGCCTCGGGCAACAGAAACGGCACACCTCGCATCGATGCGTATCCAGGAGCGCTGACCTCGAAGCTGACCCGCCCAGTCTTGCATCCGCGCACCCACGTGTATCCGTCCTCGCGCGGACGGGCCCAGGTAGGCGCCGACTGCGCGTCACCAATCGAGCGGACCTCGACCAGAGAGTCGGCGAGTCGCTCGTGATCGTCGCCGTAGACCTCGAACCACAACTCCTCGCCCTGTCGTGCCTGGAGATCAAGGACCACGCCTTGCCCCGCCACCTCAGGGGTCAGCCGGCGCGTGTCGGGAATCGCGCCGCCACCTTCCAGCCGGAACCAGGTTTCGACCGACGGCTTGAACTCAAGCTCGACTGGCCCCCAGTCGCCGGCCTCCGACGGGTGGACCACACCGAGAGCCTCTCGTAAATCCGCCCCCACACCGTAGCTCACCCGAAATGCAGAGAATGACGCATCGGTGTCAACGAGGATGACACGACCCGACGCCGTCCACGTCGCGCCCGACCGGGTGACCGTCTCCACGATATCCCCGTCGGCGGACGCCCTCGCCTCGTCCAGGGACATCCGCTCCGAATCGATGAACCACGGCGAGGAGGTCGGATCCGCCGGCGTCCGCTCGCTGGAAGCCGTCCGCGGCGTGTCCGCCGGACCTGCCGCGCGGGGCACGCTCGAGCCGATGCCTTCATGCTGTTCGGGCACAGTTGTGCGCCAAATCAACAGAACGGCCAAGGCTGCAGCCAAGGAGAACGGTATCCACAACCTGCGGCGCGTGGTCTGCAATCGGCCAGTCAAGGCGCCGATTTCACGGAGTTCCTTCGTCATCGCCGGGCGGCGGCGGCTGCGTCGTCTCGAGGCCTACTCCATTTGAGCGCGGACCTTGCGGCGCTTTCCGACCAGGCGGTAGTCCCGTCCCGGACCCTCCGAAGCCGAAGGAGTCGTGTGAGAACCAAGCGACCACCACGAGGCACAGCAACGTGGCAAACCATCGCCTGCTACGATCCGAAGTAAACATCCGTAGCTCTCCTGGAGGTGGGCCCGAACCGGGCGCGTGCATCAGCCACCGTCGCCCGAACCGGGTCGGTCACCGAAGTGAGCAGGGCAGCCCTGTTCGAAATGTGAGCATCCAATGCCGAATGGTCCGGCGCAATCATGTCATCAAGGAACGCCGCGGCCCGTGTGAGTTCGTGCCCATTGGAAGCCCTCACGGCGATGTGCAACCACTGGAGCACCGCCGCTGGCCGGCGTTCGCACGTCGACGCTCCCAGCCGGTAAGCATCGACGGCGCGATCGAGCTGCCGCAAGTTCGAATACAGGTACCCTAGATTCTCCCAGGCGTATGACGCATTCAATGCCGTCGGGCCCGCCTCAAGCACGCGCTTCAACAGCGGTGCCACCAGCTCGTATCGCCCGCCTCTGTTCGCATTGAACGCCAGGTAAATCAGCGCCTCGTCGCTCGGTAGCAGGCGGCAGGAAGCCTCGCAGAGTGTCTCGATCGAGACCTGTCCGGACCACTCCCAGCAGGCCTCCGGCACATCGTCCAGCGTCCCGCGTGCACGCGTCACCGCCGCGCGCCTCGTCCATTCGGGCTCGTGGATCAGCTCGATGTCCCGATCGACGGTGACACTCTTCTCCAGCACGTGAGCGTTCCCGGGTTCCTCGTAGAGGCGAGTCAGCGCCGCCTGACGCAGAAGCCACGCGGCCTCTTCCCTGTAGGTCTGGAGCAGATGTCGCTCGGCCAATGCCAGCCCGGCCTGCCGAACGCTGACACGGCCCGCAAGTGCCGACACTCCGGCCAGCGTGCTCGGGTCCTTCGCCTTGAACAGCTCGGCCTCGGGGTCACGGATCGTCTCGCGCAGGAGGAGCGCGACCTCCGGGTCGATGAACGGTCGTGTGCTACTCATGATTCAACCTCCCACGGAAACTTGATCGGGCCGTTGCCGCCTACCTCGAACGCCTTCGCCGCTGACCGGACCCGCTTCCGGAAGACGTCTTCGGTGACACCCTCAGCGCGAGCCGCCTTGTCGAGCGATAGCCCTTCGATCGACACTGCGAAGAACGCTCGCCGAACATCCCGAGCGAGACCATTGAACACGAGGCAGCAACCGCGCGTCGACTTCGCCGGTACGCCCAGACCCTGGTGCAGGAAAAGGTAGCGAGCATCCCATTGCTCGTAGGCCAGCAACCCCTGGCGCAACGCCTCCCGGTCCTCCCGGTCCAGCTCCTCCATCGACCGGTCGATCCGTTCATCGATCCACGCGCCGACATGGCGGGGTGCAGGTCGTTTCTTGAGCATCACGCACTCAAAAGCAACGCGAGCGACAACGCGTGCATGCACGTGATCGAGCTCGAGCAACATCGCCTGATAACGAAGCCTCGCTACCGTGCGCCCGAGCAGTCCAAGGGGGTCGCCATCGTCCAGGAAACCCAGCAGCGCCCGGGGGTCGGTCGCCCCCACCAGCACAGCCCACATGGCCTCATCGCGAGCGTCCAACGAAGACCCGCCCGACTCGCTCGAGCGAGTCTTATCATCATGTGGCGAGGCTGTCGGCTCTCGGTCCATGGAAAGCACCGGCGTGGGAACGACGAGGATGACGCATCGAGGCTCCTGAGCCTCGATGCGCAGACTACCAGAACGGCTCCGAGCCGGACAGACCCAGCCCGGATGCCGCACCGTCCGTCATCCAGAGCCCCGATTCGCGTTGCAGCTCGCGGACCGTTCGCCATGATGGGCCATCCACCATGAACTCCACCCGCAACCAGCCCTGCCGCTGTGGTAGCGGCAGGAAGACCAAGCGTTGCTGCGGCAGCGAGACGTCAGTCCCTGCATCGAGCTCCGGAGCGACTGAGCAGTCTCTCGATGCGGGGCGATCCGCACCCTGGCTGGCAGCACTCAAGCTTCATGACGAACGCGCCGTCAAGAAGGCGTTTGCAGGTGCTCTAATGCACCTCGTTCCGGTAGATGTCGATGATGGGGAAGAGGCACCGTCCTGGGCATGGATGGCGCGCATCGACGACGCCAGCGCCAGCGCAGAGGTCATCCTGGCGGATGGATGGCTGATGATCGCCGCGCCGACCGAGGCCGTCGTCGGAGCGTGCCACGAATTCATCGCAACCCTCGCTGGCACTGCTGCGACACACGTGGAAACCTTCCGCGCCAACGTGCCGCCCGGCGGCTTCGATCGTCACGGCGGACACGTCTCTACCGGCGCGCGCTACCCGCACCACACCGCGAACATCCAGCACTACCTCGACCTGGGCGACCTCTCGATCCGCCTGGCCGAGAGGACGCGGACGCTCGGGATGTACCTCGGTCGCATCGCCTCAGCAACGAGCCGAAGGGGACCTGGCGACCAGTATTACACTGGCGTCGTCTGCCGGCGACGCCCAGGCAATCGCTCCTGCGGGATGGAGATCGTTGCGGGCCGCACCACGGACGGCCGGATCGATTGGCAATGCGTTGGGTGCGGCGACTCCGGCACGATCACCGGTTGGGAGAGGACCGCCTTCGACGCGCGCGACCGCGACGAGATCCTGAGCCGTCAAAGTGATCCGAGAACGGAAACGCGCGTCATGATCCTGATTCCCAAGGACGTCCGCAGACTGCGCACTCTCAAGCACCTGGATGCTCCGGCCCTCCGGTTTCTGGCATCAGCGCAAGAGACGACAGATGGCAAGCGACAGCTCGCCGGTACCCGACCTGAGATGCTCGCCCTCGCACGCTGCATCGCCTTCCATTTTGCCCGGGCTGTCAACATCTCCGCCTCGTCCGAGGACGCCCTGCACGATCTGCACAACGGCATGGCCCGGTTCGCCGATGCCATACCCGACCTGTCCCAGGCCGCCCAGTGTGCCGAGGTGCTATTATTCGAACGCTCACGAAGTCGCTTCCCACGGCCCATATCACGCGCTGATGCGGGCTCGGTGAGATTGCACGTACAGCTGCGAGACATCGATCCCCCGATCTGGCGTCAGCTTGAGCTTCCCGGCGACTTCACGCTCGCAGACCTCGCCGATGTGTTGATCCTGTCCTTCGGCTGGGCGAGTACGCACTTGCATGCCTTCGAGCAAGACGGCCGCAAGTTTGGACTCCCCAACCCGGACTGGCCCGAGCAGATCACCGACGAGCGCTCCGTCCAGCTCTCTGATTTGCTCGCAAACCGTGGAGCACGCATCGTCTGGGAATACGACTTCGGCGATTCCTGGCACCACGAAATCGTCGCGGAAGAGCTCTCGACGGGCACGCCGTGCGCGCCCCGCCTGCTCGCCGGTCACCGCGCCGCGCCTCCGGAGGACTGCGGCGGCCCGTCCGGTTACGAGACCCTGCTCGAGGCCCTGGGCGACCCGCTCCACGAAGACCACCAGCATCTGTCTGAATGGTCGGACGACTTCGACCCCGAGGATTTTCTGCTCGAGAAGTTCGCCGAGCGCGTGGCACGCATGACCGAACACGCCTCGCCGCAGGCTCCCGACCCGGCACCCACGACGATCCATTGAAGGATGAAAGCGCCCGTGCAAGCAGCAGGCTGCGTGGACCGCATCTGCCCTGAACAGCGGGCTGGCACCTCTGCCAGCGAGCCCATCGCGGCCACCAGCCCCATCGAGAAGTGATAGCGTTTCGAGATCCACGCCAACTGTTCGATAGAAGATCAGTTCGGCCTGAAACCCGGTCACACCCGAAATAGAAGACCCCAGGTCCTGAAACAGGAGCTCGACACTGGCCTGCGCCGCGTCGAGCAATCGCTCGGCCCTCTCCGATGTTGCCCTCCCCGCTGGCGCCAGGTCACGCCCCCGGCGCCGCCTGATCGGGGTAGAGCTGCGCCGCGCCGTCCAACGCCCCGGGGTCCAGTGCAAATCCCTCATGTTGCTTCAGGAGAGGCGTATCTCCACAGCCGGTGACCAGACACTCTCGTTTCCCGGCCGGACATTCCCGATAGGTGCATAGGCGTCCGGCGTAGTGCCCGGTTGCGGCGTCGAAGAGGAAGACGTCAACCTGATGATGGGCGACGCCGTACCGGTACGCGGTACGGAGCCACGCTCATCGTCAACGGATTCGACGACCCGGGCATCGCAACCCCGCACGGGCCAGTGACACCCGGACGACTCCGCCCGCGCGAGCTGCGTACCCGTCGTACGTCCCCCTGAGTGCCGCGTGCCGCCGATAGACGCGTGCGGCCCTCTCCCCGCTACTTCCCGGCCGATTGCCGATCTCCAGGAACCTGGCGCCAGCCAGGTCTCGCAACAGGCCAACCTCGACCACGTCCCAGGCATCCCTCGCATCTTCGCGCGGGCGGCCGACCCAACCCGGAGCCCGCTCGTGAGCGACCTCGACTGCATTGATAACGGAACCGGGATCGGAGACGGGTCCCCGGCCAGCCCCCATCGGCCAGCCGGGCCTTCGCTCGCAATCAGCACAAGACTCTCGCTCTGCGGCGGCCCGAATCAGGTGGTCCAGCGAATCCGTTGAGGATTGGCGTGGCTCCGTACCCGCACGCAGGAGCCCGGGTCGCGAGAGCTTCCGACGCCTCTCTAACGCTCCAGCAAGCGCGGCCAGTCCGTGATCAGCCGGTCCGGCGGAAACCGATCGGCGCGATCGGACCGCCGCACGATGAAGCGCTGGCCGTCCGGGGCGACGTCGAACTCGATCATGTTGTCGCCCCAGTCGGGGACGACCAGCTCCGGCGTGCCGATGGTGGGGCCCTTGGCGTCGAAGGAGACGGCGAACACGCCCTCCGGAGTCTCGTAGTAGATCTCCGTCCCATCCTCGTTCCAGCGTGCTTCTTCACCGCCGTCGGTCGAGACGCGCGTACGGTTGCGGATCGACGGGAAGGTGGCGACGTAGATCTCGGCCCTTCCGGTGTCGGTGGATGAGTACGCGATCCACTGCCCGTCCCGCGAAACGGTCGCGTCGAAGTGGGGGAAGGGCGACTCGACCAGGGCACGGTGCTCGAGATCGTCGACCTGGACCATCCAGAGGTGCACCGATCCCGCCGTGCGCTTGCCGTACATCACGGCGCCGTCCGCCGTCCAGTCACTCACGACGTGCGCCGATCCATCGTAGGGAACGATCTCGACCGGTTCGCGGACGTCCAGGTCTACGAGGTAGACGTTCGGCGGTCCCTTCCAGTCGGCCCGGAAGGCGAGCCGCGTCCCGTCGGGCGACCAGCGCGGCGTGCCCAGCCAGCGATCGTGTGACGTGATCCGGGTCGAGATGCCGCGCGCGAGCTCACGAACCCAGAGGTCGACCGAACCCGTCTCGCTGTTCTCGAGCGTGTAGGCGAGCCGCTCCCCGCGCGGGTCGAGGCGCACCGAGCCGTAGTGGTCGGGCTCGGCGATCGATCCGAGGCTGCGGCCACCCCGAGCGACCCATTCGAGCTCGCTCTTCCCAAAGAGAGCGCGGTACAGCA
>JBLHKW010000191.1:0-8309 GCA_047618565.1 Planctomycetota bacterium
GCCGGCGTCGGTAGCACCCTTTGGGTGCCGACGCCGGGGGTGGCGGGGCAAAGGCGGAGACGGGCCCGATTTTTGCTCCAGATCCCGAGGCAGAGGAAGCCCTGATGAAGCCCCGAGGAAGTCCCGAGGAAACCCCGAGGAAGCCCCGAGGAAGCCCCGAGGAAACCCCGAGGAAGCCCCGAGGAAGTCCCGAGGAAGCCAATGAAGCAGACCCAAGCAACCCCGCAACCCCAACCCCAACACCCCTCCCTCTATCCCAACTCCTCCACCCGTCTCCTCAAGAACCTGCGCTCTGCATCCGTCGCCTCCAGTTCCAACGCCTGTTGGTACGCTGCTACGGCTTCCTCTCTTCGCCCCAGTCTCCTCAGGAAGTCAGCGCGTGTTGCGTACAGGAACAAGTAGCGCGTGAGCTCCGGCGCCCCTGCGATTGCGTCAAGCTCCGCGAGTCCCTGTTCGGGGCCGTGGACCATGGTGACGGCGACGGTGCGGTTGAGCGCCACGATAGGGTTGCCCGAGACTTCTAACAGCACACCGTAGAGCGCCAAAATCTGGGGCCAGTCTGTGTCGTCCGCGGACCTGGCTTCGCAGTGCAGGGCGGAGATGGCGGCTTGCAACTGGTAGACGCCGGGCGGGCCTCGGCGGAGGGCGTTCTCGAGCGAATTTCCCGCGGCGCTGATCTGTTCGTGGTCCCAGAGCGAGCGATCCTGGTCTTGCATCAGGATCAGATCGCCATCGTCGGAAACGCGGGCGTGGCGGCGGGCGTCGTGTAATCGCATCAGGGCCATCAGGCCGCTGGCTTCGGGCTCGTCGGGCATCAGGCGTTCGAGCAGGGCGGCCAGGCGTATGGCTTCGCGGCAGAGGTCGTGGCGGATGAGGGCCTCGCCGCTGGTGGCGGAGTAGCCCTCGTTGAAGATCAGGTAGAGGACTGCGAGGACCGTCGAGACCCGTTCGGGGAGGTGGTGGTCCGGGGGGATCTCGTAGGGGATGTGGGCCTGGCGGATCTTCTGCTTGGCCCGGACGAGTCGCTGGGCCAGGGTGCTCTGTGGCACGAGGAAGGCGCGCGCTATCTCCTCGGTGGTGAGTCCGGCGAGGGTGTGCAGGGTCAGGGCGATGCGTGCGTCTGCGCTCAGGGCTGGGTGACAGCAGGTGAAGATGAGCCGCAGGGTGTCATCGTGCAGGCAGCTGTCCAGGTCGTCGGTGGACATGGTTCGGGTCGCCTCGTGCTCGGCTTCCAGCTCCGTGGCTTCACGGTACCCGCGGCGTGTGCGGATCAGGTCGATGGCCTTGCGCCGCGCGGTGGTGGCGAGCCAGCCACCCGGGTTGTCGGGGACGCACCCCGGCCATGCCTCGAGCGCACTCGCGCAGGCTGCCTGTAGTGCGTCCTCCGCCAGGTCGAAGTCCCTGGTCTGGCGAATCAGTGTCGCGAGGATTGCGCCCGAGTGTTCCCTGAACGCGGCGCCCACGAGGTCCCGTGCGGAGCTCATGCCTTGTGGCGCAGGCGCTCCTACTCCATCTCCCAGATCGGTCGCACCTCGATGCTTCCGAGGTGCGCACTGGGGATCTTGCGAGCCCATTCGAGGGCGGCATCCAGGTTCTCGACGTCGATCATGTAGTAGCCGCCCAGGGCCTCCTTGGTCTCCGCGAAAGGACCGTCCGTGTGCACGGTCTCGCCGTTCCTGATGCGGACGGTCGTCGCGGCGGCGATCGGTTGCAGGCGTGCGGAGTCGCGCTGGGCGCCGGAGGCTGCGAGCTCCGCGCCAAACTTGCCGTAGCCCTCCATGAGCTGGCCCATCTCGGTCTCGGACAGGCCCTCGTCGACGGACTCCTCGGTATAGATCAGCAACAGGTAACGCATGGTCAAGTGTGGGTGGGCAGTCCGCAGGTTGCGGTTGTTGGGGGATCCGGGGACGGCGTCCCCGGCGCACCTACCTGACGCCCGTGTGTGCCGGCTCTCGACAGCAAACTGTCCGAAATCTCATCGCCCTACTCGCAGAACGTCACGGCCACGGCGTCCGTCAGGTTGAATCCGCTGCCGCCGGGTCCCATCGGGTCCCGGAACCAGAACTGGAAGTTCCACGACGTGTCGGGCGTGATCGCCGCGGTCTGGAGCGTGGTCAGGTCCAGCTGACGGCTCAATGTGCCGGAGCTATCGAGCTGGGCGATCGGGTTCAGGCGTTGCGTTTGACCACCGACACAGCGGAAGCCATCCCCGAAGGTCACCTGGATCATGTTGGGCCCGTAGAAGAACACGCCGAACTTGTTGGGCGGTCCGTCACTGACGGTGAGGAAGAACTCGTTGTTCGAGACGCGCGGCGTTCCGGCCGTTGCGATGAGCGCCTGCTGCCCTCCGGAGTGTGTCGCGGAAACGCAGTAGGACTCGCCCAGTGGGCATACCTGGAAGCGAGCGATGCGCGTCTTCCAGTTGACCCCGTCCGTGTACTCGTGACAGGCCCAGAATGTCCCGGGCTCGTCGGGATCGGGGACACATGCGCTGTAGTCGCCCCAGCGGTCGCCTCCCGGTCCGGTACTCGTCATCACCGTTACCGGCGGCTGGGTTGCCCCGAGCGGGTCGTTCGCAGCACGCGTCACCTGGGCCATCGAGATGAACTCGTCCGGCGAGGAGCGCGCGAAGGTCAGTGCCATGTTGTCGTCAGCATCGACGCCGATACTTCCGAAGAACGTTCGGATGGGCAGGCCCAGGTTGAGCGATCCGGACTGGACGAGAACTGGCTGGTTGCCGCTGCCCGGCCAGCCCTGCATGTCGAACTGATACCAGATCTGGATGGCCTGACCGACGCCGGAGTGGTGAGTGGCCCAGAGCGAACCGTTGCGATAGACGCAGCTCCAGAAGCGCGTGTCGAAGAGCTCGATCCGGATCGACGTACCGAGCTGGGGAGCGCTCTCGGGATCTGTGTAGATGGTCGGGAGAGTCAGCGTTGTCGACTGAAACACCGGGCTGGTCAACGGATCCGTGATCGCCCAGAAGTCGATCTTGTTCGAGCCGGCCGACTGCTCGGCGTGAATCATGTACTGAGCGGGTGCCCCGGCGTCGTACGTGATGGGTACGCCGAACGAGTGCACGGCAGGGATCACGTGGTCGATGTAGCTCGGCACTCCACCCGCGATGACGGACGACTTGTCGATCAGCAACAGGTGGAAGATGTCGGGCGTCAGGAAGTTCGCGGTCAGGTACACCACGTTCTCATCGACCGCGATGTTGGGCGAGTCGATGTTCGGGTCACCGGCGGAAGCCAGGACATCGATGCGGTACTTGAACCACATGCCGCCCGGATCCGCGTCATCGGACACCGCGAGCAGGTAGTAAGGTCGCGTGCCGCCGACCGCGATCTCGGCCGCCACGGCCATGAATCGCTGCGCATGCGGATCCCAGATGACCTCGGGGTCGATCACGAAGTTTCCCGCGCCAGCCGTTCCCCAGAAACCGCCGCCGCCCTGAATCGGGCTGTCGAACGTCAGTCCGCCCAGGTTATTGCGGAACTGGATCCGACCGTTCGTCACCTGGACCATGTGGTCAGGGCCGACCGCCAGGTGCGGGTCGGGCGGCGTGGCGCCCGTATCGAGGATGCCGTCGATGCTGAAGGTTGCGGGCTGGCCCAGCAGCGGCGTGGAGCCGGGCGTGGCCTGCCGCAGGGCGCGTCGGGAGCTGAAGCTGGGCAGCTCGTGGGGCATGGCCGCTTTTTCTGCGCCCTCCCAGATGGCCTGGTCGATCGTGGCTTGCGCACAGGTCTGGATCTCGAACGCGTCCGGCAGGAGCACGGAAATGTGCGCGCCCGACGAGTCGCCCTGGCCACCGTCGCCGTGCCACGCGAAGCCCATGCGACCGTCACGCAGTCTGGCCACGCGCGAAGTTCCACGCCCGACGGCCAGTTTCTCGACGCCGTCGCTGCGGGTGTTCACCGGCCATGCCGGGCTCGCGGCATGGCCCTCTGCGTCGAAGACCTGTGCGAACAGTCGAGTCTGCTTTCCGGTGGAAGAGTGCTGGCTCCAGGCGAGCAGCAGAGAGCCATCCTCGTCCAGGTCGATGGCGTGGCCGCTTGTGTATCCGGATTCCTGCGCCAGGTGCTGCCGCGGCGCGTCGGCCGTGATGGCGTCTCCCTGCCAGTCGTAGGTGCGCCAGAAGAGCGGGGCTCCCTGGGCGCTCAGGTCGATCCATGCGATTGCGAACTTGCCCGTGCCGGTCATCGAGAGCGTCGGCTCGACCGGTTGTAGGCTGGTCGTGGAGTCGACGCGGAACTCGGCGCCAGCGGGCTGCCCGGATCTGTCGATAGCCTGTGCGAAGATGCCCAGGGGCAAACCTTCATCGGTTGTTCGCGCCCAGCAGACCACGGCGCGGCCACTGTCGTCCGTGCCTACGTGGGGCAGGCGGTCCTGACCCTGTGCCTGACCGAGGATGAATTCCGGACCCTGGGGGCGTCCGTCCCGCGCGAGGCGTCGGCCGTGGATGCGCAGGCGCCCGCTGCACGATGCGGGGCCAGTCCAGATCACCAGTGCTCCACCGCCAGGTAGCGCCGCGATCGATGGATCGCTCTGGTGGCCGGCGACGGTCTCGTTGACCTCGATCTCGCCCGTGGCGCGCTCCAGCTTCGAATCGAAGCGGCGTGCGACCACTGAACCTTGGTCTCCATCCTGCTCGAACGAGCGCCACGCGAACCAGGTCCCACCCTGGTCGTCACTGACGACACACGGCTGCATCTGCATTCCGCTGACGGTGTCGTTGATGGCACGCTCGGCGGCGATCGGCTTGCCGGTCGGGTCGAGGCGGCGTGCATAGATGCCGTAGCTGCCTTCCTGCTGGCGCCGGCTATGCCACGTCACGACCCAGTTGCCGTCGCGGTCGATCGTCAGCGCGCTCGCGTCCTGGGAGCTGCCGGTGAAGCTGTTCGTGCGCTGGACGACCCGCTGCAACGGGGACGGCGCATCGACGCTTCGGACGGCGCCACCGTCGCCCTTGGGGGTGGTGGGGGCATGGACCGTCGACGTCGGGGTAAGGACGGACGTGATCAGTGATACCGCTCCCAGGAGGGACGGAATCCAGAGGGTGTTCATGTTGACTGCCGCGATGTGGGGCTGGGGAGTGGGGTGGCCGGCGCCTACGGAGGGTCTGCCGATCCCCAATACGAGTGTATCCGACCCTCGGATCCCCGCCGGTTCAACTCGGTTTTGTGGTCGCTGCGCCCTCACCTGGCCCGCAACAGGGCCTCCTGCAGGGCGCAGGACTACTGGACGGGCAGGAAGCGCTGGCTGAAGTTGACGCGCTGCTCGACGGTCTCGTCGCCCGGAATCCGCAGTACCTGACCGCGGTGGGCGAAGCGCTTCAGGGTCGCCTCGAGGGTCGCCTGATAGTGGAACTGCACCCAGCGATTCGTGGAGCGCACCCCGTCTTTCACGAGGGGCAATACGCCCCAGGGCAGGAGCAGCACGCGATCGTAGCGCTCACCCTCGCTTCTGAGGCGCCCGATCCAGGCCTCGCTGTCGTCGAGCTCGTCGTAGAGCGCGTAGTGCAGCCAGAAAGCGATGTAGTCGAATGCAGAGCGGTCCACGACGAAGCTCGAGCCGGCGCGCTGCTCGAGCTCGCGTTGCTCATCCCAGAGCTCGGATAGCAGAGCCCGGCGTTCTGGATTGGAGAGTTCGTGCAGCTGAAGGCCGCCCTCGATGCGCTTGCGCATACCCTCTTCGATGAACGGGACCTCGAGTCTTCGTGCCAGGGCCTTGCCGAGTGTGGTCTTGCCCGTGCCGGCCGAACCGGATATTGCGATTCGAAGATTCACCTGGTGGATCCGAGTTTCATGAGAGCCAGGGACGTTCGCCGAAGGAGTTAAGGACGCTCCCGGCTGCGCTGCAGAGGACCGAAGTGTGGGAAGCGGTCGCCGGTGCAAAGCGTAGAGCATTCGACGTCGGAATACCCATGAGCCGACAGAGTAGTACGCGGATAACGCCCACATGGGTCACGATCAGCACGGTTTTCCCGTGGGAATCCGTGAGGACGCTTTCCCACCAGTGGGTCACGCGCGTGGCCAGGTCGCGCATGGACTCGCCCTCGGGGGGCGTCGTCTCGACGTAGTTGTCCCAGTAGGCGGTGACGCGCGCCGCATCCCACTCCGTGATCTCCTTCCAGGTCTGACCCTGCCAGGTCCCCATGTGCTGTTCGCGCAGGTCCGCGGCCAGCTCCAGGGGAGTTCCGAGGCGTGCCGAGAGCTGGTCGCCCAGGACCGAGCAGCGCTGGAGATCGCTTGAGATGATCCGGTCCGGAGCCAGCTCCAGGCGCGCGAACCACTCGACAAGTCGCTCGGACTGAGCTAGCCCGTGCGCCGAGAGCGGGTGGTCGAGCTGTCCGCGTACCGCTCGACGCTCGAGCTCCTCGACCGATCCGTGGCGCAGGATGTGGATGCTCGTGACCTCGTCGTCCGGCATGATGCCGCGCGTCGCGGGGTCGAATTCGAGGCCAGCGGCCTGCCCGAGGTTCCCTTTCAATTGTGCATGCCTGGCGATGGTCCGAGCGGGTGGCTCACGCGGCCAGCACCACGTGTCGGAGCCACCCGTTGAGGCTCCTGGGTACTCCTGTGCTCGATGGTTATCAAGTCCGGAGCGGCCCGTGACCTCCCGGAGCTAACATTAGGGCGGCCTACCCGGGTATCATGAAACAGGGGACTGTTTCCCCCGGAGTGACCTGAATGAATGCCCGTCAAACAATCCTGATCGCTGGGGCCCTGGCGGCCCTCGTCGTGCTCCCCGCGGCTCGAGCTTCGGTCGATGATCTGAAGTGGGGCATCCACCCCCAGATCTCCGACTCGCAGGAGTTTCTAGACGCGGTCCGGGCAGGCGACATCGAGCTCATCGAGCGCTTGCTGGAAGCCCGTCCCGAGCTCATGGAGTGCGGAGACGACCAGGGGCGCTCGGCGCTGGTGGTGGCCTTCCTGAACGACCAGGACCTCGCGGGCCAGGCGCTCGTGCACTACGGATTTCAGCCGGATCTGGTCGAGTCCGCGATGATTCCCGATTGGAGTCGGGTGAACCTCATGCTCGACGGTGGGCTGGATCGTCTCAATGAATACCACCCGGTCGGAGGGACCGTCCTCTACGCAGCCGCGCGTGTGGGACGCCCGCAGTTGTGGCGACTCCAGACGCGCGGCGCGGACGCCAACGCGAACCCCCTGGGTGCTGAGGGCGTCACCGCAGCCTTTGGGGCCGTCGAATGTCCGGACCCGATCGACGCCTACGTGACGGCCGTGAGCCTCTTCAGCAACGGGGCAGACGTCAATGCGCCGCAACGTGGCGGCTGGTCCGTACTGCACGCTGCCGTGGACAGGGGCCACATGCCGCTGGTGCGCTACCTGATCCGACGCGGAGCGGCAATCGACGCGCGCGACGACGAGGGGAAGACTGCACTGGACGTGGCGGTTCGTCGCAAGTTTGACGGGCTCGCTGAACTGCTCCGGAACCACGAGGGCATCCGGCGCGACCATCAGGCGCGCCGGGGCACGCACGATGCCAAGGGCAATCCGATCACCTATCCGGACATGGCCGATATCGGGCGTGTACCGCGCGAGCGGATATGCAAGTCAGCGCGACAGAGCTTGATGAAGGTGAGCGGTGCTCTGGCAAAGGAGCCACGTCTCGCACTCGTGCAGTCCTTGCAGGGAGACTTCGCGGTAGAAGTGGCGGCACGTGATGGTCGGCGTGACGTCGTGGAGACGCTACTGGACGCTGGTGCACCCCAGTCGTTCGGTACGACACTCATGATCCGCGACCTCGAACGCGCGCAGGCCATGCTGGCCGAAGACCCGCTGCGAATCTACGAGCGTGGCTCCGACGATACGCCCGTCATGTGGTTCTGTGCCCTCGGCGGTGCGAGCATCGAGGTGGCCAAGTTCTTGCTGGCGAACGGTGTCGACGTGGATCAGGCGACCCTCGGGACGACCGCATTGCACTGGGCTGCCCGGAACGGACACATCGAGCTGGCGCGCTTCCTGCTGGACCACGGAGCCGATATCGATGCTGTCGGCTATCAGTTCTCGCGCGCGGGCAAGACACCTCTGGAAGTCGCCCGCACTCAGAGGCAGTGGGACATGACCGAGTTCCTCGAAGGACGCTGACGGCGGCAGGGAGTGAGATGCGGGCCGGCGGGAAGGCGGCGCGGGGGTATGGGTATGGGTATGGTTCCCTCTGCTTCGGGCTCTGGAGCAAAACGGGGGGACGCCCCACCTTGCCCCGTCACCGCCAGCGACGGGGCCCCAAAGGGGCGTATCCCGACGCTGGCGGTGACGGGGCAAGGCGGGGCGAGGAGGAGT
>JBLHKW010000192.1:0-8059 GCA_047618565.1 Planctomycetota bacterium
CGGCATCGGGACGTAGCCAACCTCGCCGACCAGTCCACGGGCCTGCTGAATGAAGAAGCGCACGAAGTCGTCGACTTCCGGTCGCTGCGCGGCCTCGGTCGAAACGTAGATGAACAGCGGGCGCGAGAGCGGCGTGTAGGTACCCTCCTCGACACTCTGTGCACTCGGCTTCACGGGCGTCCCATCGCCCGGATCGACCCCGACGGAGTTCAACTTGTCCGCGTTCTCGACGAAGTAGGCCAGGCCGAAGAACGCGATGCCGTCCTCGTCCCCGATCACGCCGCGCACCAGGACGTTGTCGTCCTCCGAGAACGTCACGTCGCTACGGCAGTTGCCGGAGTTGCCGTTCACCACCTCGGTGAAGTAGTCGAAGGTCCCGGAGTCCTGCCCCGGAGCGAACAGCTTGAACTCCCGATCAGGCCACTCAGGTCGGATATCGCTCCAGGTCTTTGCGACCGAGTCCGAGGCCCACATGCGGCGCAGCTCCTCCACCGTCATCGCATCCGCGAAGGTGTTGGCCTTGTTCACCACCACGGCGAGGCCATCGTAGGCGACCGGGATCTCGATGAACTCGCGCCCCTTGGCGGCGCAGCCATCGAGCTCCTTGCCCTTTATGTACCTGGATGCGTCGGCGATATCGGTCTCGCCCGCAATGAACTTCTTGAATCCACCGCCAGTCCCGGAGACGCCCACCGTGACACGCACATCGGGGCTTACCGATCGGTACTCTTCCGCCACAGCCTCGGTGATCGGAAATACCGTGGAGGATCCGTCGATGGAAACACGCCCCGTGAGGCGCGTGGCTGCATGGGTCGCGCTCTCGCTCGAGCCTCCGCAGGAGGCAACGAAACCGAGGAGCAGCGCCGTGAGTTGGATGTCTTTCATGGGCGCAGTATCGATCACCTGTGTGAACGATGTGTGAATCCGCGACCCGAAGCGCGTGAAGACTCAGATCCGCGCCAGCAGCAAGCTGAAGCGGCTACCCTGCCCGAGCTCGCTCTGCACCTCGACGCGGCCGCCGTGGGCAGACATCACGTGCCGGGCGATGGCGAGCCCCAGGCCCGTGCCGCCCAGCTTCCGCGAGCGCGCCTTGTCGAGGCGGTAGAAGCGCTCAAAGATGCGCTCCTGTTCGTACAGGGGAATGCCTGGCCCCTCATCGATGACATCGATCCGGGCCTGGTCGGCATCGCACCCGACGACGACCCGAACATCACTATCCGCAGGCGAATACTGGATCGCGTTCGAGATCAGGTTCAGCAAGGCTGTGCCGAATGCCGGGACGTCGGCATTCACCAGCAACGCCTCTTCAGGTGCCTCCAGGACGAGGCCTACGCCACGCAGATCCGCCAGGCCGCGCATCTCGTCGAGCGCGCTGCGCGCCTGCTCGGCGCAATCGACAGTCTCGAAGATCAGCTCGTGCCCGTCCGACTCAAGCCTGGAGAGTGACAGCAGATCGCTGACGATCGCGGCCAGGCGCTCGGTGTTCAGGTGCGCCTTCTCGAGGAACGAGCGCCGTGTCGCCTCGGGCATCCCGTCATCATCGAGGACGGCCTCCACGTAGCCGCGCATCGCGGTCAGGGGCGTCTTGAGCTCGTGCGACACGTTCGAGACAAAGTCCCTGCGCACAGCCTCCAGGCGGCGTAGCTCGGAAACGTCACGGAGCTCGAGAACGCATCCACGATCCGCGCCCGTTTCGCCAACCATCGGAACTGCGGTGACCTCGATCGCACGCTCGCCGTCCCGACCCTCGAAATGGGCCTCCCCGCTCACGCGCGTCGCTCCCGACAGGCAACGATCGACCACCTCAATCAGAGCGCTGCTGCGGGTCAGCTCCCATACCGGCTTGCCCTTCAAGCGACCCTCCAGGCCGCCCAGAAGCGCCCGCCCCTGGGAGTTGATGAAGAGCACATTGCGCTCCACGTCCACCGCCAGCAATCCCGCCGCCAGAGCCGAGAAAATGGCGTCCCGCTCGGCACGGTCGCGTTCGACTCGCGCGGTCTTGCCCTGCAACTCGTCGGCCATGCTGTTCACCGCGGACCCCAGGCGGCCGACCTCGTCCATGCGATGCACACCCAGGCGCCGCGTCGTCTGGTGGGCCCCGATTTCGGTCACCAGGTCCGCAATCTCACTCAGGGGCCGCGTCACCCGACGCGCAAAATAGCCCGCGAGCAGGAGCGAGATCAGGGTGGCGAGGAGCGCGCCGTCACGGATCGCATCACGCAGCGGCACGAGCCGCGTCTCGCGGTCCTCTACCGGGACAGACACACGGGAGTGCCCGCGCAGCACACCATCGATAACGATCGGCAGTGCGAAGTAGGTCATGTTCTCCTGCAGCGTCCTGCTGAAGCGCGTGACCGCGGTGCCCGGTGTACGGATCTCCGCACGGGATCCGTGGTTGTCCATCTCCCCGGGGTCCTGGTCACTGTCGAAGTACACGCCCCCGTCAGGGAGAACCAAAGTGAAGCGCGAGCCCCCATATGCCGCCATGATGGACGAGAACCCATCGGTGCGGAAAGTTTCGCTATCGGGGTTGAAGGCCTCCTTACACAGCTCCGTCGACCAGATGGCCTCGTGCTGGACGCGCTGCTCGGCTTCCTGCTCCAGACTGCGCTCGATCGCGGGCAGGGCCGCCGTGTAGACGCCGATGGCGGTGATCAGCACCACCGCGACAGACCCGCCGAAGACCTTCCAGAAGAATCCGAGCGTCCTCATGCGTTCGCCTCTTCTGCGAATCGGTAGCCGATGGAGCGCACGGTCTCGATCAGGTCGCGCTCGTCCCCCAGCTTCTTGCGAATGGTGCGCACGTGGGCATCGACACTGCGCTCGAAGGCCGCCGCCAGCTGCCCGCGCGTCTCGACCAGGATCTGGCTGCGACTGAAGATGCGGCCCGGGTTGCGCGCCAGCAAGAGCAGGATGCGAAACTCCGTCGCCGTGAGCTCGACCTCCTCGGACGCGACCCACGCCTTGTGCCGATCCGCATCGACCTTGAGGCGTCCATGCACGAGCACGGTCTCAATCTCTGCGCTGAGCTCGCCCTCGCCAGCGCGCTGAACCCGACGCAAGACCGAACGCACGCGCGCCACGAGCTCCTTGTTGCTGAAGGGCTTGGGTATGTAGTCATCCGCGCCCAGTCCGAGACCGAGCACGATGTCAGACTCCTCGCCCTTGGCCGTCACCATGATGATCGCGATGTCTCGGGTCGTGTCATCGCCCTTCAGCCGACGACAGATCTCCAGGCCGTCGATGTCGGGCAGCATCAGGTCGAGCAGGACCAGCTCGGGGTGGCCAGCCCGGATCAGCTCCAGGCCGCTGGCGCCGTCCGCGGCGGTCTCCACTTCGAAGCCCTCGCGCGAGAGGCTGTACTCCAGGATCTCCCGGATGTCCTCCTCGTCTTCGACCACCGTGATGCGGCTTCGTCCCATGCCGCAGAGCATAGGCGCCACGCATGAAGAATGCGTGAATTGTGCGGGTTCAGCGGCTGCGCTGGCGGGATCGGGCGCCCCTGCGCGCGACGCCTCAGGTGATCACGCCTCGATCAGGGCGCTTCCGTCAGCCCACGATCGATGGTCACCCGTATCACGCGCGCGGTCACCGTTGCCGACGCGCCACCGTCCGAGAGCACATGCATCGAGAAGCCCTGGTCGGAGTCCGAGGCCGTGCCTCCCGCCGCAGCGGTCCCTGCGGAAACCTCCGCCCCGGCCTCGAAGGCCCAGCTGCCATCCATCCAGCGGTCCAGTACGTCCTGGGAGTGGATCACCATGAGCGCCTTGTACGATCGGACGCCCCATCCGCCGCCAAGGTCGAATCGCGCGACGTCAAAATAGAGTCGCTGCTGCGTGTCCCGGACCACCAGGACGCCCTCCCCCCCACCCGCGCCGACCAGCGGCACCTTGGTGAGCTTCATGTTGGCAACGGCGTACGCGAGGCCATCTTTGACCAGACCCTCAATGCCCGCATCCTTCTCCGTCAGTCCAGCGATCGTCTTCGAGGCCATCGCGTCGAGCGCCTCGCGCTTGCTCTGCTTCTCCTCCATGCTCATCGACGAACATCCGGAAACGAAGAACAGCGTGCAGGCAGCGAGGATCAGAATGGATTTCATTCCGCGAGACTAACCGGTGGCGCCTCCGATCGCACGTCCCCGCCCCCCAACCAACGGCGCCACCCGCAATGATGGTCAGCCCAGCACATCCTGTGGCAAGGAAGAGGCGCTCGATCCCGCGGCCGGCCGGCCAGGAATCGAGCGCCCTGCGCGGCCGCGCGAATGCGGGACCGCTTCTCGGCATGCGCCGGGTCTCAGTGACTCGTGGGTGCCGTCAGTTTCTCCATGACCTGGTCGAGGCTGAAGCTGGCCGCCTTCTGGCGCGGCGGGTACTTCTGGAAGGTCGACAGGAACTCGCCGACGTAGTCCTGAGCGGGCACGAGCAGGTAAGCCCGGTCGATCATCCAGTCGTAGTAGGTATTGGAGGTCAGCGTGGCGCGCTCGTAGGGGTCGCGCCGCAGGTTGAAGATCAGCGGGATTCGCAGCGGGGTGAAGGGGTTGGACCAGAGCGCCAGCGTCCCTGTCTCGCGTTGCTCCATGAAGATCAGCTTCCAGTCGTTGTAACGCAGGGCGCTGAGATCGCCGTCGTCGGTGAAGTAGAAGACCTCGTTTCGCGGGCCCTTCTGGACGGCGCCGGTCAGGAGCGGCAGGCAGTTGTAGCCGTCCAGGTGAACCTTGAAGGACTTGTCACCGAGGACGACTCCGTCCAGCAAGCGCTCCTTCACGTCCCCATCGCCGGCGATCGCGGCGAACGTCGGAAGCCAATCCATGTGGTGCATGATCTCGTTCGTGACCGTCCCGGGCTTGATCTTGCCGGGCCAACGAACCATGGCCGGCACGCGCCAACCGCCCTCCCAGTTGGTGTTCTTCTCGCCGCGGAAGGGCGTCATCGCCGCATCGGGCCAGGTGTTCATGTGCGGACCGTTGTCCGTGCTGTAGAAGACGAGCGTGTTGTCCGAAAGGCCGAGCTCGTCGAGCTTGTCGAGAATCTGGCCCACGTGCATGTCGTGCTCGACCATGCCGTCCGCGTACTCGTTCTGACCGGAGATGCCGCGCAGCTCCTCCTTCACGTGCGTGCGAAAGTGCATGCGCGTCCCGCTCCACCACAGGAAGAAGGGCTTGTCCGCAGCCTTCTGACGCTCCATGAAATCGAGCGCGCCGGCGACAGTCTCGTCGTCCACGGTCTCCATGCGCTTCTTGGTGAGCGGCCCGGTGTCCTCGATGCGGCCGTCAGCAAAGGAGTGGATGACACCACGCGGGCCATACTTCTTGAGAAAGGCCGGGTCCTTCGGGTAGTCCGCGTTCTCGGGCTCCTCCTCGGCGTTGAGGTGGTACAGGTTGCCGAAGAACTCGTCAAAGCCATGGGCCGTCGGAAGGTGCTCATCCTTGTCACCGAGGTGGTTCTTGCCGAACTGCCCGGTGGCGTACCCTTGCGCCTTGAGGACCTCGGCGATCGTCGGGTCCTCGGCAGCCAGGCCCAGGTCCGCGCCCGGCAGCCCGACCTTGCTGAGCCCGGTGCGAAACACGCTCTGTCCAGTAATGAAGGACGAGCGCCCGGCGGTGCAGCTCTGCTCACCATAGTAATCGGTGAACATCACGCCCTCGCTGGCGATGCGGTCGATGTTCGGGGTCCGGTAGCCCATCACGCCAAACGTGTAGGCACTGATATTCGACTGACCGATATCGTCGCCCCAGATGACGACGATGTTGGGCTTGTCGGCCACCGCCGTGGGCGCAGGGTCAGCGTTGCTAAGAGCGTGAGTCGCGAGTAATCCCACAAGGGATGCGCCGATGAGAATCTTCATGCGTGGCTTTCTTGGAGTCCTGTTGTCTGTGTTTCGTACGGGTTGAGCCCGGGGATGGCGCAACGGCCAGACGGACACCGTAAGGAGGTATCCCGGTGCCCGTGGAGAAACTATACCGAGCCAGGCTCAGCCTCGCACCAACCTGAACCTGGTTCGTTCGTCTTCGACCGTAACCACCGCCGTGCCCGTCTGTCTTCCTTCATGAGATGCCGAGACGATCACGAAGCGACTCCCCTGGGGCCTGGCACCACGTCATGAATCGTGGGCAGGCGAAGCGCCCCGTCTTTCACTCCCGAGTAGAGGTTCGCTACTTCCTGTCACGGCTGGCCCGCGAGGTCAGGCGCGGCGAGCTGGAACTCCACGGGTTCTGCTTCATGACCACCCACTTTCACCTGCTCGTGCGAAGCCCCAACGGCCGGCTGTCCGACGCGATGCGTCGCACCGAGAATCCGTTTGTGCGCTAGTTCAACCGACGGCACAAGCGCGCCGGGTCTCTTTCGGGCTCGTTTCACCTCGCGCCTGATCGATAGCGAGCACTACTTCTGGAATGTCCAGCGCTACATCGACGACAACCCCGTGGCAGCTGGCCTCGTGGATGATCCCGCTCAATATCCCTACGGGAGGGCCTGGTTCTTCAGTAGAAGAGCGGCGCCGTCGTGGCTGAATGACTCCGAAGTCGATGAATCCGTGGGCCGAACGCTCACAGATCACGCCCGCTGGGTCGTGGAGCGGCGTCTGGAGTAGCGCACTCAGAACTGCGCCTTCCACGATCTCATCAGAGCTGCTCCGGCAAGCGTGCAACGCTGGATGGTTCACAAGGCTCGAGTCGCTGACGGCCCCCCCCATCCCGAACGGCCTGATGTCCCCGCCCGCGTTGAGCGAGGCAATCAAGGAGGTGCGTGAGCGCGTCGGACCGTGGACCGTCCATCCGCGTACGCGCGGAAAGGACGCGTGGCAAGTGCTCGCGCTGGGCATGAGTCGGGACGTCGTGGGGCTCTCGACGCTGGAGGCCGCAGGTCAATTTGGCGTGCCTCGCAGCAGCGCCGGGCATGCACTGCTCGAGCACAGACGGCTGCTACTCTCGGACAGCTGCTACGCGAAGCGGGCAGCGGAAGTCCTGCGACTCGGGCTGCGGATCACCTTCGGACCGGGCAGGGAGGCCAGGGTTATCCCGAGACGATCGAACCGGGATCAAACGGGTGCGAGATCGATCCTGGCTCCGCAGAACTAGTTCCGGCTCAAGGCACGAGCTCCTGCCGCGCCCATCAGCACGGTCAACGCGATCAGCCCCCACTCGGGCAACGTCGGTACGGGCGCGCTGCCGCGCGTGATGGTCATACTCTGAAAGGTGATGAGCATCGGATTGAAAGGACCGTCGTCGACCGTCCAGTTGAAGACCGAGAGGCCAGTGAAATCGTAGCTGCCGACGGCGTCCAGAATGTCGAGCGATGAAATCGTGGTTCCACGGTAGGCGACGGAAAAGTTGCCGATAAAATTGCCAAGGGACCCGACCTCGTCGAGCGGAACTCCGATGGGAAAGTCGACGCTCGTCGCCACGAAGAAGCCGTCCACCGCTGGATCGTTGTCGCGCAGAGTGAAGTAAGGAGTCTGCCCCGCAGGGAAGGGGCTTTGAAGATTGACCACGGCGCCGCCGAGCGCCATCGCGAAGCTGGGCATGTCGATGTCGTAGCCGCGAGTTGGAAAGGAGGCGCTGTTCGTGAAGCCGTCAGAATCCACCCTGAACGTGAGGGTAACCGGGTCATCCACGTCGGCGCCGCCGAGATCCCCGGTCCCGATCTGGTTGTCCTCGACGACACCCTGGAGGGTTACGGTGACAGTCTCGGCCAGGGCGGTTGGCGTCGCAGTCACCGCCACGAGGGTCACAACACAGGCGTAGATCAGCTTCATCCGGGAGGTCTCCTATCAGGGGGATGGCTACAGGCCCCCCGAATGGGGAGGGCCAGTCTAACAGGCCGTTGGCAACGTCATCCGGCGCCATGCCGGCAATGCACTTCGTCAACGGCCTGCTGGATGAGACTGCCAATGATACACGACAGCCAGCGCACACTTACCGAGCCAGGATCATGCTCACACCAACCTGATCCAGGTTCACCCATCTTCAGGGATCATCGCGAGACAAACGATCCCGGATCAACTTGGTGCGAGATCGATCCTGGCTCGGTACATCGGTACCGGTGGCGAGTAGGGTACCCCC
>JBLHKW010000193.1:0-7985 GCA_047618565.1 Planctomycetota bacterium
AACGAGCGCGAACGCCTGCGCGTAGGGAAGCGGGAGGCTACCCTGGACGTGATCTTCGAAGAAGGAACCGAGCTCGGGGTAGGTCGCGGCCACGAACTTCTCGAAGAAGCGCTCGCTGTCGAAGGGCGCCTTGGGCCCGTGTTGCTTGACAAAATCCAGGAATACGTCGCGCAGCCCGCGCTCGCCTTTCGACAGCTCGAGTAGACGCAAGTCCAGGATGGACGCAGTCACAGCCCCGAGCTGGTAGACGTTTGGGTACTGGCGGGCGCCCGCGTCCGTGGCCCATTCCGTGCTTATCTGCGCCAGGCTGTAGTCCTGGTCAAAGAAGCGTGAGGTCTGGATCTTTCTGGACAGGGTCTGGAGATGGGACTCGAGGTTCGTGAGCCCCGCGCGCAGCCGCAACATGTGCGCTGACCACTCCGTCACGCCCTCGTAGAGCCAGAGGTGCTGGTCGAGGCGTGGGCTCGAGTAGTCGAAGTTCGCGATGGCTTCACTCTTGAGATGCAGAGGCGTCAGGATGTGCATGAACTCGTGGGCAATCACCTCGGCCAGCCGCTCGAGCGAGCTGCCGGAGGCCGGCAGAGTGTAGAGCGAGCTGTAGGAGTGCTCGAGTGCGCCCATCGCGCGAACTCCATTGCGCTGCATGGACTCCATGCTCATGAAGTCCATCAGAAACACGTAACGATCGACGGGCGCGAACCCGATGAACTTCTCGGCGGCCACGAGCACATCCCCGGCCGCGAAGAGCACTTCATCGGCGCTCAGTCTGGCATCCTCGGAGTGCACGAAGATCTCGACCTCGATGTCGCCCACGAAGATGCCGGTGCTGGACAGCTCCCCCATCAAGATCGGTGAGTCCGCGAGGGTCCGGTACGAGGAGGCCTGGTACTCACCCGAGCTGGTCTTGCGCAGCGCAGTCCCGACCAGCCATTCGGGGTTGTGCTGGAGCCGCAGGCGGACGGGGACGTTGAGGTGGTGCTCGAAGTATCCGAGTGTCGCGAACGTATTCAGGATGATGTAGGTCCCCTCGATCCCCGTGCCTCCGGCTGACATCATTCCGGGTCCGGCCAGGTCCGAGCCCAGGGTGTCTTCGATGGCGTACACGATGCTCGCGACCCGTTCGGGATCGCTCAGCTTCCAGCGGTTGGTGCCCTGCTGCTCCACCGGGACCTGGGCGCCCTGCGCATCGAGGGCTTCCAGCGACTGTACGAAGCGGCCAAAATCCAGGACCGAGTAGGTCCCAGGGGCCGTGGCCACGAAGTCGAAGAACTTGTCTTCGGGGCCCAGGGGCGGCGGTGTGACCGTGACGTGGAAGAGGTCGTCGCTGTGGTCGCTCAGATCGATCTCGTAGAGGATGGACGGCAGCACATCCGGGGCGGCCGAGCTGCGTTCGCCCAGGTGGGTGAACAGGAGCGGCGCGAGCAGAACGACGGGGATCATTGGCGCGATACGTTTGGGGGGGCGGAATGCAGGGACAAAGCGCCCCTGGCCGCGAGTACGCAACGCCGCCCGAATATTTGCAGTTGCCCCCCGAGCGAGATCGAGCCGAACGGAGCCGAACGGCTCAGTTCGGGTTGGAGATCAGCTTCCAGCGAGCGCTGGTCACGTCGGTCAGGCCCGCAACAGCCTGGGTGACCCGCGGTGACTGCAGTCCGCTCTTGAGCGAGACGTAGAAGACCAGCTCGTGGCAGCTGTCCACGGAATCCGTTCCACTGGCGATGTCGAGCACGCGACAGCCCTCGTCCTTCAGCAGCTTGGACACCGCGTCCGCCGTGGCCTGGGAGTCGGCGTGGCAGTGCATGACGATCAGGCGCCGGTAGATGATCGGGTGAATGAGGCCTGTCAGGCGGTTGAGCACGGTGAGGACGAGCAGGACGATGCCTGTGGCCACGGTTGCCAGGGCGTAATTCTGATTGCCAAGGACGATCCCGAGGCCCGCGACGAACCAGATACATGCCGCAGTCGTCAGGCCGCGCAGCAGGTCGCCCGAGCGCAGGACCGTGGCGGCGCCCAGAAACCCGATCCCGGTCACGATGCCTGCGCCCATCCGATTGGGGTCGAAGACCAGGCGTCCGTCGCCCGTGAAGTTGGCAGCGCCCGTGCGCTGCGAGATCATGATGAGCATGGTCGCTGACATGCAGACAAGCACGTGCGTACGCAATCCCGCCGGGCGTCCATGCCACTCGCGCTCGAGCCCGATGACCCCACCCAGGACCAGGGCATAGAGCAGCGGATAGAGGTTCAGCGACTGGAAGTCGGGGATCGGGAACGAAGTCGGCATGTCCGTGGGCTCGGGTCTACCTTCGGCAGATCCTACCCGAAACCCAAGTCGTCCTGCGAGCCATGACCTGTTGATTCGCCGTCAGGCGACGATCTCGGTCTTGCGCGCGACAGCCTTGCGGATGGGCAGGCGGATGACGAAGGTCGTGCCCTGGCCGAGTTCGGTCTCGAAGCGGAGCTGCCCCTCGTGCTTGACTACGATCACGTCGTGGGCGATCGCCAGTCCCTGGCCCGTTCCCCGGCCGACTTCCTTGGTGGTGAAGAACGGATCAAAAATCCGCTGGCGTACGGCCTCCGGAATGCCGGCACCGCTGTCGGCCATACGGACCTCGATCGATCCGTCCACGACCGCGGTGCTGATCGCGATGGTGCCACGCTCCGATTCCGAGCGTAGGTCCTCGATCGCATGTGCGGCGTTGACGATCAGGTTGAGGATGACCTGATTCAGCAGCCCGGGCAAGCAATCCACCATCGGGAGCTCGGAATCGAGATCGAGTTGCACCTCGGCCACGTACTTCCAGGCGCTGGTGGAGACGGTGACGGTACTTTCTATGAGCGCATTCAGGTCGACCCGGGTCATCTGCGTCTGTCCGGGATGGGAGAAGGACTTCATCGCGCCGACAATCTTGGAGACGCGGCGGACACCCTCGAGAGCCTGGCCGATGGCCAGCGGAACTTCGAGTAGCAATTCGTCTCGATCGGCCGGGCTCATATCCCGCTCGCCATCCAGCGCGGCGCGTTCGAGCAATGAGAGCACGTCCTCGAAGGCGTGTTGCAGGAAGCTGACGTTGTCTGCAACGAACTGAATCGGCGTGTTGATCTCGTGAGCGATCCCCGCTGCAAGCTGCCCGATCGCTGCGACCTTGCGTCCCGTTTCGAGCTGCACTCGTAGCTGCATGTGCTCCGTCTGGTCCTCCGCGAGTAACAGGACCCCACGGCACTTGCCGGCGCCATCGAGGAGCGGGTGAATGCGCGCGTCGAGTACACCGACGGTGCCGTCATCGCGCGTGTAGTCGAGGCTCGGTAGCTGGACCGTTCTCTCCTCCCGGCGGCAACTCTGGCAGGCCAGCTCGACCGCAGCGGTGTCCCAGGGGATTCGCGCCTGGGTGATCGTGGTCCCGAGCCGCTCCTGCGCGGAGCCACCCAGGATCATTTTCGCCGAGTCGTTCCACTGGACAATCCTGTCCTCATCGTCGATCGCCACCAGCAGCGAGGTGATCGAGTGCAGCAGCATGCGCCGGTTCCTGAGTTCATCCTCAAGCTGCATGTGGGCGGTCGCCAGCTCTTCCGAGTTGTGTTGCAGCTCGTGACTCTTTTTGAGGATCAACTTCTCGCGCTGATCGGAGTGGGAGAGATCCTGGATCTCGAGCAGGCAGGAGCGTCGAGCATCCTCTCCGAGCAGACCCTGGATCGTCACGGATTGCACGGCGCGACGCGATGGGTCCTGGACCTGCGTCAGCGGGAACGGGTGCGGCGTGAACGCCTGCGACAGGACCGAGCTGGAGCCGGTGCGCGTCGCCAGATCGACCGCCCGCAGCAGGCGCGGAGCGAGCGCATGGCCCGGGAAGACCGTCGCCAGTTGCTGTCCGATCACTACTTCCTGGGTGAGGCCGGACCAGCTCTCCATCTTGTTATTCCAGAGGATGATCGAGCGGGACTCGTCCACCATGATGAGTCCGGTCGACGACCTCTGCATGGCCGTTGCGAGCAGGGTGCAATCCATCGTGTCAGGCCCCACCCATGGTCTTGAGGAAGTCAGACAGGCAGGTCTGCAGGGCGTCGCCATTCCGCATGTCCAGGGAGAAGCCCAGCTGCCCGGCGACCGACGGGGCCGAGAGCGCGAATCGCATGCGCATGTAGAGCAGCTCATGGCCGGCCGAGTGCCCGGCGCCATCGGCGAAGATCTCCTGGCAGTGACCACTTTTGAGCGCGGGCAAGCCGGTCTCGAAGCTGGTGTTCAGCATCTGGCCGATGCCGCCCAGGCTCGCGTTCAGGACCACGTTCCCGACCTCCCGCAGGGCGTCCGCCTGAAGGACGGGCAACTCCTCGGAGGCGCTCTCCTCCCGAAGCAGCGCACGTACGAGCTCGAGACTCTCGGTGGCCGAGTAGAGCAGCATTGCCGTGCCGCCGAAGGGACCCACGAAGTCCTGGATGACGGCCGTGAACTCTTCCGTGGGATTCACGCCGATCCTCTCCTCGAGCTCCGCGAAACCGATCATGTGTACCTCCGGTACGGAGAGCATGATCTCGTGGCCCCCACCGGTGAGCTCCTCGAGCACACCGGCCGCCATGCCGGCACCGGCGTTGAAGGCCTCCTTCAGGAGGTCAAGTTCCATCTCGGTCAGCCTCATGGGTGGGACTCGCAGTTGCCAAGGCAGTCGCGCAGCTTGTCCTGGGTGGGCGGCTTGACGATGAAACCCACACCCATCGAGTGCGCGCGGTCCGCGAGGCTTTTCTGATTGTTCGCCGTCGCGAGAATCAGGCGGGCGTCGGGCTGAAGAAAGTGGAGCTGCTGGGCCAGTTCAAGCCCGTCAATACCCGGCATGTTGAAGTCGAGGATGGCGAGATCGAAATTCTCCTGCGCAGCCGCGACTGCTTCCAGGGCCGCTTCCCCGGATTCGGCCGTCGTGATCTCGCATCCCTCAAGAAACTCGGATACACAGCGCGAGATCATCATCCGGGCGACGGTGCTGTCGTCTACAATCAGTACGTTCTTCATCGTTCTCTTGGCTGTTGTGTATCGAAGGCTGTGCGGCCTCCGTCGGTCTCAGTTCCCCCGCGGGCCGGAATGACGCGCAGCAAGGCGTGTCAGCTGCCGCCGATCTCGAGGTGAGTTATTCAGGGGTTGCCCTTTTCTGTTCAGCGCGCAATGAGCGCACCGCGATGTATCGGCAGCGACCATGGGCCCCTCCTACGAAACTTTTGCGTCTCCCCTACGGCGCACCGTATTCGATGCGCTCCGGCGTTCCCGTCGTAGCGCGTTTGCGCGCGACGCGCTTTGCCCCGGTGAGGCGCTTTGCCCCGGTGAGGCGCTGAGTCCGCAAACGTGCGTAGGGCGCCCTTCCTGCTCCAGGTGGGAACTCGCAACCTGGCCCAGGAACAGGAAACCGGGCTGACATTGGAATCACTACGCGTAGCCAAAATACGCGTAGAAATCTCGGATTCGACGGAGCCAGGTCCGGGAATCCGGGACGTTGGCGAGCATCGAAAGTTTCACGCGCAGCTAGCCCCGAGCGATGCGAGTGGATCCACGGGGCGGTCAGCTCCGAAACCCTCGGGTCCCCGCGTCGAGCTGCGCTGGTCCCGTTGCGTCGTCCCGCACGGATGGGGTCGCATGCGTGTGCCCATTCGAGCACCGCATGCTCGACGCCGTTAGGTGGATCGTGTGGGCCCGTGGCTTCGTGCGCGGCATGGCGCACGACTCAACAACCTCCGTTGCAGTCCTGAGGACCGCCGGGTGGTTGCCAACACGACCCGGATCCGTCGGCGGATGCCACAAGTCGCTTCGCCACAAAAGGCCTGCCGGCATGCCTTCGGGAGCCGTTTCACATGGAAGGCATCGCGCGCGCCGTCGTGGCTGCGGTCGGGCAAACGTGGTTCGCGCTACTTGAACGCGCCGCGCCGCTTCATCGCTCGGGCATAAAGGAAGAATACCAACGAGCAGGCGAAGACCGCGGCATTGATGCCAAGCGAAGTGGGGTCGCCCATGACCTCCATGCCGTTCGAGAATCCGTAGTTGTGTACCGTCGTGCTCATCATGGCGACCAGCGATACCAGGAATACGAACACCGCCAGGCGTTTACGGGCCAGCAACAGCAAGGATCCGAGGACACCGCCCCAGACCGCCGTTGCCCAGCTTGCGACAACCCATGTCGGTAGCCCGTAGAAGAAGTCGAGCTGCGCCTCCGTGAACTTCGACAGGTAAGACTCGTTCTCGGTCTCGGTCATCACGTAGTCCATGGCACCCATTGAGTTCCACAGAAGTGCGAGGATGCCGACGAGCCACAGGTGCCAGGGCGTGCCCTTGGGCTTCTTTTTCTCGGATGCGGCCATGATCTCGTTCTCGCTTGGGTGGGTAGGGAAGGGCGATGCCGATGTTGAACGCCCCTTCTACCGCACGGGGCGTGCGTGGTGAAGGTTTTCCTTGGGGCTGCTCCGGACCGTATCATCTCCCGGGTGGATGAATTCAAGGGATCCAGGGCTGGGCTCAAGCGCGACCTGGGGACACTCGAGTCCTATGCCGTACTGATCGGCATTCTGGTCGGCGCTGGCATCTTCCGAGTCACTTCGGAAGCCACGGCGGCCACGGGGCCAAGCGTGATCCTGGCCCACCTGCTACTGGCTCCGGTGGTCCTGGCGACGTCGGTGGCCTACCAGGTGTTTCTATCAACGCCCCTTGGGCTGCAACCGGGCGGAGAAGTGCTGCACATCTCGAGCGCCTTCGGGAGTGAGCGGCTGACCTTCCTCTCGGGCTGGTTGAAGCTGATCTCCTACATGGGCGCCTGCGCATATCTGGCGGACGCGCTCGGGGTCAACCTGCTGGAACTTGCGCAGCCCGGCGCCGAGCACGTCGGGGCCCTGCGGCTGAGTGTGGGGCTCGGCGCGATGCTCATCTTTCTTGGCGTGCACCTGGTCGGGGTGCGTTGGTTCGGGCGCTTGCAGGTCGCCATGTGTGCGCTGCTCGCGCTTTCACTCGCAGTCCTGCTCCTGCCGGGACTGCTCACGATCGACACCGATAACTTCCGTCCGTTCTTCACGGGCGGCCGCGCAGGCTTCGGTCGCGCGCTGCCGTCGCTGTTTTTTGCCTACGCTGGCTTCGAGGCCCTCTCGCAGGCGGCCGGAGAGGTGCGAGATAGCCGCGATCGTCTGCCGCGCATTTTCTTGCGTGGCATTCTGGCGACCACCGCAATCTTCGTCGCCATGTCGATGGTGGCCTTCGGCGCGCTACCCTCCGCAGCGCTTGCGGCCAGCGAGGTGCCGATGTCGGCGGCAGCGGCCACCTACCTGCCCTTCGGCGCCGGAGTCGTGGTCACCCTGGGTGCGGTCATGGCCGTGGCGACGTCGCTCAATGCGAGCATGTTCGTACCGGCGCGCCTGGCGTGGATCATGGCACATCAGGGACTGATGCCAGACGTCTTCGGGCGCTTGCATTCGACGCGGCGCACTCCGGTGATCGGCCTCGTCGTGAGCTTCTGCTTGGCGGCGCTGCTGCTCATCTCGGGGCGTATGGATCTTGCGTTGAACATCGCCGTGGTCGCGCTGATGTTGCTCTACGGACTGCATAGCGTCGCACTGATCCTCCTTCCGAGACTCAATCCCGAACTGTATGGCCAGGTCGAAACGGGCATACCGCGCTGGTTGCAGCTGCTGGCCGCCTGGGCGTCGGTGCTGGCGTTGACACTGCTGGTCGGTCTGAGTTTCGGCGCCGATCTACGGCGTATGCGCGAGAGCCCCTTGATCGAACGCGTGCTTGTACTCGATCTCACCAGCCTGGAGCTGATTCTCGCCTGGGTGCTGATGGGGCTCGCGTTGTTGCAGCTGAAGCTGCGGCGCCGGGTTAGACTCGGGGCATGAATTCCAGGGACGCCAGGCGCGAGCACGGAATCAAGGCATCGAGCGCCGAGTTCGCGCACCACGACCAGGTCGGCAAGCAGGATTATCACCTTGCCGAGGCGGCCGACAGCCCCGATGCATTCGACGAGAGC
>JBLHKW010000194.1:0-7977 GCA_047618565.1 Planctomycetota bacterium
TTCGCACGCCTCGAGATTCAGCTCTGCCTTCGGTCTCCCCATCTGTCTTCCCATGGGATGCGATACGCAGGAGGGAGGCAATCATCGAATACAACTCCGATGAACTTTTGCAGCACACCACTAGCAGCCCGTGGTGAAAGTCACGGCGGGCTCGAAGCCGTCGGGATTCGATCTGGCAAGGCGCGCTGACGACGCGTATTCGTGGATACTCGGAGGAAGCGCAACGCCGCCAGGGCGGAGCCTGGCGGATTTGAGCGGGTCGTGAGTTTCACCACAGGCTGCTAGCGCCGGCGTCCGCCCTGGCGCCGCACGGCTTCAAGTGCCTCGGCAGCAACGGCGTCGTCTCCGGCCTCCAGCGCCCGCTCGAGAAACTCGAAGGCCCGGTCGAGGTCGCCGTTGATCTGATAGCCGAGGCCCAGGTTGCGGAGTACGGTCGCACCCTCGGGCCTCAGCTCGAACGCCCGCTCCAGATGCTGCATGCCCCGCGCTGACTGGCCGCGTATCGCGAACAGCAGCCCGAGGTTCGTGTGCGCGGCGGCGCTCGACGGGTCGAACTCGAGCGCGCGCTCGAACACGGGAATGGCAAGCGCCGAACGCCCGGAGCGATTCAGGGTGACGGCGAGCCCGACGTGGGCGATGGCCATCGACGGGGAATGCTCGAGCGCAGCGCGGTAGTAGCCCTCGGCGGCGTCGAAGTCCTGGGCCTCATCGCAGATCTTCGCCAGCTTGTAGAGCGCGATAGGATTGTCTGGAGCAACCTCAAGCGTGTGCCGGAAGAGCGTCTCCGAGTTGCGCCAGTTCCCGACCGCGCGCTGGCTCAGGCCCGCGCATGCGACGACGCTCAGGGCACCGAGCGCGATCGTGGTGCGCCGTGCGGCCGCACCGCGGGCCGAGAGCGCGCCGCCGACCTGCGCCAGCAGGATCCACAGGCCAACGTAGCTGACGTAGGTGTAACGGTCCGCGATGGCCTGCGATCCGACCTGGATCACGCCGATGACGGGCGCCATGACGACCAGGAACCAGAACCAGCCGAGCACGGGCCATCCGCGTCGTCGAAATGCCAGGGAGGCACCCGTCGCCACCGCCACCAACGCAGCGGATGCGAGCACCTGCAGCTGGCTGTAGGGCGTGGCGCCGTGCATGTACCGGTGCGGGTAGAGGACCGCCGTGTCCACGGGCCAGAGCAGCTTGATCATGTAACGTCCGAGACCGACGACGGCCGTTCTCAGGCGATCCGGCAGACCGAGCGATGTCAGATCCGAGCGAGCCCCCTCCTGCACCAGGACGGTGATCGCCGCGCACGCGAGCGCGATCAGGAACCAGGGTAGCTTCTCGACCAGCGCACGCCGCAGGGGTTGCAGGCGCCCCAGGGGCCAGTGATCCAGCAACAGGAACAGGATCGGGAAGGTCACGAGCATGGGCTTGGCGAGCAGGCCGAGCACGAGCGCACCCGTGACCGCCAGGTAACGGCGGAGCGTGCGCGAGCGGGTGTAGGCCACGTAGGCACGCAGCGCGAGCAGGCCGAAGAGAGTGCTCAGAACGTCCTTGCGCTCGGATATCCAGGCCACGGATTCCACGTGCAGCGGATGCAACGCGAACAGCGCACTGATCCAGGTGGCGGCGAGCACGGACAGGCCGAGAGCGCGCAGCAAGCCCAACAGGAGCAGGACGTTCGCCAGATGCAGCGCGAGGTTGAGCGCGTGCGGCGGGCCCGGATCGAGACCGAACAGGCTGCAGTCGAGCTGGTGCGAGAGCCAGGTCAGTGGATGCCAGTTCGAGGCGTGGGACTCGGTGAAAGCCCAGGTGACGTTCTCGACGGTCAGTCCCGCATGCACGTGGGGGTTGTCGACGACGTAGTCAGGGTCGTCGTAGCTGACAAAATCGAAGCCGAACACGGGCCAGTAGACGGCCAGGGTCGCGGCGACGATCAGTAGCCCGAGCCACATTGCACTGTGGCTCGAGCTCGGATCGGGTGTCCGGCGAGAGGTCAACCGAACTTGATCCCCTGGGCCAGGGGCAGCTCCGCGGACCAGTTGACCGTGTTGGTCTGACGGCGCATGTACGCGCGCCAGGCGTCGGACCCGGACTCACGACCGCCACCGGTTTCCTTCTCGCCACCGAACGCGCCGCCGATCTCGGCGCCCGAGGTTCCGATGTTCACGTTCGCGATACCGCAGTCGGATCCCGTCGCTGACAGGAAGCGCTCCGCCCCCCGCACGTTGGCCGTGAAGATGGCCGACGAGAGGCCCTGGGGCACCGCGTTGTGCTTCTCGATCGCGTCGTCGAGATCGCTGATGCGAATCAGGTACAGGATCGGCGCAAAGGTCTCGTCCTGCACCGTCTGGTAGTGATTCTCGGCACGCACGATGGCGGGGACCACGTAGTGTCCGCCGGGACAACCCTCGACCTGCGCGACACCACCGCCGCGTAGAACCGTGCCACCCTCAGCCTGCACGGACTTCAGTGAGGCCTGCATATTGTCGACCGCGTCCTGGTCGATGAGCGGGCCGCACAGCGTGCCCTCGTCCATCGGGTCACCGATGCGGATGTCCTCGTAGGCGCGCAGGAGGCGCTCCTCGAGCTGATCGGCGACCTTCTCGTGCACCAGGATGCGGCGCGTGGACGTGCAGCGCTGGCCGGCCGTGCCGACGGCCCCGAAGAGGGCTGCGGGCAGCACCATGTCCATATCCGCGTCCTCCATGACGAGCATGGCGTTGTTGCCGCCGCACTCGAGGATCGACTTGCCGAAGCGCGACGCGATGCGGCCCGCGACCAGACCGCCGATCTGAGAGGATCCGGTGAAGGAGACCAAGGGCAGGCGCACGTCGTCGATCATGCGCTGGGCCACGTCCTCGTTCGAACCGACGACCATCGAGAGCAGCGCTCCCAGGCCCTCCTCCTCGAGGATCGGCCGCACGACATTCGTGATGCCGATCGCACACAGGGGCGTCTTGGGCGACGGCTTCCAGATGCAGGCGTCACCACAGGTCAGCGCCAGCATCGAGTTCCAGGCCCAGACGGCCATCGGGAAGTTGAAGGCCGAGATGATCCCGACCGTCCCGAGCGGATGCCACTGCTCGCGCATCACGTGCCCCGGGCGCTCCGAGGGCATTGTCAGGCCGTACAGCTGGCGCGACAGGCCCACAGCAAAGTCGGCGATGTCGATGGCCTCCTGAACCTCGCCCCAGCCCTCCTGGACGATCTTGCCCATCTCAAGGGTGATCAGGCGACCCAGGGCGTCTTTCTTCTCGCGCATCGCATTGCCCATGCGGCGCACGATCTCGCCGCGCAGGGGCGCCGGCTTAGCACGCCACAGCTCGAACGCCTTGGCGGCCGCCTCGACGCACTGTTCGTACTCGGCGGCCGTCGCCATGGTGACCTTGGCGATAGGCTCACCGGTCGCCGGGCTGGTGGTCACGATCGTCTCACCAGTGCAGGTGAGCCACTCGCCGTTGTAGGCACCCGAGTTCACGTCGCCGATGCCGAGCTCTTTGAGGAAGTCCATGATGAATCGTTGCTGTGGCCGCTGAGGGCTCCTGGCGTGGCCCTGCTGTGGGCGTCTGGCGGGAGATAACTCCCAATTGGATTGAAGCCAACCAGGATAGTCCCTGGCGCCCCGGGAGGCGAACGCTATCCTGTTGCGCGTTATGGCCGAAAAGATCATCTATCAGCTCCAGGACCTGCGCAAATCCTTCGGTCTGCGCGAGGTGCTCAAGGGCATCACCCTCTCCTTTTACGACGGGGCCAAGATTGGCCTTATCGGGCTCAACGGTGCCGGCAAGACCACCCTCTTGCGGATCATCGCCGGCGAGGACACCGCCTTCGAGGGCACGGCTCAGACCGTCGGCGACCTCGAGATCGGCTACCTGGCCCAGGAGCCGCCCCTGACCGAGGACAAGACGGTCGGGGAGAACATCGAGGAAGCGGTCGAGCACCTGCGCGAGCTTGAAGCGCGTTACTACGAGGTGATGAACCTCATGGCCGAGGCCGAGGGTGAGAAGGCCGACAAGCTGACCGCCGAGTACGACCGGCTGCAGCACGACATGGACACGAAGGACATCTGGAACCTGGACAGCCGCCTGGAGCAGGCTGCCCACGCGCTCCAGGTGCCGCCCATGGACTCCGGCGTGACCAACCTCTCGGGTGGTGAACGGCGCCGCGTCGGCCTGTGCAAGCTCCTGCTCGAGCACCCAGACATCCTGCTGCTCGACGAGCCCACCAACCACCTCGACGCCGAGACCATCGGCTGGCTCGAGCAGTACCTGCACGAGTACGCGGGCATGGTCATCCTGATCACCCACGACCGCTACTTCCTCGACAACGTGGTCAACTGGATGCTCGAGGTCGACCGCGGCAAGGCGCGCCCGTACAAGGGCAACTACAGCTCTTACCTCGAGCTCAAGGCCGGCGAACTCGACATCAACAAGCGCCAGGATGCGTCTCGCGAGAAGGTCATCAAGCGTGAGCTTGAGTGGATTCGCAAGACGCCCTCGGCCCGTAGCAAGCGCTCGAAATCGCGCCTCACCCGTTACAAGGAGCTCGTCGAACAGCGTGCCGACGAGCAGCTGGATACGATCGAGCTGCGCATCCCTCCGGGACCGCGCCTGGGCGACAAGGTGGTGGTCGTGCGCGACCTGAAGAAGGGCTACGGAGAGCGCGTGCTGTTCGACGAGCTCAACTTCGAGGTTCCGCCGGGCGGCATCCTGGGCGTCATTGGTGCCAACGGACTCGGCAAGACCACGCTCATGAAGATCATCATGGGCACGGAGACGCCCGACGCGGGCGCGGTCGAGATCGGTTCGACGGTCGTGATGACCTACGTGGACCAGAGCCGGATGGTGCTGCAGGATGAAGAGACGGTCTTCAACAACATCACGGACGGCAACGAGATCATCCCTTTCGGGACCAAGACCCTGGATGCGCGCGCCTTCGTGGCACGCTTCAATTTCAAGGGTGAGGACCAGCAACGGCTGCTGGGCGAGTGTTCGGGCGGGATGCGCAACCGCGTCCTGCTGGCCCGGATGCTGCGCGAGCCGGCCAACCTGGTCATCATGGATGAACCGACCAACGACCTCGACCTCGAGACCCTGCGTGTACTCGAGGAGGCCATCCAGGAGTACCCGGGGTCGATGATCATCGTGACCCACGACCGGTATTTCCTCAACCGCGTCGCCACGCACATCCTGGCCTTCGAGCCGGATGGCACCGTGCGCTTCTTCCACGGCGACTACGAGGAGTACAAGGACTGGAAGCTCAAGAACCAGGGCATCGACATCGAGTCCAAGAGGGGCCCGTTCCGCGAGTTCGACCACGCCAAGAAATAGGCGTATGGCGCTCCCGCGGACCGTCGAAATGATCCCCTCTCCGGTGCTCGCGCCGGAGAGAGACCTGCGCGTCGCGCGCGAGATCCTGACCGCCTACGAGGCCGTCGGCGAGTCCCAGACTCGCATGCGGGCGCGCATCGTCGACTGGATCGACAAGCACCCGCTGGACGCGCATCTGCGCAGCTGCCTCGAGGGGCACCTGACGGCTTCCGCCGTCCTGATGGATGCGACCCGGACGCGGGTGCTGCTGACCCTGCACCGCAAGCTCGGCAAGTGGCTTCAGCTCGGAGGCCATTGCGATGGCGATGCCAACCTGGCCGGCGTGGCCTGGCGCGAGACCCTCGAGGAGAGCGGCATCCAGCCGGCGGCGATCAGCGCGGCTCCGATCGATGTCGACGTGCACAGGATCCCGGCACGCCCAGGCGAGCCCGAGCACGACCACCTGGACACGCGCTACCTGGTCGTCGCCCCGAAATCTGCCGAGGTCGTGATCAGCTCCGAATCCATCGATCTACGCTGGTTCACGCGCAGCGAGGCGGAAGGCCTCGAACTGGATTCGTCGGTCCTGCGCCTGTTCGACAGCGCCTTCGCCTGACCGGCGAGGTCAGTCGCGCAGCATCCACTCCCACTGGCGCACGAAGCCCCAGCGCTCGCCCATGGAGATCAGGGCATCGTCGTTGTGCCCGGCGCGCCCCGCCAGGCTGCCGATGCCGCGTCCTGCGAGCGTCTCCTGCACGCTGCGTACAAGCAACCCCGCGAGCCCACGGTGCCGGAAGCTCGAGTCCACGAAGAGCACGGCCACGAAGGGCACGGCGTCCCCGAAGAGCGGATCCTCGAAAGGGATCGTCACGCACATCCCGATCGGCTCCGGCCGCTCGGCGCGGGCCAGGGCCACGACCGTCTCCGGCCGGCCAAAATGCCGTTCGAGCAAGCGTTGGCCGAGGCCCGCAGCCGGCGGGGTATCCCGATAATCGGCACTGACCTCGGCCGCGTAGCCATCGATGGCGGCGGAGAGCGAGAGCGCCTCATCGAGCGTCTCGGCGATGCTTAGCTTGACTTCCATGGACAAGAATCTACTCGCTCCCCGCAGGGGCCATGCCAAGGGTTTCGCGAATGGCCTGCTCGAGCCCCTCGGGATCGAAGCCAAAGGGGCCCGGCCCTCCGCGGTAGGCGATGTTCCCGTCCTTCCCGATGAGGTACAGACGATCGGGGTGCGCGAAGTAAGCGCCCCCAACCTCGTCGTCGACGCCGTCCACGAGGGCGGGGATCGGCTCGAGCGCCAGCTTGGCCATGCACACGCGCGCAACCTGCTTGCGCTCCTGCCAGGTGATCGGATCCTCGACGATGGGCGCATCGGGGCCGCCCATGGGCCACGAGCTATCGATCGCGTGCGCCTCGCGCAGGTAGACCACGAAGAACTGCACGTCGCTCGAGTACTGCTCCCAGAGCTGCTTCAGCCGACCGGCTGAACTGCGGAAGGGAGGTCAGGTGTAGCTGCCGAAAATAAGCGCCACCGGCCTGTCGCCCCTGAAGGAGGACAGGCGCACCCTCTCGCTACCGCGGTCGTAGGGCAGCTCGAAGTCCGGAGCCGCCAGCCCGGCCGCGGGGCCGCTCGTGTTCTCCGTCACGGGCGAGCCGTCCTCGGTCCATTCCGTCTCAGGGTCGAACGACAGCTCTCCGTCCGCGTCCTCGTCGAGGCTCTCGAAGAAGGCAAAGATCTCCCCATCCCCGAGCGCCTCGTCCGCGTCGTCATCGATCGCCGACCTCAGCCCGCCCCAGGGATCCGGAACGTCGAGCATGCTCGCCAGGCCCCCGCCCCGAGTCCGGCCAAAGGCAGCCTGGGCCCCCGCAGCACATCCAAACTCGCCCGCGTCGATACGCCCGTCGTCGTCCGTATCGTAGGCACGCATGACCCTCTCGAGCTCCCCCACCCCGAGCGCAGCCGGTTGATCGTCGGCCTGGAAGTACTGCCCCAGCAGGGACTCGCCCACCATGGCTGTCATCATCCGAGTCGACTCCGGCGAGGGATCACTCTCGAAATCCGCAGCCGTGAGCGCCCCGTCCTGATCACGATCGAGCTGCTCGAAGGCACCCCGGTCGTACTCCCAGCGCTGCACAAACCCGTCGAAGTCCGCGTCGTAACGAGAAGCGATGTAGACCCAGATGCTGGTCTGCCCTTCCAGCGCAACCGGAGTCGGTGTCCCGGACGGGCTGGACGCCGGCAACTCGACGGCAGCGTCGTGGGTCCGGCACGCGACGGTGAGAAGCGCTGCAGACAGGATCAGAGTGGAGGGAAGCGCGAGGCGAGAGGATGTTCGCATGGGCCTATTTCACGAAATGGAGACGGGATTGGGGAGACAAATGGGGATTTGGGAGGGGGATGGGGAGGGGGTCTGGGTCATTGGGGTCATTGGGGTCATTGGCTTCTAGCTCCTCGGCCTGTGGTTCCTCTGCATCTACTTCCTCGGCCTCGGGATCTGGAGCAAAAATCGGGCCCGTCTCCGCCTTTGCCCCGCCACCCCCGGCGTCGGCACCCAAAGGGTGCTACCGACGCCGGCGGTGACGGGGCAAAGGCGGGCCGGGACACGAGAACCGAGGATGGGGCACGGTGGGAATGTGCGCCGGAATTCGCAAACTGGCAATAGGTGGCGTT
>JBLHKW010000195.1:0-7967 GCA_047618565.1 Planctomycetota bacterium
GCACTTCTCGCGCGTTGGCATCCTCGACGACCCGTAAGGGTCGCCTCCGGGGCCAACGCGCGAGAAGCACCACCAGAAGCCGAATCGACGCGTTTTGGCTCGCGCTTCATGAATTATCCGGGCTAGGGTCGTGAGTCTTCTTGTCATGATCAGCGCGTGCCTGGCTTCGGTATGCGGGGCCGTTGTTACGCTTCGTCTTCGTCGGGCTCGATGCCCAGGATCGCGCGGCCTTCAGGCGAGATGCGCTGCGGGGACCAGGTGGGCTCCCACACGATCTCGACCTCGGTGTCGGCGATACCCTCGAGCGTGTTGCAGCGACGCTTCATGACCTCGGGGATCGTGCGCGCCTCGGGGCAGGACTCGGAGGTCAGGGTCATCGTGATCTTGCACGTCTCCCCGTCGAGCTTGACGTCGTAGATGAGGCCCAGGTCGACGATGTTGACCGGGATTTCGGGGTCGAAGACTTGGCGGAGCTCGGTGTAGACGTCGTCGGGGCTGACCATGGCAATGTAGTGGGCTGGAGGATTCTGTGGGGGCGATTTGGCCCCGGATTCTAGCCCAATTAGGGCCAGTCCGTGAAGCCTTCAAGGGCCCGTTCGCCGATCCTCTCCGCCCGTCGTCAGAGTCGTCAGTCTTCGATCAGGAACTGGATCTCGGTCAGGTGCTTCTCGGGGTTGCCCTTGAAGATCATGCCGGGACCCTTGATGTAGACCTCGCGGCTGGGGCACAAGAGCCTCAGGTCCTCGCTACGGGCGTACTCCAGGATGCGTCCGTAGGAGCGCGAGAGCCGGTCGTAGGGGCCCACGTGGACCAGGGACAGGCAGCGGCCTCCAGGGAGCACCCGGACATCGACCGCGCTCACCTCGATTGGCTTTCGCAGGGGCATGCAGGGCTCGAAGTCCGCGTCGTCCTCCCGGTACTCCTCATCGTGGCAGAGCATTATCGCCTTCCCGGCGATGTGCCGTCCGAGCTTGCGTCCGAGCTGCCCGAAGACCTTGCCGCACTCGCTGTAGCGGCCCTTCATCCTGATTCCGCCCACAAGCAACGGCGACAGGCTCTTCTCCTCGATCTCGTATCCAGCTTGCTTCGTGTGTGTCCTCGTGTGATTTTCCTGTGCGATGATCGAGTCCAGAACCTGGACGATGTCAGCGCGGGTTTCGATCTCACCCTGGATGCGACCTTTCTGCCGCTCCAGGTGCACGAGGATGTTTCCATCGTACGGCTGGCCCGACAGGATCTCGGAGATCACGTCGAGCCCGAAGTTGAGCCCGCGCAAGGCGACGATCACCTGCGCGTTCTCCAGGTTGCGCCGGTCGTAGTTCCGGTAGCCGGTCTCGCCCTCGACGAGCGCCGGCACGAGCAGCTGCTTCTCGTGGTAGAAGCGCAGCGTCTTGACCGTGATCCCGCTCATGCGGGAGAACTCACCGATACTGAACAGGTCCATGGGATTACCTCGTGCGGACGAAGGTATACGGCCTCCAGTTACTGGAGGGTCAAGGGCCTAAAGCGGTCGGACCCAGATATTTCGGAACCGTACCGCGCTACCGTGTTCCTGCAGCTGGATCGGTCCCGGGCCGTGCGGGCTGTAGGTCGCGACGGCGCGGTGGGTCGTCGATCCGATCATGGGCCTGCGGTGGTGAACGACGATGCCGTTGTGGATGAGCGTCACGTGTGCCGGCTGAAGTAGGGTCTCGCCGTCGAATCGCGGAGCCTCGAAGATGATGTCGTAGGTCTGCCACTCGCCGGGTCGCCGGCATGCGTTGACCAGCGGCGGGTACTGTCCGTAGAGCGCGGCCGCCTGGCCGTCCGCGTAGCTCTCGTTCTCGAAGGAGTCGAGGACCTGCACCTCGTAGCGACCCATCAGGAAGACGCCACTGTTGCCGCGTCCCTGGCTCTCGCTCTCGACCTTTGCCGGCGCAGCCCATTCGAGGTGCAGCTGACAGTCCTCGAAGTGCTCCTTGGTCTGGATGGGCCCCGTGCCGCTGACCTCCATGTGGCCATCCGCGACGGTCCACGATCCGCCTTCCCAGGCCGAGAGGTCCTTGCCGTCGAACAGCACGATCGCGTCCGATGGCGCGGACGTCCTGTCGCCGGGCGTCACGACCTGTGGCCGCGGCCTTTGCGAGTCGTGGACGCGCCATTTCGAATCGGGTAGCAGCGGCGTGTCATCGTAGCCAACCGGGTGCTGGACGAGAGCGGCGCTGGCCAGCAGCGCAGCCAGAATGAGGGGCGACTGCCGAAGGGGGAGATTCATGACCTGTGCGTGGAGGGGTTGATGGAGAGTGGCCAGAGGGGCGCTGAAGCCCGGGTGATGTTACGACTTACGGAGCCGTTTCGCAGGGCTGAGGGCTGCACGCGGCGACGCTGGTCGCAAGCGGGCCGCAGCCACCTGGAATTGAGCCCGTGCTGGACGTAGGGTGCCCTCCATGGTCGTTCGTGCTCGGAGTGGTCAGAGATTCTCGAAGTCGGTAACCCTGTCGTTCGACGACGTGGCGCGCTTTGCACGGGCCGCGGGCGATGACAACCCGATCCATCACGACCACCGGTTCGCCGCGGCGACGCGCTTTGGCAAGCCCATCGCTTCCGGGCCCCAGACCAGCGCTCTGCTGATGGCGTTCACCGCGTCTCACTTCTCCGGATCCGGACCGATCCTCGGACTCGACTTCGGATTTCGCTTCAAGGCGCCGGTCTACGCAGATCAGACCGTGCGCATGGAGTGGCTGATCATCTCCGTCAAGCGCAGCGAGCGCCTGCAAGGGGACCTGGTCGACCTGCGTGGACGCATGCTCGACGCAGCGGGCGCCACGGTGGTGGGCGCCAAGGGCCGTATCCTCCTGCGCGAGGAGTACTGAGGTCCATGCTCGGTCGCTACCAGATGATCCGTGGCAAGCGTCCAGCGGACGATCCGTTGCCCGAGGGATTGCGCCAGGATGCGCGCAAGCACACGCGCCACATCCTGCGCCCGGATTCGCAGGCCGTCGCCACCTACCTGCAGGATCCGTCGGAGGCCGCCTGGCAGGCCTTTGCACACGCCTACCGTGACCTGTTGGCGGCGCGGCGAGCCGAGGACCCGCCCGCCTTCGACGCGCTCGTCGATCTCGCAACGGAGGGCGACGTGTGGATTGGCTGTAGCTGCCCGACCGCCAAGAACCCCGACGTTCGGCATTGCCACACCTACCTCGCCCTGCATTACATGGACGAGCAGTACGACGGGCTTCAGGTCTCGTACCCCGACATCTGAGTGCGCGCGGTTACGGACTGTTGACCTCAGGGATTCGCGACCTGGATCTCGTCACCCTCCACGCGCACCTCGTAACACTTGACGGCCTCGCAGTCCGGGGGCCCGGTCGCCTCGCCGGTGATGAGGTCGAAGCTGGCTCCGTGCAAGGGGCACCTGACTGAGGTGTCTGTAACCACGCCTTTCGACAGGGGGCCACCTACGTGCGAGCAGGCCTCATCGATGGCGTGCAGGGTGCCATCCACATTGAAAATCGCCACCTGGGTACCCGCCACGTCCGCGCTCATCGCGCTGCCCGGCGGGAGGTCGCCTATACTTCCGATCTTGCTGTATCCGGCCATGCTCAGGAATTCCTCGCGTGGGTTCTTGCTCACTCTGCCGCACCGGTTGGTGGCGGCCAGGCTGGATCCTACGCTTCGGCCATGGCCGGCACCACGCGCTGTGCGAACTCGAGGCTCCGTCGAGAATCCACGCGGCAACGGCTGAACCGAACGTTACAAGAAACACCAGGTTGAACCGCGCCGGCGCCAAATATCCCGGGCTCGGGACGCATCGTTCCACGGATTCCGTACTCACCCTGTTTTCTTGTTCGTCACGCTCCCATGAATACCCACCGCGCCGTTTCGAGCCCCGTCCGACTGGTTCTCGCCCTCGGTCTCCTGGCCGCGCCCGCTGCCGCACAGTTTGATTACTCCCTGGAGCTCGATACCCAGGAGCGCGAGTGGAGCGTCGAGGGGCGCTTCGAGAACGAGTCCAAGCTGGACATCGACTTCTGGATAGCGCGCTGGACTCCTGGGGCCTACCACGTCGCGGACTACGGGTCGTACGTCAAGGCACTGGAAGCCCACGACGGTTCGGGGCGTGAACTCAGCGTGGAGCGCATCTCCGATTCTCAGTTTCACATCTCGGCTGAAGGTGCTGAAGCGGTCATCGTGCGCTACTGGGCCAGCGCGATCTCCACCGGCCTGGCGACGGGGGACAACATGATCCTCGACGTCGAGTCGAATCGCATCACGCCGGAATACGCCTACGTCACGCCGGTCTCCCTGTTCGGTTTCGTGCCCGGGCGCCTCGACGAGCCCTTCTCATTGGATGTCGAGTTGCCCGAGGGCTGGAGTGCAGCCACGGTGATGGAGCGCAGCGACGATGGCGTCTACCACGCACCGTCCTTCTACCGCTTCGAAGATTCCCCGCTGCTGTTCTCGCCCGAGCTGACCACGGTGCGACGCGAGGCCGGCGGTCGGCCGCTCGACGTCAGCGTGCACGGGATGAGTGGCCGCGAGCTCGACGACCTGGTGGACCGTTGCGTTCGCATTGCGGAGGCGGGTATCGGACTCATGGGCGGCGCGCCCTACGAGTCCTACCACTTCCTGTTCGGGTTCGTCCCGGAAGGTCATGGTGCCGGCCTCGAGCATTCGTCGTCGACCTTGATCCTGGCCAATCCGCGCATGAGCGCGGCTGCTACCTCGGGCCTGATCGCGCACGAGTACTTCCACCTGTGGTGCGCCGAGCGCATCCACGTGACCGGTATCCGAAACCCGGACTACACGCAGCGCTTCGAGACCGCGACGATCTGGGTCAACGAGAGCATGACCGAGTACATGGCGCAGCACCTGCTGCTGCACGCGGGCATCCTCGACGACAGCGAGTTCTTTGCCGCCGTGGCGCCCAACGCTCAGATCGACCAGATGGCCGGCAGCATGCCGTCCCAGACCGATACCAGTCGCAATGTGCCGGACTGGGCGTCGATGCAGGACCTCATGGCCTTCTCCGTGAAGATGTACCTGCAGGGGTCGCGCAACATGTTCGGGCTCGATCTCGCCATGCGGCGCGCGTCGAACGGCGAGCGTGGGGTCGTCGATCTACTGCGTTACATCCTTGTCGAGTACTCGGACAAGGGGCGTGGGTTTCCCGAGGAGGGCATGGTCGAGATCCTCAACAAGGTCGCAGGCGGCGACCTGACCGAGTTCTACGAACAACACGTCGATGGCCGCGAGCTCGTGGACTTTTCTGACCTGCTGGGGGTGATCGGGTGCGAGCTCGATGCGGGCACGATCCGTTTCAGCGAGCAACCGACCCGGGCCCAGGAGGCGGCCCTGGAGGATCTCTTCTCCATCGAAGGCTAGCAGCCCGCGCCAGGCGACGACTGACCCAGCTGGTCGCGCACGTCGTCGGGCTCGTAGGTCGTGATCTCGTGCATGTTTCCGTCCGGATCGGAGAAGTACATCGAGTACGACAGATCGTGATCGGCAAGTCGGGTCGCGATGGAGCGGGCGTCGAGGTGAGCACGCCAGGCCATGAATTCGGGCCCGCTGGCGCCGAAGGCGATCGTGTCCGTGGTCGGCTTGTCCGTTTCAAACAGCGCCAGGTGGATCGATCCCGGGGGGTCCGCGATCGTCAGCGGGCCGCGCGCGTCCTTGGCCCAGAACGCGTACCTGGCGACACGCTCGAACCCCAGGGTAGCTGCATACCAGTCCGCAGCCGCATTTCGGTCACGCACGTGGACATGCACATCGTCGAGGCCTCCGCTGAGTTTCGGCGCTGTCATCGTGTCCTCCGCCAGCGTGCGCCGGATTCGTGAATCACTCGTCGGCCTCGAGCTTCATGGCCCGTTGCCAGGCTCGCTCGGCGGCCTCCGGGTTGCCGGCCTCGGACTCGGCGCGTGCCAGCTCCAGAAAAATTTCGCGACGGTCCCGGTTGGCGCGCGAGTTGTCCGTCTGGCGCAGGATCCAGCGCAGTTGTTTGACCGCCAGCTTCGGACGACCGGTCATGCGGTAGATCATCGCGAGGTTGGCGCGCACCACCGGGTCGCTCGGATCCAGTTCGGAGAGCTCCGCGAAGCTCTGCTCGGCGCCCGCGAGGTCGCCACTCTGCGCCTGCGCGATCGCTCGCTCCTCGAGCACGAATCTTTGCTGGAACGGTGCGCGCTGATCGACAGGCATGCGTTCGATGGCCTTGACGAAGGCCCGGTTGCGGGTCTCGACGGTGCGTGAATCCGCCACGTTTTGAAGCGCGCCCAGGAGCGCGACGATGGCCCACAACCCACCGAGCGAGAGCGCCCAGCGTCGATCGTACCCGCGTCGCGCCAGCCACGAACCGACGGCCTCGATCGCGCTGGCCATCAGCCAGGCGACGCCGAGCGAGGAGAGCAGCAGGCTGCGGTCAAACGCGGGCAGCCAGTCCGCGTGCACCGAGATCGTCACGTAGCGAAGCGAGAGCGCGGGTGCCAGGGGCAGCGCGATCCAGGCAATGGCGAGCCAGAGCTTGCGTCGCACCAGCATGCCGCAGAGTGAGGCGACGCCCAGGACGCCCAGGGCGCACCACATCAGGGTGCCCGCGTCAGCGCCCTTCGGGAAGACCGCATACGCGGTGAGCGGTTGCACGAGTGCGGGTGTGGCCAGTCGGGCCGTGTACAGCCCCACGACCTTGCCGGTGGCGAGCACCATCGTCTCGTTGTCGATGGTGCTGTGCGCTCCCGCGATCGGCGTGATGTCGAGCGAGAGGCGTGTGGCCGCATAGACCGCGACGAGCACGAAATAGGGGGCCGCGCGCCGCAGCGCCACCCGCCACGTGGCGCCTCGGCCCACCATGTGCGCGATTCCGACCAGGATCGGCGCGACCACGCCGACCTCCTTCGACGCCAGCGCCGCGGCAGCCGCAAGCAGCCCCCAGACGAGGGTCATGCGGCGCGTTGCGGGCCGCAGTTCGATGGCCAGCAGCGCGAGCAGGAAGGTCGCCACCAGGACGTCAGAGCGTGCGGTGATGATGCCGATCGATTCCGCGTGCGCCGGGTGGACGGCGGCCAGCGCCGCGGCGCCGAGCGCCACCGCGCCCGTCGCCCCTGCGCGCCGCATCACCGTTGCCGCGAGCACGATCATCGTGCTGAACAGGGCCACGTTGACCGCGTAGTAGCCCGCTGGATTCTCACCCCACAGGGCCCAGCCGACCATGTACGTGGCCTTGGTCAGGGGACGCCAGTAGCCGATGCCCGAGCCCTGGGAGTTGTAGAAATAGTCGCGCGTCAGGTTGTCCCAGAGGTGCGCGAGATCCCGGATGAAGAGGTTGTTGGTGATCAGGAGCTCGTCGTCATTGGAGAAGCTCGCCAGAACCAAGCCGCTCCAGACGCCGATGCAGATCAAGACCAGCAGTACCGATGCGCCCACGGGGCCCAGCAGCACGCTGCGAAGTGATTTTTGCTCCTCTTTCATCGCCGTACCATCCCGCCAAAGGGTATCCGGCGGGTCGCGATTCGCGACAACTTCTCCTCATCGGGGGTATCCTCAAGGATGTGACCTCCCGGCCCAGCATGCGGCGAGGGCTTCGGCCCTGGTTTCCGGGACCGAGCGCGCCAGAGTCGTACCCGCCCCCTCACTCCCTTATGATGTCTCCGTCTGCTGAGTTCTGGCAGGCTGTCATCGAATGAAGAAGGTTCTCCTGATCGCCGTGCTCGTTGGGTCTGCGGCGGCTGGTTGGCGCTTCCTCGGGCCCACGCCTGCCGTCGGGCCGGTGCTCTCGAGCAGCTTCGAGCGGCTCGATGCGGACCTGCGCGAGCCCATTCAGGCAGCGATCGATCGAGTCACCGCGCAGCCGCTCGATGCGGAGCTGCGGGCTGAACTGGCGATGCTCTACCAGGCCAACGGTCTGGTGGACGCGGTCGACGGCGCTTGGCTGCAGGCGCTCGAGCTGGATCCAGCCCGCGCCCGGTGGTGGCACCTGCTGGCGCTGCATC
>JBLHKW010000196.1:0-7965 GCA_047618565.1 Planctomycetota bacterium
TGCGTCGTGCTCGTCGAGCCGTGCTCAGCGGCCCTACAGGGCCGCCTCCGCCGTCTCGACTTCGCACTCCTTGCTGCGACGAAGATGGCTTCGTCTCGCTACGGGACTTTTTCAACGGGCTGCTAGGGACAGCGAGTTCGCAGTTCAGCTGGATCCGCGGACTCGCCCATTGGCGAAACGACGCGTCTCTTGAGTCGCCACAGCTACTGGACTGCAACCAGTAGTTTCCGCAGGGCGGGCGCAACCTTGACGGCGATGCGTCGATGACCTTCCGCGGTCGGGTGCAGGCCGTCATCGAAGTTGAACTCGGGAACGCCGCCAACGCCCTCCAGAAAAAATGGCACGTACTCCACGTCGAGGTCGTCGGCCACGCGGTCGAAGACGGCTGCGAACTCACGCGTGTAGTCCTCGCCGTAGTTGGGGGGCATGACGTGGCCCAGAAGGAGCACCCGTGCACCTGCGGCGTGAGCTTTCTCGACGATCCCGCGCAGGTTGGCCTCGATCGTCGCAGGTTCGATGCCGCGCAGACCGTCGTTGCCCCCCTCCTCGCAGACGATCACGGCCGGGTCCTGCGAGAGGAGCCAGTCGATGCGTCTCAGCCCGCCTGCAGTGGTGTCGCCGCTCACTCCGCCATTCACCAGACGAAACGGATGCCCCTGCTCGGTGAGTAGGCGTTGGAGCACGGCGGGGAAGGCTTCGTCCGAGGGGAGATGCAGGCCCGCGGCGATGCTGTCGCCCAGGAAGGCGACGGTGGGCCCCTGTGAGGAATTCGTCGGTCCGGGCGCCGGGCTATGTTCGCCTTGGGCAGGTCCGCTACCCTCTCCGATACCGGCGGACTTTGCAGGTTGGACCGGGGGTGTATCTGGACTGCATGCGCCTACAATTCCCGTCACCAACAAGAGTGTGAACGCTGCGGCGTGGAGCCGGAGAACGTGGAGCTCTGGGATCGGTCGTAACATGGCTCACGAGAGCCTAGCGTGGCAGTGTGACCCGACGAGCCCCGCGAGGAAGAACATGCAAGAAACCGACATGAACGGCTCTTCGATGAAGCGACCGCGCAGTGCTGCACGGGGCTTGACCAAGGAGCTCGCCTCCGGGCACGAAACCCTGCGGGTACTCGATCAGGTGGACCTCGAGATCATGGCCGGGGAATCGGTCGCGATCGTGGGGCCCTCGGGAGGCGGCAAGTCGACCCTGCTCGGACTGCTGGCGGGGCTCGATCGACCCACGCACGGATCGGCCCAGTTCGACGGACATGCGCTCGAGAGCATGAACGAGGATGAGCTCGCTATCCTGCGGCGCGAGAACATCGGCTTCGTATTTCAGTCCTTTCTGCTGCTCGGGAACCTGACCGCGCACGAGAATGTGCGCGTACCCATGGAGCTGACCGGTGTGGAGGGTGCGCGGGCGCGAACGGACGAGTTGCTTGAGCGCGTGGGGCTGACGAACCGTGCGCACCACTACCCGTCCCAGCTCTCGGGCGGCGAGCAACAACGCGTGGCCCTGGCGCGCGCGTTCGGTCCACGGCCAAAGCTGCTGCTGGCGGACGAGCCGACCGGGAATCTCGACAGCCAGACCGCGGAAGGGGTGCTCGCCTTGCTGGTCGAGCTGAGGGAACGCGAGGGCACGACCCTGGTGCTCGTGACCCACGATCCGGCTGTTGCTGCGCGGGCCGAGCGCCGCATCCATCTCGCGGCCGGCCGCATCGTCCTGGATGAACGCGACGCCGAACCGGCAAAGGAACCGCGCGCATGAAAGCGAGGGGGCTCTTCACCTTCGTCCTGCGCGAGGCACGGGGTGCGCGCGGAAGGCTGGCCTTCTTCGGGGCCTGCATCACCATCGGCGTGGCTGCCGTGGTCGGTGTTGCAAGCCTTTCCTCTGCCCTCGACGAGGGCATGCGCTCGCGCTCCCGTGAGCTTCTGGCGGCGGACATCGCGGTGTCCGCTCGCAAGGAACTGCCGCCCGAACTCGATGCTTTCCTCGGCACGCAGGGCGACATCGAACGCACGCGCGTGCGCGAACTGGCCACGATGGCCGCTCTGGAGATCGACGGCGAGCCTGGAGGCGCGCGCCTGGTAGAGCTGAAGGTCGTAGAAGGGCGCTACCCGTTCTACGGGCAACTTGGGCTCGAGCCCACCGCAGATTCCCTCGCGGACCTGCTTACGCCCGAGAGTGCCGTCGTGGCGCCCGAGCTTCTCACGGCCCTCGAAGCCAAGGTCGGCGACCGCATCTTCCTCGGCGGAGCGCTCTTCCGGATCGCCGCGGCCGTCACCGATGAACCGTCGCGTCTTGAATTCTCGATGACGCTCGGGCCGCGAGTGCTCCTGTCCGGCGAAGGGCTTGCGCGCAGCGCGTTGCTGGGAGTCGGCAATCGAGTGCGCCACACCCTGCTGCTGAAGCTCCAGCCCGGTAGCGGGGCCAGCGAGCTCGCCGCTTTCAAGGAGGCGCTCGAGGCTAAACTCGGCAACTCGAGCGGCATCTCGATCGAGACCCACACCGAAGCCCAGCCCGGAATTCGGCGTGGCCTCGAGCGCTTCGGCCGTTTTCTCGGTCTCGTCGCTCTGCTCTCGCTTTTGCTCGGGGGAATCGGCGTGGCGCAGGTCGTGCGTACCTGGCTCGCGGCGAGCGTGCGCGACATTGCGGTGTTGCGCAGCCTTGGCCTGCGGCCGCGCGAGGTGCTGCTGCTCTACTTGACCCAGGTTCTCGGCCTGGCTCTCGTCGGAAGCTTCGTCGGCGCGCTACTGGGTAGCCTCATGCCGCTCGCCCTGGGCCAGATTGCGCCGGACCTTGCGCCGCCTGACTTGATCTCCGGTTTCCAGCCCGTCGCATTCGCGCGCGGCCTTGGCCTGGGCATCGCGATTGCACTGCTCTTCAGCCTGCCCCCGCTCACCGCAGTCTGGCGCGTCTCGCCGGCCCTCGTACTGCGCGCCGAGGCGGCGCCCCTGCCCGCGCCGCGCTTGGTGCGCTACGGATCCCTGCTGGTGCTAGTTGCCGGCATCTTCGGCAGCGCGTGGTTGCAAGGCGGCGACGTGCAGGTGGCGGCGGTATTCGCGGGCGGCCTGCTGGCTCTCGGTCTGGTTCTCGCCGGAGGCGCCTGCCTCGTGATCTATTGTGTGCGCCGCATTCCTCGCGCGCACCTATCCCCACACCTCGTTCAGGGGTTGACTGCGTTGACGCGTACCGGCGCGGGCACGGTCGGCGCCATCGTCGCCCTGGGTCTCGGCGTGCTCGTCGTTGCGTCGATGGCCCTGATCGAGTCGCGACTCGAGCGGGAACTGTCCGGCACCTTGCCCGACGACGCACCCAGTTCGTTCCTCGTCGACATCCAACCCGATCAATGGGATGGCGTGCGCGAACTGCTCGAGAATAGCGGCGCGGAGAGCATCGATTCGACTCCGGTCGTCATGGCGCGCATCGCATCGATCGACGGCCGCGATGTCGACGACATTGTCGCCAACCTCGAGGAGCGCCGCGAGCGCTGGGTGTTCACACGCGAGCAGCGACTGACCTGGGGCGAGGCCCTCCCCGATGGCAATCGCCTGGTCGAGGGAGCCCTCTGGGAGCAAGAAGGCGTCGACGAGGCCAGCATCGAGGTGGACTTCGCGGCGGACCTCGGCGTCGGCATCGGCTCGCAGATCGTCTTCGATGTGCAGGGCGTCCCGGTAGAGGTCACCGTCACCAGCCTGCGCGAGGTCGAGTGGGAGAGCTTTGCCATCAACTTCTTCCTGCTCGTCGAGCCCGGCGTGCTCGACCACGCTCCCCAGTTCCGGATCGCCGCCGCGCGCCTCGACGAAGCCGAGGAGGACCGCGTCGAGAAAACGCTCGTCTCGGATTACGGCAACGTCACCCTCCTGCGGCTGCGTCCCATCCTGACCCGCATCGCCGAATTCCTCGGCCGACTCTCGCTCGCCATCCGGGGCCTCGGCAGCTTCACTATCCTGGCGGGTATCGCCATTCTCGCCGGCGCGGTCAGTGCGACCCAGGTGCGCCGCGCCCGTGAAGTAGCCCTCTGGAAGACGCTCGGCATAACGCGCCGCGGAGTGGCGACGCTCATGGGCATCGAGTTCTTGCTCACCGGATTGGTTGCAGGCGCGCTCGGCGGCCTGGGCGCTCAGCTGCTCGCGTGGAGCTTTCTCGAGCATGTGGTCGAGTTGCCCGCCGAACTCCCCTGGGCGAGTCCCTTTCTCGCAGCCATCGGCGCGGCCTTGCTTTCGTTGCTCGCCGGTCTGGCCGCCAGTGCACGCGCCCTGGCGGTCCGCCCGCTCGAGACGTTGCGCGGATAGCGAGGGTATGGAGCCACGACCATCGTCAACGGATTCGCGTTGGCGCCTCGAATCCGTTGACGATGGTCGTGGCTCCGTACCCGCCCCAAACCCTCGAGCATGTGGTCGACTTGCCCGCCGAACTCCCTTGGGCGAGCCCCATTCTCGCAGTCTGCGGCGCGGCATTGCTTTCGCTGCTCGCCGGTCTGGCCTCCAGTGCACGAGCCCTGGCGGTCCGTCCGCTCGAGACGTTGCGGGGATAAGGGGACGGAGCCACGACCATCGTCAATGGACTCGCGGTCCCCTATGCCTCGAACCCGTTGACGATGGTCGTAGCTCCGCACCCGTCCCAAACCCTCACGGAATCAGTCAGGATCGCCAGTGAGTACCCAACCGGCCCAGTGCGCGGGTGGATGTCCCTCGTCGCGGAGTGCCTGCTTGGCTTGCCACAGGGCCTCGGCCTTGGGCATCTTCTCGATCCAGAGGTTCGTGTAGAAGACCTCCATCAGGCGGCGCGTCGCGGCGTCATCGACCTTCCACAGGGACGTGATCGACGTGCGTGTACCGGCAGCGTAGAGGGCGGATTGGAGAGACTGGATGCCTTGACCTGCGCGGCGGATACCGACGTTGGTTTCGCAGGCGGAGAGGACGGCGAGCTCGCATTGGGAGAGGTCGAGGGAGCAGAGCTCTTCGGCGGTCAGGATCCCGGGTACGCGGCCGAGGGAATCGCGTCCGTTGTTGGCCCCGGCGAGGGCGAGACCGCAGAGAGTCATCGGCGCCAGGCCGGAGACGCGGTCCTCCAACCCCATGCGGGCAAAGCTCTCCCCCTCCGGGCGCGCGTCCTTGGTCGAGGGCACGCTCTCGGGTGCGAACCAACCGTGGGTTGCGAGATGCACGTAGCGCTTCCCAGCTGCGGACTCAAAGAGCGCGGCCTTGGTGGTCTTCTTCTTCGTGAGCAACGTGAGCTCAACCTCGAAGGCCTCCTCAAAGAGATCCGCCGTGGCCTCGGCTTCATAGCGTGCCTGAAGCAGCTTCTGGAAACGCTCGGGCAACGCGCTCCGGGTCACTGGCTCATCCGACCCCATCGACTCGTCTGGCAGCGCGGTGGGATCGTCATCGCTCCCGTCCGCTTCAATCGGAGCAGAGGCACCGGTCAATCCCTCGGGGACGGCTCCTTGTGCATCGTAGTCGACCCCGCCCAAGGCGAGCAGCGAGGGCGCCGCCTCGGCCGCGGGTACAGGGGTCAGCAGTCGCGCGAAGGAGACCTCGTTGACAATGCGCAACCGATCTCCGATGCGTTCCGGGCGCGCGTCCTCCCCGGTGTCCATTTCACTCGTGCCGAACGGTAGCGCATCCAGCGGCAACAGGAAGAGCAGGTCGTCCGCGCAGATGAAGAGCCGCTCGACCTCGTCACCCGCCAGAGCCAGCACCGGATCCAGGATCCGCGCACGCAGCTCACGACCCACCCGGGCTTCGGGATCGTCTTCGTCCTCCTCCAGGCCGAGGCCACGCAAGAGCGGAGCTCCGAGTGCCGCGCGCCACTCGCTAGCGAGCTCCTCCAGCGCCGCAGCGGGACCGAGGTCGATGCGGCTCAGGGTCCCTTCCGAGGTCAACACGTGCGCCAGCAGGTGGTCCGCGGCCTGCTGGGTCTCGCCGGTGGAGGAATCCACATGTCTGAGTGAGATGCGCCGGTAGCCGACCACCACATCGCCCGGACCGAGTACGGCGATGAGCGCATCCGAAGTGACGGGCTCGGTCACCACTCCGCGCTCAGCCAGCAGGCGACTCGCCTCGCGCTCGAGTGCATCGCGCTTCAGTGAGAGCCTCGTTAGCTCAGCCGACAGTCCCTCGGATCCAGTCTCATCGCGCGCGGCACCGGCGACCAGGTCGTTGAGGGCGCGCCGGACTCCCCCGGCCTCTTGCAGAATCGGAGCCAGCTCCGGATCGGTCTCGAAGCGTGCAAGCGATCGCGCCGCTTCTGCAGCGACGAGGCGCATGGTCTCGGTCAGCTCGAAGGCGCTTTGCTCGAGATCGGATCCCGACGAGGCGCTCAAGAACAGCACCTCGGAATGCCGGTAACTTTCGCTTGCGACAGTCTGCCGCGCCTGGCGCGGGGCGAGGGCGAGTGAGGCGAGGATGCGTGTCCGCATGCCGGCGAGCTGAGCGGGGAGCAGCGCGCGCGCCCCGGCCAGATCACCCATCTCGTGCATCGAGCTGGCCAGGTTCCCTCGGGCACGCAAGAGCTCGGGATGATCCTCGGGCAGGCTGCGCTCGTAGCCCGCCAGAACCGATTCCCTTAGCGCGCGCGCCCCGGCCAGATCGCCCATCTCGTGCATCGAGCCGGCCAGGTTCGCTCGGGCATGCAAGAGCTCCGGGTGGTCCTCGGGCAGCGTGCGCTCGGAGCCCGCGACGACCGATTCACGCAGCGCGCGCGCCCCAGCCAGATCGCCCATCTCGTGCATCGAGCCGGCCAGGTTCCCTTGGGCATGCAAGAGCTCGGGGTGATCCTCGGGCAGGCTGCGCTCGTAGCCCGCGACGACCGATTCATATAGCGCGCGCCCCCCGGCCAGATCGCCCATCTCGTGCATCGAGCTGGCCAGGTTCCCTCGGGCGAGCAAGAGCTCGGGGTGATCCTCGGGCAGGCTGCGCTCGTAGCCCGCGAGGACCGATTCATCGAGCGCGCGCGCACCGGCCAGATCGCCCATGTGCGACATCGAGCCGGCCAGGTTCCCCCGGGCACGCAAGAGCCGGGGGTGATCCTCGGGCAGGCTGCGCTCGTAGCCTGCGAGGACCGATTCATCGAGCGCGCGCGCCCCGGCCAGATCGCCCATCTCGTTCATCGAGCCGGCCAGGTTCCCCCGGGCACGCAAGAGGTCGGGGTGATCCTCGGGCAGGCTGCGCTCGTAGCCCGCGACGACCGATTCACGCAGCGCGCGCGCACCGGCCATATCGCCCATCGCGTGCATCGAGTTGGCCAGGTTCCCTCGGGCGCCCAAGAGACTGGGGTGATCCTCGGGCAGCGTGCGCTCGCGGTGCCTCGCAGCGCGCTCCCACGCCTCCCGACTTTCCCGAAGACTCTGGGTCTCGCTGTACGCGAGAACGCCGAAATCGAAGAGCACGTCATGGATCGCCTCGCTCGTGGCGGCGTCGGCGGTGTCCACGATCTCTGCCAGGACGCTCTCGACGAGATCGCGGGCCGAGGTTCGATCCCCTCCCCGGATCAGGCGCCTTGCTTCTCCCATGGCCTCCCGGCCAGCTGTCGCCGCCGCGCGCGTGGCTTCGGTCTCGGGGGCCGCGGCCAGGTGCAGGGACAACGGGCCAGTGGATCCGGGGACTCCGGAAACAAGAATTGCCAGCCAGGCTCCACGTTCCACGTCAAGCGATAGGTAGGGCGTCGTACCACCGCCCGAGTTGTCGTCCGAGGCGAGCGTGCGTGCCTCGTCGGCGTCGTCCACCTGAAGGAAGAGATCGAGCTCCGACATGGCCCAGACGTGGAGCGTGCCGTCGAACAGGGCTTCGTATTCGGCCACGACCGTACCGCCGTGGCCTTCGATCGCGATTTCATCGTGCTCCGCCATCTTGAGCTCGATGACGCGGTCGAAGGGCGTCGGAGGTACGGGCTCGGACTCCTGGGCGAGCAGGAGCGGGATGGCGGCGAGCAGGGTAGGAAGCACCATCACCCTATAATAGGAAACGCGCGGCT
>JBLHKW010000197.1:0-7852 GCA_047618565.1 Planctomycetota bacterium
ATGAACGGATAGAGCGTCACGAAGTTGTGGTGGAAGTCGACCGTCGTGCGCGTCATGAACGTCAGGTAGGCGGCCGGGAAGGCCAGCAGGATCCAGCCGGCCTGGCGCCGGAGCAGGAGCAGCACTCCGAGGGCGCACAGCAGCATCGCTGTCCACGACGTGTTCTCGAGGAAGTGCCCGAGCTGGGCCATCAGATGCGAAAGGCCCGGCTCGACCGTGCGCGTACCTTGACCGTCGATCTTGTAGTGGCTGACCTCCGCGCCCGCGTCGCTGAGGAAGGTGGGCAGATCGAGCAGGGCGTAGGGCGATCCGATCAGGAAGGCGATCGGTGGGAGCAGCAGCGCCACGGCCCACAGCCAGGGCCGCGCCAGGGGAGTACGGCGTGCACTCGCCAGGGCCAGGGCGAAAGCGGGCACGCCCAGGGCGATCACCACGTTGTACTTGGTCGATGCCGCCAGGCCGGCCAGGAAGAAGGCCAGGACCAGAGCACCCGGGTTGCTGTCGCCGGGGGCCGGCGGCTCCGCTGCGCTGCGGCCGATTGGCCGGGCACCGATCGCGCGCAGGGTCGCGAGCACGGAGCCCAGGGCCAGGAGGGCGGCCGGCATGTCGCTTCGGATGGTGGTCGCTACCTCGATGTGCGCCGCGGCTCCCGCGACGATCGCGGTCGCGAACGTCGCCGCCCACGGGCCGGCCACATGGCGTGCGAGAAGGTAGGTCAGGAGCACGGCACCGGCGCCGATCAGGGCCGTGACCAGGCGGTTCCAGAGGAAGAACGACGGGTGCGACAGGGTCCATTGATAATGGGTGTCGGTCTGGGTCTCGAGTTCGTCGAGTGAGCGGATCGAGTGGCGCGCATCGATCGGTTGGGAGCAGAGCCAGATGTAATGGACCGCGTCCACGGCGGCATGCAGGTAGAGGGTCGGGGAGCCGTAGTTGAACCAGTGCGGGTTCAGGTCGCCCGTGCGCACGATATCGAGGGAGCGGCTGCCGATATTCGGTTCTCCCCAGCGATGCAGGTAGGGCAGGCCGTCGTTGCAGCGCAGGGTGCGGGCGAACAGGCCGGCTCCGATGACCAGCACCAGCACGCTGGCCTGCAGCCAGCGGCGTCCCGTGAGGGCGCCGAGGGAATCCACCCAGCTCGTGCGCGGGCTGTGGCCGTCGGGGGGCGGGCTTGCGTTTGTGCTCATCGGCTGCCTACAGCTCGAAATCTATCCCATGCTCGGGGCTGGTGCCAGTTCCCACGTGGTTGCCCGTGCCGGTACATCGATCGGAACAGCCGTTGGACGCTGCCCCGGGGCGGAATAGGATTGTGGGGCCCGATCGGGAACCCATGCGCAACTGGATCAAGAAACACCAGGCCTTCGTGGCCGTTCAGGTCTCGCTGCTGGCGCTGTCCCTGCTGTTGCTCGGCGCCTTCTGGCTGTTCGGCGAGCGGATCGTCCGCAGCGGTTACGAGGAGCGCTCGATCGCGTTCATCAACAGCCTCTACCATCCGGTGCGCCCCTTGCCCTTCTCGGCCGTCTTCGGGCAGGCGACACGCGCCTTCCACGGGGTGCTGACGGTGGTCCTCGGCCTGCAGGTGCTCGTCTTCATGCTCGGGGTTGCCGCTTCGGCGCGGCGTCGCAGGCTGGCCCTGCCCGCGGCCTTCGTGCTCTGGTGGCTGGCCGCCGAGGTGTTCGCCGCCCCGCATCTGGTCGACCTGTTCCGGCTGCGCAACTACCGCTTCATCCAGGACGTGGATCACCGGCCGACGAACACCTCCGGCGGTTCGAATTCCGATGCCGTGCGCGGGGCGCCCGAGAGCAGCGAGTTCCGCGATGCCGACCTGAGCGTGCTGTTTCTGGGCGACTCGTTCACGTTCGGGCTGCGCGTCAACGCGGGCCAGGCCTTCCCCTACGTGATCCAGCGGCGCCTGCAGGCCAGCATGCCCGACGTCGATCTGCGCGTGGCCAACTTCGGCTGGACCAGCTCCTCGCCGCTGCTCAGCTATCGACGCCTGGTCGATATCGGCGATGACTACGAACCCGACTTCGTCGTCATGTGCCTCGACATGACCGACTTCGGCGACGATGTGCGCTACCAGAACATGCTCGATCAGCGCGGCATCTACTGGCTCTACGACAAGACGCCCCTGCTGCTGAAGCTGGTGCAGGTGGCCTCGATGCCGCTCTACAAGCAGCTACTGGGCTGGACCGCGGGCCACCCGCCGGGCGATCGATTTTTCATCAGCGCCGCTCCGCTCGAGGAGACGCGCGAGTGGTTTCGGCCCCTGATGCACAATGTGACCCGCGTGCACGAGTGGTGTCGCGCTCGGGACGCGCAGTTCATGTTGGTTGTGCTCCCGCGCAACTACCAGTACAGCGACCGGGAGAGCCCCACGAGCGTCGAGTGGGAGCGCTACACCGCCCTGGGGCCCTACGCCCTCGAGCCCTTCCGCTTCTTCGACGAGGTGCGCGGGGGAGTCGACTACCCGATCCTATCCCTGCTAGAGGACTTCCAGCAGACGGACGTCTTCCCGACCTGTTTCGAGGACGACCCGCACTGGAACCCGGAGGGGCATGGGGTGGCAGCACAGGCCATCCTGCGTCACCTGGAGCCGCGTCTCCGAGCCTGGGTCGATCGATAGACGCCGCTGCGCGCGATCACTCTTCGCGCACGGTCTCGACCCGCACCCAGAAGTTCAGGGCCTTGTTGGCCAGCGGGTGGTTGGCGTCGAGGATCACGCTGTCCTCGTGGATCTCGAGCACGCGCATCTCGAGTTCCTCGCTGGCGCCACTCTCCTCGTCCTCCACGGTGACGGCGATGCACTCACCAACCTCCATCGTGACCTCCTCCGGGAAGTCGGACTTGGCCAGGGCGACGACGCCATCCGGGTTGTAGGCACCGAACGCTTCGCCGGGTTCGAAGGCCACCTCGACCTCGGCTCCGGCCTCCTTGCCTGCCAGCGCTTCTTCGAGCGCCGGCGGGAGGTCCTCGCTTCCGAATTCGACAACCATCGGGCCGTCATCATCGCTGCTGTCGAACACTTCTCCGTCGTTACCGCTGATGCGATAGCTGAGCTCAACCAGGGAGCCGGGCTGGATCTTCACTCGTCGGTCCTTCTGTTTCTGGGGTGGGGGACTCGCCGGCGGCTGCTGGGCGGGTCAGGTAAGTGTAGCCGCGCAACGATTCCTCGTAGCGCGTCGTGAACAGGGTCGCTTCGTCGCAGCTCATGCCGCCGCTCTGAATGGCGCGCTCGATGTGGCCGCGCAGTCCGGCCAGCAGGTCTTCCTCCGCGTACTGCACGAAGGATAGCACGGTCTTCACGGAGTCACCCGGGCGCACGTGGGTCAGGGCCGGACGACCGGCCGCATCGAGGTCCACATGGGCGATGTGGGTGTCGCCGAAGAGGTTGTGCATGTCGCCCAGGATCTCCTGGTAGGCCCCGACTAGGAAGAACCCGATGTAGTAGGGCTCGCCCTCGCGCACCTCGTGCAACTCGAGCGTGCGCTTCACCTCGCGCGCGTCGATGAATCGATCGATCTTGCCATCCGAGTCGCAGGTCAGGTCCGCCAGCACCGCGCGCCGCTTGGGCTCCTCGTGGTGGCGGTGGATCGGCAGCACCGGGAAGAGCTGGCCGATGGCCCACGCGTCGGGGATCGACTGGAACAGCGAGAAGTTCAGGAAATAGGTGTCCGAGAACTCGCGCTCGATGTGCTCCAGGTCCTCGGGCACGTGATCGAGGGTGCGTGTGATGCGCAGCACCTCGCGGCAGATGCTCCAGTAGGACTCCTCGATGCGAGCGCGGTCCGGCAGGGCCAGCTGACCTGTGTTGAAGAGCAGCATCGCCTCGTCCCGAAGCTCGATCGCGTCGTGGTAGCACTCGACGTAATTCTTGGCGGTCAGGTCGCTCCGCAGGTCGGAGAACATCTTGACGATGTCCGGCGCCGACGCGCCATCCTCGGCCGGCCGAGCGCCCTCGAAGTTGGAGACGCCGATGACCTCCGTGATGAGCACCGCATGATGCGCGGCCAGGGCACGACCGGATTCCGTGACGATCGTCGGCGGCTTGATGCCCGCAGTCTGGCAGGCTTCGTGTAGGTGCCAGACCACATCGTTGGCGTACTCCTGAACGGAGTAGTTCTTGGAGGATTCGTAGTTGGTCTTCGAACCGTCGTAGTCGACGCCCAGTCCTCCACCGGCGTCGAACCAGCGGATGTTCACGCCCATGCGCGAGAGGCCCACGAGGGTCTGCGTCGCCTCGCGCATGGCGTTCTTGATCGAGCGGATGTGAGGGATCTGGCTACCGATGTGGAGGTGCAGTAGTTCCAGGCAATCGAGCATTCCACGCGCCTCGAGCGTCTCGACCAGGTGCACGAGCTCGCGCGTCGTCAGCCCGAACTTGGAACGATCGCCAACCGATGCCTTCCAGCGACCCTCGCCGCGTACGGACAGTTTTGTGCGCACGCCGATCGAAGGGCGCAGCCCCAGGCGCTGCGAGGCCTTGAGGATGGTCTCGAGCTCGGTGTACTTCTCGATGACGATGATCGGATGGAGTCCGATGCGCGTGGAGAGTAGGGCCATCTCGACGTACTGCTGGTCCTTGTAACCATTGCAGATCATCAGCGAGCCCGCATCTCTCAGCAGCGCGATGCCAGCCAGTAGCTCGGGTTTGGACCCGACCTCGAGGCCCATACCGAACTCGCGTCCGGCCGCCAGGAGCGACTCGACGACCCAGCGGTCCTGGTTGACCTTGATCGGAAACACGCCGCGGTAGGTCGCGCCGTAATCGTACTCCTTGATCGCGTGCTGAAAGGCCTGGTTCAGCTCCCGAACCCGCGTGTGCAGGAGCGCGTCGAAGCGCAGGAGGATCGGAGCGTCGAGCCCGTGTTCCTTGAGGATCTGCACGACCTCGTGCAGATCGATGGCCGGGCTATCGGGACCTTCGGGCGTGACCTGGACGTTGCCGTTGGACCCGATGGAGAAGCGCCCACGGCCCCATTCGGCGACCTGGTACAGGGCTTCGCTGCGCTTGTGATTCCAGTTGGGCATGTAAGGGGGCTTTTCGGAGCGCGAAGTATAGGGCTCGATCGGGGGCAGCGGGCCGCAGCGCAGTTTTCTTGACCGCCTGCCGCAGGATTAGGGCGGGCGGCCCGGCGGGTCGGGGGTCATACTCCGCGCATGACCAAGATGCGCTCCGCAAAGACCCTTGCTGCCCTCCTAAAGGGCGCCGACTCACTGCTCGTCATCGGCTCTGGAAAACGCCTGCGCTCGAAGGGCAGGCGCGGTGCCACCGCCATGCTCCCGGCCATGGTAGCGCGCGCCGTGCGCGACCTGGCGAGCCAGGTCAGCGCGGGGCCCATGGGGCGCGAAGTGACCACCTGGACCGGGGCCAGCCCCGCTCGCCTGGGTGTCGGGCTGCTCCCGGAGGAGACCTCGCGCTACAACACTCCCTCGCACGCGGAGAGCATCCGGCGCATCGTGGCGGGCTCGCGCATCTCCCAGGGCAAGCACCTGGCCGTGCTGCTGGTACTCGAGGATAAGCAGCATTTGCTGGCCGCCGCCAACGCAGTGGCGCGCGCGCTGCCGCTCTACTATCGAGGCAAGGTGCACCCGGGTCCGGCCCTGGTGACGCTGATGGCGATCGGCCCGGCGAACGAGGCCGTGGCCCTGTCGAAGGTCGTCTGGTGCACGCTCGAGTCCTCCCGCGAAGCGGCGCGCCTGGTGGACACCGCGCCGTCCGATCTCAATCCCGCGGCATTCCAGCGCGAGGCCTGGAAGCTGTTGCGTGGCGCGACGGGCGTCACCAAGCGTGCGATCGCGGGCAAGCAACTCGAGACCGGCGGGTTTGGTGGCATCCTGGGTGTCGGGAAGTGCGCGACCGAAGGGCCGCGCGTACTCGTGCTCGACTACAAACCCAAGCGCAAGAGCAAGCGCCACGTCGCTCTGGTGGGCAAGGGCATCACCTACGACACGGGCGGATTGAGCCTCAAGATGCGCGGGGGCATGGTCGGCATGAAGGCCGACATGGGCGGCGCCGCGGCGGTTCTCGGGGCGTTCAACGTGCTCGCGCGGACGGGTTATGCGCACCGTCTGAGCGCCGTCCTGTGCGTGGCGGAGAACGCCATCGGACCGCTGGCGACCAAGCCCGACGACATCCTCGAGATGCACTCGGGCTTGACCGTCGAGATCAACAACACGGACGCCGAGGGGCGGCTCGTGCTGGCAGACGGCGTCAGCTTCGCCGCGCGCAAGCTGGGTGCGGATACGATCGTCGACGCCGCCACCCTGACCGGAGCCCAGGGCGTGGCGACGGGCAAGCTGCACTCGGCGGTCGTGGCGAACGAGGCCAAGCTGGAGCAGGCCGTCGTCGACGCCGGACGCTCGAGTGGAGACCTCGTCCACCCGCTGCCTTTCGCGCCGGAGCTGTACCGTCCCGAGTTCGCGAGCACGGTCGCGGACATGCGCAACTCGGTTGCGAACCGCTCCAACGCCCAGGTGAGTTGCGCGGCGGAGTTCATCCACTGGCACCTGGACGGGACCGATGCGCGCTGGGCACACGTCGATCTGGCCAGCCCGGCCTTCATCAACCGGCGTGCGACCGGCTATGGCGTCGCGCTGCTGGCGGAGGTGGCGCGCCGCGTTTGAGCCAGATCGGATAGCCGCGCCTGCAGCTCCTCCAGGGTCTTCTCGCGCAGGCACGCCAGGCGCGCGGCCTCGTCCGGGATGAGATCGCCGGCGCTCCAGACGCGAACCAGCTGCTTGAGTCGAGCCATGGCGCTGTGCGCCTTGCGGCCCACGGCCCGCATGCGTTCGACGTACTCGCACAGGAAGCCGAGCGCCTGCTCGGGGGTCGGCCGCATGTCCGAGAAGATCCACGGATCCGCGAGGGCGCCGTGGCCCACCATCACGAAGGCACAGCCGGTCTCGCTGCGCATGCGCTCGAGGTCCGCGTGGCAGCGAATTCCGCCGTTGCCACAGGTCGGGATACTGACGGACTCGACCGCCCGTGCGATCCGGGACCAGTCGACTTCCGGTTGATAGGCCTCGGCACGCGTCCGGCAGTGCACTGTCAGCATGGCTGCGCCGCCGGATTCCGCCGAGCGCGCCAGGTCCTCGACCAGGAGCGCGTCGTCGTAGCCCGCCCGGATCTTGGCGCTGACAGGGATCCGGCCCTCGACCGCATCCACGCAGGTGCGCACGACCGCTTCGAGGCCGGCGGGATCGCGTAGCAGTGCCGACCCCGCGCAACCGCGCAGGGCGCCCTTGGCCGGACAGCCAAAATTGAGGTCGAGGAGCGGGACGTCGAGGTCGGCCACGCGCCGCGCGCTGCCCGCCAGGGCTTCGAGATCGCTACCCATGAGCTGCAGTCCGACGGGCGTGCTGAAGCGCTCCAGACCGAGGTGACGGCGCAGGACGCGCGGGTGCAGGGGGCTGTCGACGACCCGTACGAATTCCGTGAACGCGCCGCCCAGGTCCGTATGAGCATGCCTGCCGAGGATCAGGCCACGGAAGACGGGGTCGGTGACGCCCTCCATCGGGGCCAGCAACCAGGGCGAGGTGAACGGAAGGTCGTGCTGCACGGGGCCCATCCTATTAGAATCATGGGTACCATGCCGAAGACGACGCCGGATGAAGCCTGTGCCTGGGAGCGATTCGAACGGATCGACATCGAGGGGGCCGCACGTGAGCTCGCGGGCGTGGTCACCCGCACGCCGCTCTTGGCTCACCGGACCGACGACGCGCGCGTCGAGCTGAGACTGAAGCTCGAGAACCGGCAGGAGACCGGCGCGTTCAAGGCGCGCGGAGCGTGGAATCAGCTGCGCCAGCTGGACCCGGACGAGCGTGCCCGCGGTGTCGTGGCCTGCAGCTC
>JBLHKW010000198.1:0-7806 GCA_047618565.1 Planctomycetota bacterium
CTGTTCCGCAGGACGGCCTCGTGTGGTGGTACCGCGCTTGGGTTGGCATCGTGCTCGGCGAGCGTAGCCGCCTGGAAGTGGATTGGGAAACGGCCGAGGAGGAGCTCGCCCAGGCCGCGCGCTGGGCGGAGACCGCCGCCGAACGTGCACCCGAACACGCCGACGGCGCGCGCCGGCTTCGTCACCGTGCATTGCTCGGCACGGCCCTCTGCGCCCTCGCGCAGAACCAGGACGCCATTGCGCGCGAGCGCCTGACGGCACTGCTGGCCAACGCCCCCGACCTGCGCAACGAGAGCGAGGGACTGGGCCGCTCTGTCATCAGCGGCCTCGGCACCCTGGGCTCACACTACGTCGACAACGCCGACTTTGGTGCCGGCGCCGAACTTGCGCTCCTGGTTCTGGAGGTGCTGCCGGATCAAGCGTCGTGGTGGAACAACCTGGGGTACATGCTCCGTCAGCACGCATGCTACATCCAGGGCGCCGGGGATCCGGCCGCGGCGCGCGAGCTGTTCAGCGAGAGCTGGAGCGCCTATCAGCGCGCTGTGGCCCTGAACTCCGAGAGCGTTCGCTACACGAACGATGCGGCGTTGATCCAGGTCTACCACCTGCGCGACGAACTGCCGCGCGCGGAGCGCATGTTGCTCTCGGCCATCGCCATGGGCGAAACCCAGCTCGACGCGCTGGGTCCCGATCCGGAGGAGAGCGCACGCTTCCCCCTGGCACTGGCCGTGGGCGATGCGCTTGAGAACCTGGGCTACCTCTACTACCACGTGCAGCCGGACCCTCAGAATTCGCGTGCGTTCTACGAACGATCCCTGGCGACCGACAGTGGTGCTCGCTGGACGGTCCTCGAACACCTGGCCGCTCTACGCGGAGAGCGCGACCCGGTAGACGAGTGGCCGGTCGCAGGTCGAGCGCCCGGTGAACCCGCACCCGCGGCGCTCATCGACTGGGAGTGTTCCTTCGACGGTGCTCGCCTTCGGGCCGAGCTCGAGGGCCGCCCCGTGTTTCTTTACTACCGTGGCGCCGCCCTGAGCGGGCTCGACGGCGACTTCTGGCTGAATGCGCTCGAACAGGACGGCCTGGCCTCCAGGCTGGACGCCACCGTGCCCGTGGTCGCAGATCTGGTACGCCACACCATTGGCGACCGACGTCGCGACGGCACGCGCATCGCCTGTCCACGCTACGGAGGAATCCCCTGCAGTGCTCACGTGCGTGCCGCGCAGGAGTTCGCGCGCTTTTTCGCCGAGCGCAACGATGGCGCGGGCCCGGGTGGAAACCAGGAACACTTCCACCTGCTCAACGCCGATGGAGACGAGCTCGAATGGAATGAGGCCTTCCTTGCACAGATCGGCCTGGGCGAGGGAGAGGTCACGGAAGAGGTCGCGCTCGAACTCCCCACGCCGCAGCCCACGCGCAGCCGTCAGCAGTCCCGGACCGACCTCGTGGCCGCCACCCGCGGGGCCGACGCCGAGACTCTGCGACGGTACGCGACCGCCTCCACGACCGCCGAACGTGCCGCGCTGGAGGGATTCCTGTTCGATTCGAGCGCGCCGGACACGGAACGCGGCGCGATCCTGTCCGCGCTGGCAGCCAGCTTCGACGATGACTCGCGCGCGCTTCTGGCGGCCGGCCTGCATCAGACTCATGACTCGCAACTCCAAGCTCTCGCGGCCGCCAGCTGGTCGAATGGCGAGGATGTGGCTCCCCTGATGCGCACCCTGCAATGGGGGCTCAGCGAAGCGGCCCGTGAAGCGGCGCGGCAACGCCTGCACGATCTCGCGTCGGGGGCCGAGAGTCTGCGCTATCTGGCGGTCGCCGCGCGTTGATCGGCGATCCTGTGGACCCAGGGGTCCTCCCTCCAGGGGAAGGACTCGGGAGGGAGCAGGCGCTTGCTGCATGTGGCGGAGACTGTGCGGGCTTGGTTCCCGCCAGGGAATGTCCATCCGCAGGCCATGGGGTGCGTCACTACTTGTTGCGCAGGGAGGAGCGGATAGGGCCTCAGTCCTCGTCCTCGTCCTCGTCCTCGTCATCTCCCGCGTAGCCCAGCATGCGCAGGTCTTCGGCCGTGCGCTTGGCGATCCCCTTGTGGAAGGCGGGTTCGAGCTCCATGGTCCGGCGCCTCCAGGCGGCGAGAGCCTCATCCAGGTCGGCCATGATCGCCGCGTTGGCAGGAGTCGAGATGTCAGCCTGCTCGCCGGGGTCCGCCGTGAGGTCGTAGAGCTCGGGCGGGTAATCGTCATCCGCGTAGGCGATGTACTTGTAGGGGCCGGAGTAGACACACCACGACTGCGTGCGTTCCTTCGTTTCCTTGCCCTTGCGTGACTTGGTGTTCTCGGCGATCACCGGAAGCGGCTGCGGCTCGTCGCCGTGCAAGAGTGCGTATTGCGATCGGCCCTGTGCGTTCTTCGAGGGCGGCGCCCCCAGGTAATCGAGCAACGTCGGCATGATGTCGATCGACTGTGCGATGGTCTGAACACGGCGTCCGCCGGCCTCCCCCGGGACGCGCATGATGAAGGGCACTCGCAGGAGCTCTTCGTACAGGGAGTGCTGGTGCCCGACCTGGCCGTGTTCGAGGAACTCGTCTCCATGGTCGGAGGTCACCACGATCACGGTGTTCTCGTAGAGGCCGCGTTTCTTCAGGGATGCCACGATCTCACCCACATGGTGGTCGACCCAGGCGATCTCGCCGTCGTACAACGCGATGACGTGCTCAAGGTCGCGCTCGCTCATTCCAGCGTGCACCTCTTCTCCTCCGATAAAGTCCGTGCCCGTTAGCGAGCCCGAATAGTCGGGGTCGAACATCCGGTCGTAAGGGGGCGGCGGCTGGTAGTCGTAGTGCACGTCCCAGTAGTGCAGGAAGAGGAAGAACGGTGCCTCGATCTCATCGAGCATCCGATTCGCCTTCGCGTTGATATTCGCGCTGGTGATCACCCGATGGCTGCGCTTGTGTCCACCGACGGCGATCGAGTCGTCGTACTCACGGAACCCACGACGCAATCCGAACTGGGCCTGCATGAACGGGCCGCTGACGACGGCACGGTTGTCGTAACCCAGGGGTTCCAGCATCCGGCCCAGCGTTCGGGCGCCCGCGGGCAAGCGCCGTTCCTTGTCGGTCACCTGGTGCGTGCGCGGGTACATGGACGTCAGAAGCGACGTGTGAGACGGCAGCGTCCATGGGGCTTGCGCGATCGTGTTCTCGAAGACGATGCCCTCGGCGGCGATGGCGTCGATGGCGGGGCTCGTTTCGCGCTCGTACCCGTAGCAGTGCAGGTGGTCGGCGCGCAGACTGTCGATCGAGATCACGAGCAGGTTGGCCCCGCGCGCGGGAGCATCGTGCACACCCTTGATGATCGACGAGTACGTGTACGGCACGTAGTGCACCCACAGGGCCACGAGCCCGGCGAGCAGCGCGAGGGTGACCCGACCCCGACCTGGTCGGAACAGTGTCCTGACATGCCCCACCCCATACACCGCGAACGGAATCCAGAACGGCATCAGGGGCAACCGGTAGCGCGAGTCCGAGATGATCAACACGCAGACGAGCGCGCTCGCGAGCAGGAAGAGCCCCACGAGGCCCTGCCTCTGATTTGCGAACCCGCGCATCAGACCGATGACGCCGAAGAACATCGCGAGCATGCAGCTGAACATGACGACCAGCACGAGCGGCTCCCCGACAGCCGCAGGCAGGTCGCCGTACCTGCCATAGCGTACATAGCGCACCAACATCGACGTCGGGTTGAAGAGCGCCCCCGTGCGGTAGGCCGTGTTGCGCAGATACCTGCCCGGATGGTCCGTGGCGTAGTCGAGTGCTGCGCGCACTTCGGCGTTGTTGCGCGCGACGAGATCGTCGACGTCGACGCGCTCCCGTAGCGGGGGAGGTCCCACGTAGTCCCTGAGTTCCTCTGCGCGGAGCCGGTGCAGGCCGAAGTCGTAGTTCTCCGGCCGGATGGCGTTGACGTTCTTGTGCAGCACGTTGCCGGCATTGCTGTCGATCAGCAGGAAGCTGCCGTAGCGCGTCGTGTTCCTGATCGACCATGGCCCTACGGCCAGCGCCACGCCGGCGAGGAAGAGCCCGATCGACAGGAAGCGCCGCTTCTCAGGCTTGCCCGCGAAGAAGAGCCACAGGACAACGAGCGGCACGTGGACCATGAAGACCGACCGTGTCAGCGCCGCGAGCCCGCCGAGAATGCCTGCGCAGAGCGCCATTCTGGGACTTGCTCCCGCTCGGTGACGCACGAGCGCGGCCGCTGCCGCGAGCGCGAAGAAGATGTATATCGTCTCGCTCAGCAGGTATTGCGAGAAGAACACGAGCGGCGGATAGAACCCGACGGCGGCTGCCGCAAGCAAGCCCGTGCGCTCCGAGAAAGCGCGGCGGGCGATCGCCCACACGAACAACAGGGAGAGACTCGACAGCAGCACCTGAATGAGGCGCGCGACGAGCGCGAAGTGCTCCTCGCCGACGACCCGGATGCACGCCGCGAGGAAGTAAGGAAAGATCGGCGACGCGTGCGCTTCGTCCCAATAGGGGTTCGAGTACGAAGGCGCGCCATCTTCAACGATGGCCTGCGCGCCCTCCACGTACAGATGCTCGTCGACGGTAGAGCGCGTCTGCACGAACGCAAAGAGAAGTGCGAGCTTGACGAGCGCCGACGTCAGGACGATGGCGGCGAGCCAGCGCACGGTACGCCGGCGTTCAGGAGCCGCGTCGCTGGTGTCCGGATGAGCTTGTTGCACGATTCGATACGATAGGATCTGCGACGCAGGCGTGCCGCTCAATTCAGCGATTCTCGGCCCGCGCGCCCTCGGGCGGTGGACGAGGACGAAACCCCGTTGTCCGAGGGGAACTCGAATGTCACGGACGGCCCGGGGAAGCCGCTTCTAACCCCAATACCGCTCATCCTCGCTACACCCGCTGGCCCCTCGCAATGCCTATCCGCCTTCCGGCGCAGGCTCTGGCCCGGGGTGCCATCCTGGTCTTCCCGAAAGGCACGCTGAAAGGGAGTCTCGTCAGATGAGCAAACTACGCGCAGCTAGCATCGTTGGAGCGCTCCTGTGGATCGGCCTGGCCAGCTGTGACAGTCGAAGTTCGTCCACCGACACCGCGATCGGCGGCCCGGGCCTGCCCTTTGACTTGACGGATCCTGGTCGGGCACGTGGGCCAGTGGTGGCGACGCGAGCGGGACGTTCTCGGGCAATTTCGTGCAGGCGAGGCCGACCCAAGGCGGTGGTTCGCCAAGTTCCATGTCGGGCACCGCGTCCTTCGATAGATCCGCTTGCCAGGACACGCTGGATGTGACCGCATCGATCCAACCCGGCGGTTTCACGGCTCCCCCACGGGTGGCGGGCACCTTCGCCACGCCAACGATCACCATCGAGTTCCACGCTCTGATCACCCTCGACTCCAGTCACATCACTGGAACTTACGCGGTGCTGGTGGGTGACGCGTGCACCGGTGACGCGGGAACGTTCACGGCGAGCCTTCAGGCGCCACTTCAGGCCGACCCCGGCGACCATTTCTACACGGAGACCGTGGTGACCGGCGCGGACGGCCAGACCAGGGTGATACGCACCGAGACGGAGATGGCGCGCTAGCCCGGATAATTCATGAAGCGCGAGCCAAAACGCGTCGATTCGGCTTCTGGTGGTGCTTCTCGCGCGTTGGCCCCACGGGGCCGCGTTCGGGAATTGCGGAGGGCGCAGCCCGAGGCAAACCCGTACGGACGATCCTGCGGATCGTCCGATAGCGGAGAGGCGACCCTTACGGGTCGTCGAGGATGCCAACGCGCGAGAAGTGCCGCCAGAAGCCGAAAGGACGGCGAAGCCGGCCGGTCGTCGCGTTTGGGCCGCGTCTTCATGAATTATTCGGGCTAGCCTGGCTGGAAGCAGCCGCCCGCGCGGCGTCGACAGTTGTCCCGACTCCGCATTTCTTACGGGTTCCTGCTGCACGAGGCCTGGGCGCGGCTGGACGGGGACGAGGGCATCGACCTGTTCGCGATGAACGAGGCGCTGAGGAAGCTCTCCGAACTCGACCCCCAGCGCGCCCAGCTGGTCGAGCCGCGATTCTTTGGCGGGCTCACCGAGCACGAGACCGCCCAGGTCCTGGGTGTCTCCCGCAGCGAAGTGCAGCGCAAGTGGACGCTCGCCCGGGCCTGGCTCGCTCGCCGGCTCAGGAGCGAAAGCTAACCCGGATTAGTCCCGCCCGGGCGGCGCGACGGCCGTTAGAGTCCACTGAATGATCTGTGTTGCCCTGTTCACGGGCCTGCTGGGGAGCCACGCACTCGTGGGTGGTCCGGTCGCGGGCAATCTGCCCGTCGCTGACCCGGTGGTACCGCGTTTCCGGAACGCCATCGCGGTCGACCACGATGCGGCCCCGAACGTCTGGCAGGCGGGGACCGACGGTGTCTTCGCCATCCTTGCCAACGACATGGATCTCGATGGCGACATCGACGTCCTGCTCAACTACCACCGGGCGGGCATCGCGCTCTTCGAGAACACGGGGCCAGGGTTCTCGGTGCTCGAGCCCGCGATAGCCGGTGCCACACGCCTCGGCGACGGAACCGGGGTCGTGCTCTTCGCTCCCGACGACGAGATGCTCGAGCACATCGACAGCGCCGGGACGGCCGGGATCTACGTGTGGCGGCTCCATCGCAGCTGGCACCTGTACGCGCGCTTCGCGGAAGGGAGCACCGAGAGCGTCACGCTCGACCTGTGGGCACCGCGCTTCGGCAAGACCAAGGAGCTCGACGCCGCCGTCTTCGAGGCGCGCTCCACGACCGAGGCCAGCATCCACTTCGACCCGCAGAATCCGTGCGGCGTGGTCGAGCTGGGTGGCGGTCACCTGGAGATCCTGCCGCGCGACGGTGCACAGGCACTGCCAATCTTCGTGGGACCCGACATGCGACCGGTGGAGGCGCGCCCCGTCGTGCTCGAGCACCCCGACCCCCACGGAGTCGCCTGGGCGCAGATGGTCGGTAGCGTCCATCCCGATCTCTTCATCTCACAGGGCGCCAACGTGGGCGGCGTCGTTCCACCGGCGCTGGGCAAGCTGAACCGGCACTTCGCGTTCGACCCGCAGGCCGAGCGGCCCTTCGCGCGCCAGCCCGAAGGGATCGTGCCGCGCGATTACGGGCGCACACGGCGCATCGAGTGGGTCGACATCGACAACGACGGCACCTACGAGGCCTACCTCTCGAACATGGGGTCGGCCAACGGGCTACTCGTGCGCGACGGGAAATCAGGGGCGCTGACAGACTGCGCGCACGCGAGCGCGATCGACTTCGTGCGCGGCGCCACGAGCACGTGGATGGATGTGGACGGAGATTCATTCCAGGATCTGGTCCTCTACCAGGGTGAGGACGCCTTGCTCGTGGTCTCGAACGACGCCGACGGGACATTCACGGCGCCAGAGGAGTGGGGTCAGCGCCTGATGGAGAAGGAGGCCAAGGATCCCGGCCTGTGGACCAGGATCCTGGCGCAACTCGACTTCGACGGCGACGGGATCATGGACATCTGGGCCGGCCGTTCGAGCGGATCGCACTTCCTTTACCGGGGTGACGGCGCGGGTTTCACGGACGCCAGGCCCGTACCGTCGCGCGAAGCCACCGGCGGGCGCCAGGACGTGCTCGTGCTGGACGCGAACAACGACGGCTGGATGGACGTTCTGCTGCTTTGCGACCGCCCTGTGCTCTTCCTCAACGCCTCCGGCGAGCGCTTCGTGCCGGTCGCCGCCGGAGCGCTCTTCGAGGACCTGCCGCGCAAGGTGCTCTCCGGCACGGTCGCGGACATGAACGGCGACGGCTGGCT
>JBLHKW010000199.1:0-7641 GCA_047618565.1 Planctomycetota bacterium
CCGAACAGTGCCTCCGCCGTATCCCGGCCCGCATCACCGCCCTCGAGAATGCTCCTCCCGGTGATCTCCACGATCGCGCTGGTGAGGCCGGCCGGGAAGTGCCGAGTCCCGTGGGCGTGGCCATGTGCGTCCAGACCGAAGACGACGGGAGCCTTGAACGAGTAGGCCAGTGCGCCACCGAAGGATAACTGCGCATCGCCGGACTCCAGGCCGTACTCCGTTCCGACCAGCGCGGCCGCCTGAAACCAGTTGCCGAGATCGATCCAGGCAGACAGCGATGGAGCCAGGCCGACCTCGCCGCTCCCGAGGCCCTTGGCTTCGGAGCCACTGGGCACGGACGCCTCGAGGATGCCGGACAGGAGGAACCGATCCGAGTCGACCAGGAGTGCGCGGGTTGCCAGCGCATGCTCAGCGCGAGCGGCGCAACCGTGAGAGATCCATTTCAACTGGTGCGCTTCGGCTGGCCCGTGATCGCCGTGGGAGCCGCTGCCGAGGAGTTCGGCGTGCACGCAATCACTAACTTCGTCGACCAAGATCCGACCTTTCCCGGGAACCTGCTCGATTACAACTGTGGGCAGCGCACCTACGGCGGATCGAACCCTGGTTACAACCACAGCGGCATCGACATCGACACCTGGCCACGCGGGTGGACCTGGATGGACAACGACGAGGTTCAGATCGTTGCGGCTGCTGCCGGCACGATCGTGTTCAAGCAGGATGGATACTACGACGAGAGCTGTTCCACGGCAGGCGGCCAGTGGAACGCCGTCTTCGTCGAGCATGCTGACGGATCGGTCGCGTGGTACGGCCGCATGAAGAACGGAAGCCCGACCAGCAAGCTCGTGGGCGAGCGGGTGGAGATGGGAGAGTACCTGGGCGTCATCGGTAGCTCGGGGCGGTAGACCGGACCGCACCTGCACCTCGAAATCTACGACCGGCACAATCGACTGGTCGATCCGTTAGGGGACCGTGCAACACCAAGAACCCGCGCTCCTGGTGGCTGAATCAGCCGCCCGACTACGACTCGCAAGTCCTCTCCCCGCTGGTCAGCAACGACGTCCCCGTCTTTCCCGCATGCCCGGGGGGCCGAATGATCACGCACGAAGCCCTGAGCGTGCCGCGCGGCACGACAGGCGTGTTCAGCGCCTTCTATCGAGACCAACTGGACACCCAGACGAGCATGTACAGAAACCTGAGGCCAAACGGAACGGTATTCAGAAGCTGGAATCACTCGAGCCCGGCGCCGCACCTTGCGGCGTCCGGGTGGCCCTGGCCCTGGTCCATTCAGAACGGCGCCCCGACGGGCACGTGGACCTTCGAGGTCACCTTTGACGGCCAGGTGTACTCGAAGACTTTCGTGGTCAGCTGATCGGCTCGTGCGAGGGCCTGCAGGGCCGCTTTGGAGAAATCCGCAGAAGCCTGATGGAGTGCTCGCCGATTCCACGCCTCTGATGCTGAGCCGGGGCACCCCGCCCCGGCACCACCCTCGGAGATGGCCGAATGAAGCACCCCAAGACCCTGCCGACCCGCCCCTTTTTCCTCCTATCGCTGCTCGTGGGCGCCGTCTTGACGACCAGCTGCGGCGGCGGCCCGAGCCAGGGTGGCGCAGGTCAGAACCAGACCGACGCGGCCTGGAATCAGTTCGACTGGGACGAAGCGGGCTGGAGCTGAGGAATACGGGGGCATTGGCCGGGTCACGTCCTCGACCCCGTACGCACAAAGGTCGGCCTTGCGCTCCACGCCGATAGGTTCAAACTCGGAGTATGGAGCCCGAGGACGCCACCCAGCTCATCCGAGACGCCGGCCAGGGCGATGAGGCCGCAGCAAACCAGGTGTTGACGCTGCTCTATGGAGAGCTGCGCCGCGTTGCGGAGTCGGCCATGCGTGGCGAACGCGCCGACCACACCCTGCAGCCGACCGCACTCGTGCACGAGGCCTACATGCGCGTCATGCAGATCTCGGATCAACCGGAGTGGGAAGGCAGCGATCACTTCGTGCGCTTCGCAGCGCGTGCGATGCGCAACGTGCTCGTGGATCATGCGCGCGCACGTGGCACGGCCAAGCGAGGCTCGGGGCAGAAGCCGGCGCCACTGGACTCCGTACTGCTCTTCTTCGAGCGCCAGGAGCTCGACATGGTCGAGCTCAACGACGCCCTGGAGCGCCTGCTCGAGATCGATGAGGATCTCGCGCGCCTGATCGAGCTGCGCTTCTTCGCGGGCCTCACGATCGAAGAGACCGCAGGGGTGATGGGCGTCTCCACGCCGACGATCGAGCGCCGCTGGCGCGTGGCGCGTCTGTGGTTGCAGGACGAGCTGAAATAACAACCGCGGTTCAGTCGAACTCGATCACCCAGCCGCTGCCACGGTCCTGGCCCGATTCGAGCCGAACCACGTGGCCGGGTAGCCGCTTGAGCATGCCGTCCTGCTCGATCTCCACGGTCACCGCCAACCCCTCGTCGGAGTAGAACTTCACGTCCGTGCGCGAGAGGTTCTCGATGTCCCCGAGCAGCTGGCAACTATCGATGAGCACACGCACCTGACCCGCCTGGGTCTCGCGCACACTCTGACGTCGTTCGTCCACACCTTGGGCATCGGGCTCGGGTTGCATGGCTATTCGAGGGCTTGATGGAATGCGGCACCGGGATCGCCCGGAACCTGCTGGTGATCGGCAGGACCCCGTCCCAGACTTGATCCCGAGGCCTCCGATCGCGAGTCTCACGGATCGACCATGGCCTCCAGTACCTCCCCCACCGCCCCCGCCGGGTCATCGCGACCCGCGCGGCGCTGGCCGCGCCGCGTGGCCAAGATCCTGGCCTCACTGCTGCTGCTGCTGACACTGCTTGAGGTCGGCCTACGCGTGACGCTCTTCACCGAGAACACGGGCCTGCGCAAGGCCACCTCGAAGCTGCGCTCCGCGTCGAACTTCGCCCACCGCTGGAGCCCCGAGTACTGGAAGCTGCTACGCCTGTTCGCCAACGGCCCGCGCAAGAGCGCGCGCCACGATCCGGTCGTCGGCTGGCTGCAGGGCCGTATCGAGCTCGGCAGCTACGACCACCAGGATCACGACCCTGGCAACGGCAAGCGGCCGGTCCTGCTGTACGGCGACTCGTTCGCTGAATGCGTCACCGGGCCCGATGATTGCTGGGAGGGTCTGCTCTCCCGTTCGGAGTTCAGCGAGACCCACCAGCTCCTGAACTACGGGACCGGCGGGCACGGCTTCGACCAGACCTACTTGCTGCTGCGCGAGTCGATCAGCAACTACGCGGACGAGTCCCCGCTCGTGATCGTGAGCCTGCTCGTCGACGACGATATGGACCGCGCCATCCTGCCGTTCCGCGCCTGGCCCAAGCCGCGTCTGAGGATCGAGGCCGACGGCTCCTTGAGTCTGCCGGGCCCCGTGCACGAGGGCGCGCTCGACTACCTGCACGAGAATCCGCCCGCCATCTTCAGCTACCTCTGGCGCTACCTCGTGCACGGCACGCACGTGATTCCCAACGTCCAGCGCCAGCGCCTGATCGCCCGGGGCGACACGTTCAGCGAGGCGCGCCGTCTCAACCGTCACATCCTCGAAGAGCTCAAGCACACCCTCGAGGCGACCGGAGTCGACTACTTCGTGCTCGTCTTCCATGGCAAGGGCTTCTTCGTGCCCCCGGCGCCCGACGACTGGCGCGAGAGCTTCCTGCTGAATGAGCTGGAGCGCCTCGAGATGCCATTCGTCTCATCCCGCAGCGTCATCGACGCGGACATGCTGGCCACCGGACGCAAAGGCGAGGACTACTTCCATCTGCGCGGCAACGGCAAGGGCCACTACGATCCGCAGGGCAACGAGGTCGTCTTCGAGGCCATTCGCCGTGGCCTGCGACACCGCTTCGAGGGCGGCTCCGAGCCCGACACGATCGACGCGCCCTCTTTCAGCACGCACCCGGGCGCGAAGGCATTCGCGCGCTACGGGAGGAAAGCGCTGCGCCCTTTCCTCGATCCCGAGGACACGCCGCGCTGGGTGCTCGCCACCGATGGCGACACGCCGACCGACCTCGAATACCGGTTGCACGGCGAAGTCGCCTCCTTCAGCGCCAATCTGAAACTCGTGCCCCTGGCCGCGCACCGGAACAAGGGACCGATCGAGCTCTCCCTGTGGAAGGACGGCGAGCGCACCCTGGTGCACTCCCTCGAGCGCCTGGCCACCCCGATTCCGATCACCCTCGACCTGACCGGTACGCACGAGTTCCGGATCCGTGCCACGAGCCCGGCCGGCAGCGCGGGCGAGCTCCTGCTGCTCGCCTCGCCCAGCTTCACGCGCACGCAGTGAAAACCCGGGACTGGTAGCCACCCCCGGGTCCACGCTACGGTCCCTTCACCATGCAGCTGCGCCCGTATCAATCCGCCGCCCTGGAGGCCGTTCGCGCCGCCTACAAGCGCAAGCACCGCAGCGTGCTCGTGGTCATGCCGACGGGTACTGGCAAGACGGTGCTGTTCGCCGAGATCTCGCGCCTGGCGAAGGGTCCAGTCCTCGTCCTGGCACACCGCCAGGAGCTGATCGAGCAGGCGCGCGACAAGATCTCCGCCTGGTGCGACGACGTGGTCGCAGTCGAGATGGGCGACCGTCGTGAGTTCACACGACCGGACGGCACACGCCCGAAGATCACGGTCGCCAGCATCCAGACCCTCAGGCGCCGGCTCGCCTCCGTTCCGCGCGACGCCTTCCGCATCGTCGTGGTCGACGAGGCTCACCACGCGACCGCGGACTCCTACCGCACCGTGCTCGACCATTTCCACGCGCACCTGCTCGGCGTCACGGCGACTCCGGACCGCAGTGACAAGATCCCCCTGGGCGAGGTCTTCTCCGAGGTCGCCTTCGATTACGACATGCTCGCCGCGATCGAGGACGGCTGGCTGTGCCCGATTCGCTCCTTCCTGGTGCAGACGCAGGCGGACTTCTCGGGTGTGCGCAAGATCGCCGGGGAACTCGCGACGAAGGACGTCGAGCGGATACTGACCGAAGACCTGCACCTGGCCGAGATCGCCGCCCCCATCCTGCGCGAGCGCGGCGACCGCCCCACCATCGTCTTCGCCGCGTCCGTGGCCCACGCGCGCGCCCTGACGCGCGTCATGAACGAGCTGGCCGAGGACGAGAACCTGGCCGCCTCCCTCGATGGAACCTGGTCGCTCGAACGCCGCGCGCCGGTCATCGACCGCTTCCGGCGCGGCGAGATCAAGATTCTCGTCAACTGCGCCCTGTTCACGGAGGGCTTCGACGTGCCGCAAATTTCTCTGGTGGCCATCGCGCGTCCGGTCCTCTCGCGCCCGTTCTACGCCCAGATGGTCGGCCGCGGCACGCGCATCGACCCGGGCAAGAAGGACCTGCTCGTGCTCGACTTCGTGCCTGCGAACTGCCGCCATTCGCTGATTCAAGCCGTCGACATCTTCGGTACGGAGAACGAAGAGGTCCAGGAGCGCGCGCGCCGCATCGCCGCCGAGACCAGCGAGGAAGGCGACTCCATCGCGCTCGAGAAGGCCCTGGAACTCGCTCGTCAGGAACAGGAAGCCCAGGAAGCCGACGTCGCGTACCAGCTCCGCAAGCGCGACCCGTTCGCGGCCGTGGGCATCGACCTCACGACCTACAGGCGCCGCCCCGCACAGGGCGACCTCGCAACCCAGACCCAGCTGGCCTACTTCAAGCGCGCGGGGCTGCCCACCGAGGAGGTCGCCCACCTGTCCGCGCCGGAAGCCGAGGCCCTGCGCGAGGAACTCCTGGAGCGCAAGGCCGTCGGACTCTGCACTCCCAAGCAGGCCAAGCAACTCGTCCTGCACGGCGTCGACCCACGCGAGCTCTACTACGACGAGGCCAAGCAGCTCCTCTGCGACTTCAAGGCCAGAAAGCAGCAGCGATGAACATCCGAGACGAGACCGCGGACGACCACGCTGCCATCCAGCGCGTCCACACCGAGTCCTTCCCCACCGACGCCGAAGCACGTCTGGTCGACAACCTACGCGCCGCCGGCAACCTGTCCATATCACTGGTCGCGGAAGATGACGGCCAGATCCTCGGTCACGTGGCCTGCAGCCCCGTCACCGGCCCCGCGCTGACAACGGGCCTCGGCCTGGCTCCCGTCGCCGTCCTCCCCAGCGCCCGCCGCCGTGGAATCGCCGACCAGCTCATCCGCGCGGCACTCGCAGTCAGCGCCGAACAGGGTCACGGTTATGTCGTCGTCCTCGGCGACCCGGCCTACTACTCGCGCTTCGACTTCCACCCGGGCCGAACCTGGAACCTGTTGGACGAGTACGGGGGCGGCGACGGCTTTCAAGCGATCGAACTGCAGCCGGCGGCGATCACACCGAGCGGTGGGCTGGTCCAGTACTCGGCTGAATTTGCGGGCCTGTAGAACAGAATCCGGAAACGGGTTCACGCTGCCCGCGAATAGCGCTGCACGCGCGAAAATACCGAGTCAGGACAACTTTCGACGCTTGGGCATCCGCCCTCCCCTCCCCCTCCATCTCCCAAGCGTCGAAAGCTGTCCTGACTCGGTATTTTCGCGGTAGCTCGGCCAGGTGATAAGCTGAGCGCGGGCCCTCTGATAAGGAGAACGAGCATGGACGTTTTGATGTCCGTCGTTCTTGTCGCCGCGTTACAGAGCATCGGCGCCCACGGGCAAGGCCTTGCGCAGCGTGGGCTGCAGGATGGCACGCGCCTGTTCGTCGCAACCAGCGCCCCTTCAGACCTCGATGTGGGTGCGCTGGTCGAGGTCTCCGGGCAAAGCCCCTGGAGTGTTCAGGTCACGGGCTCGACCGCGGCCGGCCGAGTCCTGCGCGGCTTCGGCGACACCCTCTATGTGATCAACGAACAGGACGGTTCGATCACGCGCCTGCGCAGGGATCGCACTGCGTTGCCCGCCCTCGAGCTGGGTGCGTCGAGCAGGCCTCAGGATATCTTCGTCTCGGTCTCGGGTGACGCCTACGTCACGCCCCGTGATAGCGGAGAGCTCCTGCAAGTCGACATGCTCACCGGCGCGAATTCGGTAGCAGCGAACCTGGGGCCCTCTGCGGCGCCGGACGAAACGCTCGGCGTGCGCATGCTGCACGCCGACAGCGACCACCTCTTAGTGCAACTTGGCTTCATCACTCCGGCCGGCGCGAGCCGCGGAGCGCTGGCCGTGTTCAACATGAGCAGCGGATCGCTCGTCGATGCCGACCTGCAGCAGCCCGGTGTACAGGCGATCGAACTCTCCGGCGCTCCGCCGCACCTCAAGATGCAGACCCGGGCGCGCAGGCTCTTCGTCAGCACGACTCTGAACCGCATGGACAATCGCGGTGGCATCGAGATGGTCGACCTCGACCAGCTAGCATCGGTCGGATTCGCACTGACCGAGGCTCAGATCTCGGGACTCGACCTCGGCGGCTTCACGATCTCCGGGGGCGTGGCCCCGGGCCAGAGCCTGATCACGGTCTTCGGTGACGAGGTGGAAGCGCTTCTTTACGATCGCGCGCGACAGCAGCTCTACATGCCGACCGGCTACGCCGGGCGGGGCCAGAGCTCGGGCATTTTCGTCCTCGACACCCTCACCGATCAGGTCGTGCCGGGCAGCCCGTTCCCGACGGGCATGCGCGCACACGATCTGGTGCTGACGCGCTAGCCCGGATAATT
>JBLHKW010000200.1:0-7438 GCA_047618565.1 Planctomycetota bacterium
AACCGCGAACTCCGGACTGTCCTCGCTCTCCCTCGGCTTGATTTCGGCATTCCACGCCGCCGGGCTTCCTCATTGCCCGGGTCTACGCACCGGCAATGGCTGCTCATGAATAGACCGGGCTAGCCCGCGCGGTGCTGCTTGACCTTTCCTATTGCCATGGCTGGGAGCAATTCCAATGCGGCGACAGCAACGAGCGCGGGGCCGAGTGGCCAATCCATGTAGAACGAGATCAGGACGCCGCCCAGGGAGGCGAGCAGGCCAAAGCCGGCAGCCAGTACGAAGAATCCCACCATGGAGCGCGCCAGGTGTCGAGCGGCCAGGGGAGGGATCACGAGCAGGCCGAAGAGCACGATCGGGCCCACGATCAGGACCCCGACCGCGACCGCTATTCCGGTGAGCAACAGCAAGCGACCTTCAATACGCTTCACGGGTAATCCAAGTACGAGCGCCGTCTCCCGATCGAAGCTCACCAGCACCATTTCCCGGTGGTACACGACGAGAGCTAGGAGGACCGCTCCATACGCAATACCGATAGTCTCGAACCCGTGCAGGTCCGCCGTCAGGATCTCCCCGCGCAAGAGTTGATTGACGACCTCCGCTCCGTGCGGCGTCACCGAGGCCAGCAGGATAGTGGCAGCGTTCGCGATCGCGAACGCTGCGGCGACGCGCCCAGTCTCGGTCTCCCGCTGTTTGCCGAGTAGGAGCAGTACGTACATGCCGCCAAACGTGAACAGACCCGCCAAGAGCAAGAGGTAGTTTTTGACCGCATGCGGGTTCTCGAGCGCCGTCGCCTCGAGGTCGATCGCGCTCCACCCGAGGGCTATCCCCCAAACGGGCAGGGCCCAGCCGAATGTCACGCCCGCTGCGGCGAATTGAGGTAGGGCGATGCCATAGAATCCAGTGCGCCGGACGAGTAGCAGGCATCCGAGAACGGGGCACACGATGCCGGCGAGTGCGGATCCGAGGATCGCGAAGTGGAACAACTCCCAGATCAGGCCCCAGCTGACACCCATCAGGCCCCGCTCCCGTCGACATCGGCGCTCGCAGTTAGAGCGAAGAGCTCATCGAGAGCCTCTCGTGTGAGCATCTGCTCGGGACTTCCGTGCCGAGCCCGGCCAGCGTCGACCCAGACCACCTCGCGCACAGCACGGGTCATGGCGATCTGATGGCTGACGATGACGATCGCGAGTTTCTCTGTCTCTCCCAGTTCCGTGAGGAGCTCGAGCACCATCTCTTGCGTCGGCTGATCCACGCCGCTTGTCGGCTCGTCGAGCAAGAGCACCGTGGGACGCGTCATGAGCGCTCTTGCAATCAATACGCGTTGGCGTTGGCCACCGGAGAGGCTCGAGAAGAGCTGCTGACGTCGTTCGGCCATGCCGACCTGCGACAGTGCACGCAGGCTCGCTTCTCGATCTGAGCGCTTCAGCGAGCGCCACCCGGATAGTCGGCCATAGGCACCCATGTGCACGACCTCTTCAGCGGTGACCGGGTAGACCGCGTCGAGCGTCTCGCGCTGTGGGACGAATCCTAGCTTGGCGCCGGTGTGCTCAACCGAGCCTGCCTGGGGCGGCAGGAGTCCCAGGATGCCACGCAGGAGGGTCGTCTTTCCCGATCCGTTGGGGCCGAGCACGCCGATGAATGATCCCGGTCGAATCTCGAGGTCGACCTCCGAGATGACCGGTCGTGGTCCGTAACCAAAGGCGGCCGCGCGCAGGGTGATCAACGCATCGCCACTCATTCCAAAGCTCTCTGCAGCGAGGCATGCAGCACGTCCATCATCGAGATCCAGGTGTCCGCTCCGGGCACGCCACCGACCATCGTGGGTCCTTCGATAATCGTCGCGCCGGTCTTCTCCGCGACGAAGCGCACGCTCTTGTTGTTCGACCACTTGGCGGTCAGGATCAGGCCGATCTCTTCGGCCTTCATCAACTCGACGAGCTTGGCCAGGTCCTTTGGTGTCGGCGGAACACCGGCCTGGGGTTCGACCGTCGCGACCAGATCCATGGCGTGGTAGGCCAAGAGGTAGTTGAAGTCGGCGTGATACGTGACGATCCTCTGACCCTTCAGCTGCTTGCCGATCTCGGCCCAGCGATCCTCTGCCGCCGACAGCTTTGTGAGATATGCGGCGCTGCGTTTCTCGTAGTAGGCCTGCCCCTCAGGATCCACTCGGACCAGACCCGCGAGTATGCGCGCGGCGATGTGGCGCCCACCTCGCGGATCGAGGTTGAAGTGAGGGTTGCCCATCGGGTGCAGGTCGGTCCCTTGCCGCCGGGTGAGTTCCGGTGGAATCTGAATCGCTCCCCAGCCTTCGGACACATTTACGAAACCGGGCGCTTCTGGCCGTATCGCCGCGTTCCGCGCCTGCATCAGGAGGCCCGGGACGTACGCGTGCTCGAGCGACAGACCGACCTGGATGAACAGGTCCGCCTTGTTCATGGCTACCAGGGTCGACGGCCGAAGGGGCACGTTGTGGACGTTCTGGGTCCCCTTGGCGATCGACTTCACGTCAACTCGATCGCCGCCGATCTGCCGGGCAATGTCTGCAAGGTCGGGAATCGTCGTGACGACACGAAGCTTGCCTGGTAACGCGTGCGCCGTGAGGCAAAGCGCGCAGGATGCCAGGATGGCTATGAGGTACTTCATAGGGTTACCAGTTGGCGCCATGCGCATGGTTGCCAAAGAAATTGGTGAACTGAACGTAGACTCGCGTTGCATCCCCATTGTCGCCATCGGACAAGGTTACGCCGAATCGGAGGCGACGCAGCTCGGTCAAGTGCATCGTGTAGTAAACGTCGAACTCGCTTTGCGAAAGGTCTGGATCGGACGGTAGATCTGCCAGGGCGTACTGCACGCCGGCCGAACTCACCTGATTCCAGCCGTAGTCGGCAAAAAGGAAGTAGCCGCTCGCGGTGTCAGCGACGACGTTGATGGCCGTCGGGGTGGTCGGGTCGTCGATCTGCGCGGCTAGATCGCCGTCGTAAAGCAGGAACTCTCCGCCCGCCGAGAAGCGGCTCAATCCCGTGTCTCCTGTCCATCCATAGGTGGCGTCTAGCCCGTACACGGTGTTCGAGAGCCCTGAGGTCTCGAGAGCTGCTGGCTCGAATGCGTAGGAGAACTCGGGAACGAAACGGCTCGAGAGGCCTAGCTGAAAGAGCCCGCTGTCACCTACGTCGACCATGCCGGTGAGGCGCGCCGTGAAGGAGAGTTCGTCAATATCGTTGCGATCCGGAACCGATCCGAGCGGGCTCGATGGGTCGTCCTCGTCGTCCTCGCCGAGCAGCGAGGCGAAGGCTCCAACCGAGAAGCGCACCGGCATCTCTCCCAGGGCCATCCAGTTGTCGTACTGGAGCCCATCGCCGCCGAGCTCGTCACCCAAGAAGCTGCGCAGGGGTAGCGGACGCTCAAGGGTGCGTAGTTCCTCAAGGTGCGTCTGCATCTGCTTGCCGAAATCGACGAAGAAGCGGCCGACCTTGATCGTCGAGTTGCCCTCCATGCCGGTGTAGTTGACCGCGATTTCTTCGACTTCAGGGCTTTCGCCCTGCTCTGATACGAGTGCCAGATACGCCCACGCGTCGGGGTCGACGTAGCCGGAAGCGTTGAGTTCGATGAGCCGCAACTCAAGATCGAACCCGTCGCCGGAGTCATCGTCCAGGTAGTCGCCAAGGAAGTCGATCACGACGCCGATGGCGGGGTTGAAATCGTTGGTGAACTGATTCGTCTGACCGGTGACAAAGTAGCGCGACGCGCCTGGTGAGTCGAAGGCGCGCCCCTGAGCGAGGGCGCTGGTGCCGCCTATGAGGAGAATGAGAGGGGGGAGTATGAAGCGGGACGGTTGCGAAATGGAATTCTTGATCACTGCGGGCATCCTGAGCTAGAGAAACGGAAACGGCAGGATGCCCACGATGGGCAGCCCCTCGGGTCTCTGCCGGAGTACTCGAAGCAGCGCGGGCACACTCGCCCACGCTTAGATCCTGATCCCCCGGCCTCAGGCCGCAGGCGGCGATTGCTTCGGGGCCAATCGATAGATCTCTATCGATGGCGCACGGGCGAGCTGGCTCTGCAGCTCGTCGCTTCTTGAGGTCGGAGCCGCGGCGTCGGACCAGCTGGATCCGCGGAGCCAGTGCAGCATTCGCTCGCGAGTCAGGGTCACCAGTCCACAGGCTTCGTGATCACCGCTTCCGTCGTTATCGGAAACGATGGGGCCCGATTCCCGGTCGTCGTCGCCCTGGATACGTTCTGAATGCCCGGAGATCTCGGCGCCATGTCCGTGCTCGAGGGCCCCGTGTACGGCACACAGGCGGTGCGGCCTGAACAGCTCGTGCACTCCCTCCGCGGAGAGACTCAGGAGCATCATCAGAACGCCCGTAAGGGCAATCCAGAATCGCTGTCTGCGCACGCGCAGAGGCCGTTTTAGTGATTCGCCAAACATGATCGGGCTTCCAACACTTCGAAGCTAACCGGACTCTAGAGGTGACGTCTAGCGAATTCCTGTATGGGGTTCGGGGGCCGTCTCAGGTGGCTGAACCCGATTCTTCTTAACGGGGAGGGGGGGGAACCTGAGCCGCCCAAACGGCCGCGTCTTCTTGTCATCAGGCAATGGGGATAAGAATTCCAAGGGGCCTGCCATGGTGGCCAACCTGAGCAGGATGGCGGCCAGAACCTGTGCCGCGGGGCTATCCGTGACAGTCGATAATCTCCAGAACAGCCGGATTTCGGCCTCGTACACCACCCGAATGCGTCGTCTCGGGCCGGTTGGCGGACTCCAGCTACACCTCCCCCACTGAACGGCACCGGAGATGCCGAGAACGCTCGCGGAAACCGAGCCCCGCTTAGAACTCGAACGCCATCTGCGGCGGCGCGCGCGCTGCCGCGAGCGGCGGAGCCTCGCTGGGCAGGCCAAGGTGGCGCAGGATACGACGTGCCACCAGCGTGTCGGTGATCAGCGCGATCCACCGGCGCCGTCCGCCGCAGTGCTCGCAGTGTGGCACGTCGATCCCGAAGACCCGGCGCATGAGCTCCGACCAGGAATAGCGACTCGGGTAGGGAGAGTGCGGGACCAGCACGGAGGCGCTGGGCGGGCAGGGCGCTGGCGCGGCGTGCGGGACCGCAGGTGTCGTCGCGGGCGGAAAGTCCCCCACCGCTTCCGCGCCCCGCAAAGCGACTCCGGGGGCCACCGCCGTCGGCACGATCATGTCGCCCCAGGATGATCCCGGAGCGAGTACGCCGTGGTAGGTCAGGCGTCGCCCTTGCGTCGGCGGCGCGACGCGAGGGGGGGGGCCGACTCGACCGTCTCGAATACGCCCGCCGGAGCGAGCTCGCGCAGGAGTCGGCCCAGCAACGCGCCGAGCCGCCCGACGTCGCGGCGCAGGGGGCGATCTCTGAGCGGGAAGCTCACAGACTGGCTCATATTCGACCATCTTGCGCGTTCGCCCATACGGAGTCGCACCACTTCTACCCGGTATTCGGAGACACCTGGGCAAGCGGGTAGAAGTGGTGCGACTCCGTATCCTCGTTACTCCCTGGACAAGAGATCCCGTTGGCTCGAAAATCACGCTCGCCACCATGCCCTCGCCCCCGAAAGACGAACAACTCCCAGAACGCATCGGCGACTACCGCATCCTGCACCTGCTGGGCCGAGGCGGCATGGGCGCGGTTTTCGAGGCCGAGCAGGATAACCCGCATCGGACCATCGCACTGAAGATCCTCAGCGTCGGGATACTGAACGACGAGGTGCAGCGGCGCTTCATACCCATACGGAGTCGCACCACTTCTACCCGGTATTCAGAGACACCTGGGCAAGCGGGTAAAAGTGGTGCGACTCCGTCTCGTATCCCCTTGCCGCCAACGTCATGACCGCAACATTGTTCAAGCTGGGCACACTGCTGCTGGCCGTCGTGATCCTGCTCATTGGCCACGGCTTGCAACTGACCTTGCTGCCGATACGGGCCGAAAGCCTCGGCTGGACTACCAGCGCCATCAGCATCACGGCATCGGCGTATTTCAGCGGCCTCGGCGTCGGCTGCATTGTGATCCCCGGCATCGTTGCGCGCATCGGGCACATCCGCGCGTTCATGGTGATGGGGGCGCTGGCGACCCTGGCGCTGCTCGGGGCCGGACTGCTGAATGATTTCACGGGCTGGTTGGTGCTGCGCTTCGCAACCGGGTTTGCGTTCTCCGGCCTGTACATGGTGATCGAAAGCTGGCTCAGCGAAGCCTCTACTCGCGACAACCGCGGCTCGGTGCTGGCGATCTACACTGTCATTTGTCTGGTCGGAATGGTGCTGGGCCAGGGACTGCTGGCCTTGGGCGATCCTGACACGCTGGATCTGTTCGCGATCGGCGCCGCGCTTTTGTGCCTGGCCATCATTCCCATCGGCCTGACGCGGATGACGGCGCCCCACCCGCTGCCGAATGCGCGCTTCGATCCGCGGGTGCTGCTACGCGCGTCGCCGGTAGCGGTCGTGTGTGCGCTGCTCGGCGGCCTGGTCACCGGGTCGGTGTGGGCCGTGGGGCCGCTGGTCGGTCGCAGCTTCGGCCTCGAGGACGGCGCGGTCGGCGGACTGATGAGCGCCGCGATCACCGGTGGTGCGCTCAGCCAGTTTCCGGTCGGCCGGCTGTCCGACCGCGTCGACCGCCGCTTCGTCATTGCCTGGCTGGCCGCGATCGGCGTGGCGGTTTCGATAGGCGGGTGGCTGCTGTCAGGCTCTAACGGCTACGCGTTGTTCGGAGCCATGTTTCTGGTCGGGGCCTGCAGCATGCCTATCTATGCACTGTGCATCGCAACCGCCAGCGACAACACCGACATGTCGATGATTCAGATCGGCAGCGGCATCCTCATCATGCACAGCGCCGGCTCCATCATCGGGCCGCTCATCGTCGCGCCGCTCATGACCTGGCAAGGCGGCAGCGCCTTCTTCCTGTATCTGGCCGTGTGTTTCGGTCTGGCGGCATTGTGGGCCGCGTATCGGATCGTCCTCGTCGAGCGGCCACAGACCTACGAGCACACGTTCGAGTCCGTGCCTAAAACCACGCCGGTGATCCTCGAGCTCTCGCACGACACACCGCTCGAGGACGGCGTGGAAGCAGGCGGGCCTCCAGACGATGACCCGGCAGGCTCTGCTTTCTAGCAGCCCGTTGAAAAACTCCCTACTCGACTTCGCCCTCTCCGCCGCCGCTGCGTCGTGCTCGTCGAGCCGTGCTCAGCGGCCCTACAGGGCCGCCTCCGCCGTCTCGACTTCGCACTCCTTGCTGCGACGAAGATGGCTTCGTCTCGCTACGGGACTTTTTCAACGGGCTGCTAGTGATTAGGATTTGGGCGCCCCGTGGATCATGTCCCCCGCGGGGCGTCCCAAAATAGAGCCGTGGCCAAATGCCCGAAACCGCCCTGTCCATAAATTCGGACGTGGCGCAATCCGCGTTCACCGAATGACTTTGCAGA
>JBLHKW010000201.1:0-7286 GCA_047618565.1 Planctomycetota bacterium
CGAATCGCCGTCGAGCTTGCTTGGGGTAGAGCAAAGACCCCGCGTCTCGTCGCACTAGGCACCCTACTCGGTGCCCTGAGCGCAGCGGAATGGACGCGCAAGGGTCTGACTGTGCCGGGCCTCAAAGGCCAGCTCATGCCTCGATTCGGTGTGTTCTCCCCAACTCGCAGCGCCTATGTCGACTTACTTAAACACCTTGATGTCGACGAGAAAACGGTTCTAGATGTGGGCTGCGGCACGGGCGTGTTGGCTTTTGTATTGCTGCAGCGAGGCGCAAGCTCTGCCATTGGCACGGATATCGAAGCACGAGCCGTTGAGTCCGCACGCCAGAACTCAGAGTTACTCGCGCTCGATGATCGCTTCGAAGCGGTTGAGGTGGATCTATTCCCTGAGGGATTGCGAGCGGACTGTGTCGTCTTTAATGTCCCTTGGGTGCCTGGGACGCCACGCACGCGCCTGGATCGTGCGGTCTTCGACGAGGGAGGATCGATCCTTCGCCGATTCATCACCGGTCTGTCAGATCACCTTTCGAAGGACGGAAAGGCTGCGATCATCATCTCGGACTTGCCAGAGCGGCTGGGGATGCGTGCTCCCGGTTACGTCGAAGGGCTAGTCGCAGAGGCTGGTCTGCAACTGATCGGCACCTTTGATACAGCCGCGGCGCACCCTCGCTCTCGAGACAGCAGCGATCCTCTCCATCGCGCTCGCGCTGCGGAACGCGTCAAGATGATTGTCATGAAGAGCCGTTTGTAGTGAAGCGCCTGACGCAGCACTGAAGCCCACCTGCGCCTACCGAGAACGACAAACAAGATCGGGAAAGTATTCGTGCAAAAACGCCAAAATGGGGCATAGCGCGCGATGCAGGACGATCCTGATGATATCGCAATCTTGCCGGGACTCGTTTGTCGCTCAACGCCATGCATCTCACCGCGAAGTGTGTTATGGTGTGTTTTCGGCATCAGGCCTCCAGCCCGATGTCCAGTTATGGACTATCAAGACGAAGGGCTCGTCCGGGTCATGGAACTTTTCACATCCATCCTCGGCGAGCGTCAGTTGCAAGAGGATCGTGAACCCGTCGCGCCTGCTGTGCCTCCAGAAAAGCTGCTCGACGAGCTGCCATTGGAGCTACCGGAGCAAGGTCTGTCCTTCGACGAGGTCGCTGAGCGCTTGCGAGCCGTCGTCGAGGCAACCCCGTCCACTGCACCGGGCCGGTTTTATAACCAGTTGTTCGGAGGGCGCGAGCCCTTTGCTGTGCTCGGCGATGTCCTAGCTACGGCCCTGAACAACTCGATGTACACCTACAAGGTGGCAGGGCCCCAGGTCCTCCTCGAGAACGGGCTAATCGAACGTATGGGTAACCTGATGGGTTACAGCAGCCATGAGGGCACGTTCACTCCCGGCGGCTCGCTCTCAAACCTGTGCGCCATGCTCCTGGCTCGGGATCATGCCTGCCCCAACTTTCGCGAGCGTGGCATGGATGGCTCTCGCCTGCGGGTCTACACGTCAGTGGACTCCCACTACTCCGTGCCTAAGGCCGCCGCTATTCTCGGCGTAGGACGCGCCAACGTTGTAGGCATCCCCGTCGACGAGCGCGGACGCATGCTCGCGCCAGCCCTTGCCCTTGCGATCGACGCGGACGTTGCCGCCGGTCACGTACCGCTGATGGTCAATGCAACCGCTGGCACGACCGTACTGGGCGCCTTCGATCCGATCGCTGAGCTGGCCGATGTCTGCGAGCCTCGGGACGTTTGGCTACACCTGGACGGCGCCTTTGGTGCCACTATGGTATTCGACGAGCGCTACGAGGAATGCTTCGAGGGCAGTGAGCGCGTCGACTCAATCGCATGGGATGCCCACAAACTGATGGGAGTTCCCCTGACCTGCTCGGTCCTGCTCCTGCGCGAGCGTGGCCTCCTGAAGGCTAGCTTCGACGAGGCCGCGGGCTACTTGTTCCAAACCGAAGACGACCAATGGAACCCGGGCACGCGATCGATTCAATGTGGTCGCCGCAACGACGCGCTGAAGCTCTGGACCAACTGGCTGCACCATGGCACCGCCGGCTACCGAGCCCGCACCGAGCGCATGCGTGACCTTGCCCTCCTAGCGGCCGAGTGCGTGCGTAAGAGTCCGAGTATGAAGCTGGTGAAGGAGCCGGAGTCCCTGACGGTGTGCTTCACCGTGGAGGGTAGCTCGCCTGAATCCATTTGCGAAGCCTTGCAGGAAACCGGGCTCGCTATGGTCGGGCATGCCTTGGTCGAGGGAAAGCCCGTCGTCCGCTTGGCCATCGTCGACCCGGGAACGCAGGAAGAAGAGGTACGCTGCTTCTTCGATGACGTTCGTTACGTGACGCGCCGTCGGGCGACCGCCTAAACCGGGCGCAGGACCTCCGGGGCATCCGTGCACCCAAGAGGTCATGTACAGCGGATAGGTGATCCAGTGTGGCCAGGCAGGCTGGTCGGAGGGGATTGATGATGCGATGAAATCATGAACCTTCGTTTGTCGTCCAGCGGGTGCGAAACCCGTCCGGTCAGGGGTGAGCCCCGTCTTGTCCATAATCTCGGCCGTGGCGTGACCGCTGCCAGGGGCAGGTGTTTGCGAGGCCCTACAATGGGGCCATGCGAGCCGAGTCTCACCCGCTTCAAGCCCTGCTCCTCACCGTTTCGGGCTCGCCTGTACAGCAGTTCACGGTTGTTCGTGAACTGCTTCCAACCCTCCTTCAAGCTTCTCAAGAAGGAGAGGGTGGGTGCGCGCGTTCGGAAGACCTACAGCCCCCCGGCGACTCCTGCGGCTCGGCTCTTGTCCTCCGAGCACGTCGACGAGTCCTCGAAAGGAAGGCTGCGTGCAGTTCTTGCGTCACTGGATCCGTTGCGGCTGCTCGACGAAATCAGAACGATGCAGCGACATCTCGCCAGCCTTGCGGCCGGCGCAGCTGACCACGCGCCCCCGCACCGGAATGCAGACCTCGAGTGGTTTCTGGCCTCTCTTGGGTCTGCCTGGAAAGAGGGGGAGGTCACAGGCCAAAGGCGAAGGGCGAGCGAGACTGGCTGACCAGGAAGGACCCCTACGAGGCAGTGTGGCCACAGGTCATTGAGTGGCTCGAAGCGGAGCCGGACACGAACGCCAAGGAAGCCTTCGATCGCCTTCGCCAGGCGCACCCCGGTATGTTCGCCGCAGGGCAGCTCCGGACCCTCCAGCGCCGTGTTCGGGAGTGGCGATCCATGGCCGTCCGCCGGCTCATGTTCACGGATGATAGTCCGGCGAGTCGTGTCCTCGGCGATCTTGAACAGGCCGCGACGGGCGTTGTCCACAAGTTATGAGTCTCCTCCCCCTGGACCCCCTCCTCCCGGTGGGCTCCGCCCCCCGGACCGCCGCGCTCCGCTTCAGCCAGCCTGGGGCTGGCTTCGCGCGGCTCCCCCCAGGACAAAAAAGGATGCCTTCACCGCTCCGCGGCTCAGGCCCCGTCTTTCCGGGGCTTCGCCCCGGGTGCGCCTGGGTGCGATTCTTCATGAGGCCTCTGGTAGCATTCTCAGATGAGGCAACACGCCGGGGTAATGTAATTGACGCTGGGCAGTCGATCGGTACTGCCCGGTCAGCTTGCAAGCGCGTCGCTCGCTCAGGCCATGGCTTTCCATGCCGCGCTTGACTGCGCGCCTTCTGCTGGCCGGGCTCAAAAGTTTCCCTCCGCGATTTCCTACAGGAAACGGTTGTAGATCGCCTGCTCCGCGACGACGCGCTTGAGCGTGGTGTTCTCCTTCTCGAGCTCCTTCAGTCGCTTCATCTCAGGGCCCTTCATCCCACCCTACTGGTTTCGCCAGCGGTGGTCGGTCTGCTCGGAGGTCTCGAGCTTCTTCGTGATCTCGGCCACGGATCGGCCGTCCGCGAGCATCACATCCGCATCGCGGAGTTTGGCCAGGATCTGTTCAGGTGTGTGTCTTCGTCGTGCCGTCGTGAGTCCACTGTGCCCGATTCTGGGCGGTTGGACTCTCATAGGCGGTGGACCTGTTTCTGGGGGTCATGCCAGGCTCGTTCGCCATCACCTCTGCGCTACCGAGACGATCAAGGGAAGGCCTCCCCGAGACAGGTGAACCAGGATCAGATTATTGCGAGATCGAACCTGGCACCGTATCGGGGCGTCTAGAAAGAGCCCTTGCCACGATCTGTAGTCGGGCCTACGAGTCGTATGAGCGGTCGTTCGGGAAGGCGGGCCCCTTCTTACTTGCCTTCGCCGCGCGCCGGCCCTGGTTCTTGGTCGGTCGAGCCTGACCAGGGCTGCCGTGTTTCGACGCGAAAGCTGCCTTCGGCGGCTTGTCAGAGATCAAGCACTCCGGTCTCGAGCCAATCAGGTCCTTTCGGCCCGCTTCGGTTAGCGCTTTGAGCACCGTGAAGTAGTTCTCTGGCGCGAAGAACTGCATGAGAGCACGCTGCACCTTGCGGTCGCGTAGTTTCTTGACCGTTTCAACAGGCTTCATCGTCATCGGGTCGAGGCCTGTGTGGTACATGCAGGTCGCGATGTCCATGGGGGCCGGGATGAAATCCTGGACCTGGCGCGGCTTGTAGCCCGACGCCTTCAAGTACTGCGCCAATTCGATCATCTCCTCGACACCGGAACCTGGGTGCGAAGCGATGTAATAGGGGACGAGGTACTGCTCCTTCCCCGCCCGTTCCGACGCCGCCTTGAAGCGCTCGGCGAAGTGATCGAAGGTGTGTGTTGCCGGTTTCTTCATGTGGTCGAGCACCGCATCCGATGCGTGCTCCGGCGCGACCTTTAGGTGGCCACCGACATGATGTCGTGCGAGATCTTCGAGATACTCGTCGTCGAAGCGGGCCAGGTCCATTCGTATCCCGCTCGCTACATGAACCTTCTTGATACCGGCTGTCTCGCGCGCCTTCTTCATCAAACGTTTAGTAGGTGCATGACTCGTGTCGAGCAACTTGCAAACCGTTGGATGAATGCAAGAGGCGCGTTTGCAGATGGCCTCGACCTCTGGCTTCGTGCAACGCATCCGGTACATGTTCGCCGTCGGTCCACCCAGGTCGGAAATAACCCCCTTGAATTGGGGATCGGCCGCCATGGTCTTCACTTCTTTGAGGATCGACTCTTCGCTGCGGCTCTGAATCGCGTTGCCCTGATGCATCGTGATCGAGCAGAAGGTGCAGCCCCCGAAACAGCCGCGCATGATCGTCACTGAGTCACGGATCATCTGATCCGCAGGGATAGGCTTGCTGTAGCTCGGGTGGCTCATCCGCGTATACGGGAGGTCGTACAGGCGATCGAGTTCTTTTGTTTCCAGTGCCAGTGCGGGCGGGTTCACGACGAGCGTGCGATTGCCGTGTTTCTGCGTAAGTCGAGCGCCGTTCAGAGGATTCGTTTCCTGGTGAAGAGTGCGGGTCATCTCCGCGAAGGCGATCTTGTCCTCCTTGACCGCTTCAAAGGAGGGCATTGCCAGCGTCTTCGTTACGGGTTCGCCAAAGGGGCGATCAAAGGCATGCTCCTCCAGTTCTTCCTTCTTGCCCATGAGATACGCTACCCCGCGCAGGTCACGGCACTCTCGAATCGTTTGACCAGCGGCGAGTCGTCGCGCAATCTCGACGATCTGTGGCTCGCCCATGCCGAAGCCGCACAGGTCCGCTTTGCTCGTCACAAGCATCGACGGTCTGACGGTTTCCGACCAATAGTCGAAGTGTGCGATGCGGCGCAGCGACCCTTCGACGCCCCCAATCACAACCGGTACATCCGCGAAGGCCTCGCGGCAACGCTGAGAATAGACTGCGGTCGCACGGTCCGGGCGCAGGCCTATTTCACCACCAGGCGAATACGCATCCTGGTTGCGACGCTTCTTGTTTGCTGTGTAGTGGTTGATCATGGAGTCCATGTTCCCACCACTCACCGCATAGAAGAGGCGCGGCTTTCCAATCGCACGCCAGGCGTCGGCGTTCTTCCAATCGGGTTGGCAAAGGAGCACAACCTTGTATCCCTCCGCCTGGAGCACACGACCTAGGAGGGCATTCGCAAAGGATGGATGATCGACGTACGCGTCGCCCGAGACAAAAACGATGTCAGGCTGTTCCCAGCCGAGCGCATCCATCTCGCTCGGAGTCATCGGCAGAAAGTCCAGTTTGGGCATCGTGTGAGCAGAGTAGCCGCGATAGGTGGACCCTGATACTGGCGATTCGATCTTTCCCGTCTATCGCGAGGCTTGGACAGCGCCAGCTTCCCAGAGCATGCGCACCGAGGCGAGGAGGGCTAACATGCACCTGCACCATTTTATCGTCCCCATGGGGACACTCCCGCACCGGACTGGACTCAGCCGCCGGTCTCAAATCGGGGCGTCGGTGCACGAACCGTACGTTGCTCGCTGGCATCCGTCGATCGCCTGGCCCTCATGGCGGCCGAGGGAGGATGATCGCGGCATGAACTCGCGAGTGCATCCCACGTACAGGACCAAGTACACGTCAGCAACTGGGCAAGGTACGAGCAAGCGCTCGTGCAACGGGGCGACATCACGCTGTGGATCTCGCCGGACGCCATCGAGGCATGGAAACCGAGGCCGTCTCGTAAGCGTGGCGGTCAGAGGAAGTTCTCAGGCCTGGCGATCGAGACGGCGCTGACGCTCAGGCTCGTGTTCCATCTCACGTTGCGCCAGGCCGAGGGTTTCCTGCCGTCAATACTGGGCTTGATGGACGTCGATCTCGAAGCGCCGGACCACACCACGCTGTCACGACGTAGCCAGCATCTCGATACCACGCTATACGTCGCACCCGCCAAAGGGGCCATTGATCTTGTCGTCGACAGCAGCGGGCTATCGATTGTTGGCGAGGGCGAGTGGGCGGCGGCGAAGCATGGGAGGAGGGGCAAGCGCGGCTGGAAGAAGCTCCACCTCGGCGTCGATGGGGGAGGTGCGATCGTCGTGCAAGTGTTGACCGAAGCGCATGCCGATGACGCGGTGACGGGGCTCGAGCTGATCGATGAAGTCGAGGGCAAGATCAGGAGCATCACGGCCGATGCCGCGTACGACACGATCGCGATCTACGAGGCCGCCGCATCGCGTGGTGCGAGGGCCGTCGTTCCACCCACGAAAAACGCCGTCGTGTCAGGGCGTGGGGCGCGGGCGCCAGCTCGTGATCGGACGGTTCGAGAAGTGAAGAAGATTGGGAGGCCGCGATGGAAGAAGGAGTCCGGCTACCACCGCCAGGGCACCGTCGAGAACGCTTTCTTCCGGTTCATTGCGCCAGGCAAAGCTTGGAGGAAGGGAATGATGAATATCTGAAACTTCTACTGGAGTCCC
>JBLHKW010000202.1:0-7209 GCA_047618565.1 Planctomycetota bacterium
GGGATACGCCCGCCTGGGCCCCGTCGCTGGCGGTGACGGGGCAAGGTGGGGCGTCCCCCCGTTTTGCTCCAGAGCCCGAAGCAGAGGGAACCGCATCCCCATCCCCATCCCCCCTCCTACCACTCCCCCACATCCCCACACCCTCGCCGCTCCGTCCCGATCGGACTCCCCGGCGGAGCCACCCCCGGTTCCTCCAACCGCACTCCCTCAGACCACGGCCGCTCAAGGAACCGTTCGATACGCACAGCAATCCGCCCCGCCGGCGACGCTGCCCCCGCGCCCGCCTCCGCTCCACTTCGCATGCGCGCCACTTCCGTCACCAGCAGCCCCTCCAGGCGCGCTCTCACCTGGCCATCCAGGCGCGCATCGCCAAGCACGCGTATCCACTCGTCGATGAGTGCCTCTCGCACGGTTCCCTGGACCGCTGCCAGGCGCGGCGCGCTGGAGTCTGCTTTCGCCAGCGTCTCTGCGACCACCATCCCCATTATCTCGTCCAGGGTCAGGGCGTCCGCATCACGGCGCTCGAAGTCCGCCACGCGGTTCAACCGCTGTGGCTCGAGGATGCCCGCGAAGACGGCCTGGGCGGCGACGCGTGCGATGCCAAGGGCGTCGATGCCGGGCTCGGCATTGCCCTCAAACATCTCCCGGTTGCGAGCGATGCCAGGCGCCCTCGGCGGCATGATCCGTAGCGTCCCCTCGGAGATGTCCAGCCGATGCGGCTCGACCACCGAAAGCACTGCGGCGAGGGCGGCCCGCTGCACGGCTGGCTGCACGGGGGCCAGACCCTCGCGCCCGTCTCCAGCGAGGCCATGCCGATACGTGAATCCACCGATGCTCTTGAGCGCCGCCTCGAGCTGGTAGCGGTGATAGAAGTAGACGGGAACGAACACCTCCTGCAACTCGGCCGCGGGGCGTCCGGGACGCAGGTTGTGGCTCCCGAAGTTCTCCAGCGCTATACGCCGCACCTCGAGGCAATTCGTCAGTTCCTCGACGGCGTCCGGACCGTTGTCCCAGAGGCTCGCCATGGGATGTGCCGCGCCGCTCGGGCGCGCGTCCGCGTCGGACAGGTACAGGTGGCCGCGCTCGAGTCCGGCCTGCACAAGGCCGTCGACGAATGTCCGCACGTCCTCACCGGGTGGGCATTCGGCGTAGAGGCACCGGATCGCGTGCATATCCCAGGATCCCAGGCCTACACCGTAGGCATCACTCACGTCGAGGCCAGCACCTGCTGCGCGCACCAGAGGCGCTGGATAGTCCATGACGGAGGCGCGCCCGTCGTAGGTACTCGCAGCGAAGTTGTGCTGCAAGCCGAGCGTGTGACCCACCTCGTGGGCAGCCAGCTGCCGAATTCGAGCGAGGGCCAGCTCGATCGGGTCGGTCGGGCTGCCGCTTCCGGTTTCCGCAGTACCGACTAGGCCCTCGAAGAGACGCCGGTCCTGGCGTACTCGCAACGAACCCAGGTTGACGTGCCCCTTGATCACCTCTCCGGTACGCGGGTCCACGATGCCGCCACCGTAGGACCAGCCACGCGTCGAGCGGTGGACCCATTCGATCACGTGATAGCGCGCATCGAGTGGATGGACGCCCTCGGGTAACAACTCGACACGGTAGGCGTCCGCAAACCCGGCAGCTGCGAACGCACGCGCCCACCAGCCGGCGCCCTCGATCAGCGCCGAACGGATCGGTTCCGGGGCGCCGCGGTCTACGTAGTACACGATCGGTCGGCTGACCTGCGACGAGGCACTGCCCGGCACGAGCTTCTTCAGGCGATGGCGTACCGCGAGGCGGCGCTCGACGGCCTCGTCGAGGGGTACTGCGTAGTCCAGGTAGCTGACCACGTTGGCTCCGATGCGTGGATCATGCGGCCGCAACTCGTAGCCGGTATCCGGCAGGCGAATGAACGAGTGATGCTGAACGAAGGTCAGCGAATGAGCATCCGGCGCAGTACGCCGCACGTGGGCCCCGGGTTGTTCGCCGCCAAAAGTGAGGATGGCCTCGAGCTCGGTATTGTCGGGAAAGGCCAGGCTGGCGCCGGGATCAAAGGTCGAGCGATCCGTGTCGAAGCTCCAGTTGCCCTGCCCCGTGCCGGCCAGGGTGCGTGTCACGCCGTGCGCATCGCGCACCAGGAAGCTCGTGAAGTCGACCAGGACCCGGCCATCGCTGGCGCGCTCGGCAATGGCGCCGGACCACAGGACGGAGGTGACGAAGGACTCGCGCGTGGCCCGTCGTTCGTCCACATTGCTCGTCTCGGCCCTGAAGGCCTGATTGGTCGCCTCGACCAGCACACGCTGACCGATGATCCGGAACGCGATCACCTGGGCTGGCCCGAGCTGGCCGCGGTCCAGCCCGACCGGGTTCGACCCGAGTCCGGTCGTAAGGCCTTCGGCGTACAGGCACTCGGTCGACAGCCCGCGCGCCCCCGCCGCCGGCAAGACCAGCCAGGCTTGCCCCCGGCCGTCATCGATGTGGAGCTCCAGGAGCCCATCCAGGCGACGGCTGGCGCTCAGGTGCTGCGCGAATCCAGGCTCAATCCCGGGGCCACCCTCCGGAGCCGTCGAACGGCAAGCCAGGCTCAGGGACACGACAAGAAACGGGACCAGGGTTCGGATTGACAGCATTCGGGGCATCCTCGGATTGCACGGCGCTGTTGCCAGCATGGAGCGTGAAACCATAGCATTCAGTGCAAGAGCACGCCGTAGGTGGCGCGCGCTATCGACACCGATCCGACATGCCGTTCACCTCACGCAACACACTGCTAACCCTGGTGGCGCTCGCGCTCTGCTGCGCATGCCAGGCCCGCTTCTTCGACATGCCAAACGGGTCGATGGAACCGATCATCCACGCGGGGGAACGCCTCCAGGTCGACCGCGCGGCCTACCGTTCACGCCTCCCGGAGCGCGGAGATCTGGTCGCCTTCCATCCGGCTCGACACCCTGAGCGTCTCTGGGTCCTGCGAGTCGTGGGCCTGCCGGGGGAGCGTTTGAGCGTCAACGACGGACGGCTGACCGCCGACGACGTGGAGCTCAACTGCGCGTGGGAGCCCATCGACGAGGAATCCAGCAGGAATCAGGTAGAGCAACACGGGATGCCCATGCACATTCCAGAGGGGCAGTACTTCGTCCTCGGCGACAACGTGCGTGAGGCCAACGACAGCCGCTTCTGGGGCACGGTGCCTCTCTCGTGCATCATCGGCAGGATCGTCCCGCAGGCAGGCGATGCTGCGGACCGCTTCAGTCCACCAGCCGGTATAGACGGAAGAAGTCGCTAGGCCGCCCGTTGCTCTGCAGGATCGTCTGCGGACTACGCCAGATGAGTTCGAAGCCCTCGGTCGGCGTGTCGGGATCGAGGAGCGACTCGGCTGCACTGCCGGGAAGGGGCACCAGCTGACCCGCGTCCAGGCCGGCCACCCGGCGCGAGGCACGCAGGATCCAGAGCGTGAACCGATCCACGAGCAGGTAGCGACAATCGAACTCGCCGAGCAGCAGCTCGCGCAGCTCGTGGGATGAGCCCCGGTAGAATGCGTTCCAGAAAAGCTCGACCCGCTCGCGGCTGCGCGCGCGCTCCCACTTGGGCTGCAACACGATCGGGTGTCCGGTGTGGGCCAGGATCGCGGTCGAGTTCATGAAGTCCGCGGCGATCGCCTCTCCGGGCGGAACGACCTGCTCGAGGGCCTCGACCATGGTTGCAATCTCGGCCTGGCGCAACGCCGGCCGGTACCAGCCGAGTTCGAAGCCGCGCATCCAGAGCCCGAACAGGACCACCTGAGCAACGACGAGCGCCATCACGAGGCGTCGCGCCGACGGACCCTGGAGCCTCCAGCAGGCTGCGGCGACACAGATCGGCGCCAGGAGGCCCGTCAGCACGAGCGTGCGGGCCACCAGCCAGCCAGCCACCAGGCTGAGCGCTGTGAAAGCAGCCAGTGCGCGTCCTGCCGAGGCCCCTGGCTCACCACGCGCACCCCAGCCCCTGACCATGCCGACGGCCAGGAGAACCGGAAGGAGCAGCAGGGAACGCCAGAGCGACGCCAGGGTTGAGGTCTCGAAGGGTCCCTGCCAGAGCAGGCGGACATCGAACGGCAGGGTCGAAGGGTCAGCGGGGAAACGGCCCAGGTGCCCGAGCTTGCTCGCGAGCAGGCCCGTGACGTGGGAGAGGTCCCCACTCGACCCGAGGGTTGCCGCTCCAGCGATGGCCGCGGTCACGGTGGCGACCGATGCCAGACGCACACCCCGACCCCGGCGCAGCCGCTCGGGCAGCCATGCGCAGACCCAGAGGATGGCCGCGAGCAGCATCCACGGCGGGGCCCCGACCGCCTTCGCGCGCAACGCCGGAACGAGCACCACCATCACCGGCAGGGTGAGAAAGGCTGCGCGTCCTCCCCGGACCAAGAGCGGGTTGGCCCCCGTCAGGACGAAGGCGACGAGCAGCACCAGGCCCTCGATCGCCACCAGGAATCCCATCCCGTGCCAGGTGGCCAGGGCAGCGCCCAGGCTGAACAAGGCCAAGGTCGTCGCCAGGGGGCGCTGTGCACGACCTGGGCCATGACAGCGCACTGCGCACGCGAACGCCCAGAGATGCAGGGAGTAGAGCGGCAGACTCAGGTCCTCGCGGATGAGGATGAAGCCGACCGTGCGGTAGTTCGCCGGGGTGAGGGCGTACAGCAGCGCTGCGACCCCGGCCCACGGAGGTGATCCCGTCAGGGCCCACGCGGCGCCGAAGACTCCGATGACGGCCAGGCTCGCCACGAACGACATCAGCCAGACGCAGAAAATGTGCAGAGGCATGCCCTGGCCGAAGGCGCCGTAGGCGTGCGCGACCAGGAACTCCTGACCGACCGTGAAGGTCGCCGGGATATCGATGGGATCCGGATGTTCGATGCGCCGGTCTGCGCGCCAATCATCGGGAGCCCTGCCACCCGAGTCGATGACGCGCTCCGTCAGGTAGAAGAGCAGTCCCGGGTCACTCTTGAGCAGGCCATCCGAGCTCAGCGCGTCGAACTCCGGGTCGGACAGGGTCAGGTGGACCCGTAGGGCGCCACTCCCGAGCCAGAGAAGCGCGGGGAACAGCCACCAGAGCCATCGCAGGTGGCGCGGGGCGTCAGCCCTGGGTTCGGCGCCATGCTTCACGCGAACGACCGTAGGCGCGATGCACGCACGAGTCAAAGGGGCATTAAAAGACGGGAGCCCGCCAAGGCGGGCTCCCGTGCACGATCACCGAGCTTGTCGAGCCGGAGGGTCAGCCCCCCGGCTCAGCTCGTCGGAGACTTACTGGCAGAAGACCAGGTTGTCGATGGCGCCCGAGCTCGTCAGGAAGACGGTCATCGAGACAACGTTGTTGCCGTCGAAGCCCGCGTCCTCAGAAGCGGTCGCAACCGAGCCAACGCCCGCCTGGGGCGCCAGCGTCGTCAGGTCCAGCGTGCCGTAGCCAGCGCCGCCCATGACGGAGATGTCACTGGTCCATCCCGTCGGAACGTCGTAGCTACGCGTGTTGCCGTTGCCGTCGATAAGGGTGACCGTAGCAGTCTGGTCGCCCGGGAAGGCGTCGATGTCGATCAGGTCGATCGACATGGCGATCGCCGGCTCAACGAAGTCGATGAAGAAGGTTCCACCGAAGCGCTCATCATTGGGCACGTCGAAGAAATCACCAGTCATCGCGTCATGGTTAGTTTCCTGGATGATGAGAGCGTTGCCCGTACCTACGAGGAGGTCGGGGTCTTCCGTCGTCATGTTCGGACCAACCGGGTTCGTGTCGAAGATCGACAGACCCTCGTTCTCGCCGAGGCCTTGCCCCGTCGTGCTAAGCGAGATCAGGTTGCCAAACTCCGGGGGAGTCGTGATGGCCTGACCGTTGCCGAGCGGCGTCGAGAAGTCGTCCTCAGTCTCGAAGTCGATCGTGAAGCATTCGATGCAGATGCTTTCCGACTCACCAAGAATCGAGACGTCATCCACGAAGAAGTTCGTGATATCGGGCGAACCCGAGATCGTCGAGTCGAAGCTCAGAGCGTGGACACCACCATCAGCGTAGGCGCCGATCGGCACCGAAATCTGCTGGTAGCCCACGAACGGACCGTCGGCTTCAGTAATCGCAAGGATCACGTCGCCATCGATGGAGACGTCAAGGAAGTCAGAGCCGTTGCCACTGGAGACCGGAATCTCGAGCCAGAAGGTCAGATCCGTGGCACCTGCCGGGATCGTCACGTTCTGGGAGACCGAACCTGTCTCGGCGGCTGTAACGCCACCGAACCAGGCCCACCAGTCGCCCGAGTGGGGACCGGTGCCGCCGCCAGCGCCACAGGCGCCGAGGGTGCAGAGAGGAGTACCGAAGTTCGTGGACGCTTCCGCCCACGCACCGCCGATTTCGAAGCCGCCGTCGGCCACGTTCTCGCCGCCGCCGCCACAGCTGACGTCGTCGCCCTGATACGCACCGCCCTGGTTGGCGCAGTCAGCTTCGGTCGTCACGACACACTCGCCACCGTCAAGGCAGCAGGCGCCGATCGCGACACACGAACCCGACGGAAGACCACAAGCCACACCATTGTCGCTCATGTCGAGCTGAATGATGCCTTTGGCGGTCGAGTCGCTGAACGTGCCAACCGAGATCAGGTAGGTCACGCCGGGTGCCGAGCACCAGGAGAGGCCTGAAGCGAAGCCCGGGCCACCGGCCGGGCAGTTGTCGTCGTTGCCGTCCACACAGGAAAGCTCGGAACACTCGCCACAGTACACGCTGATTCGCGTGTCATCGACGAGGGTACCGGCGTTGCAGGTGCTGGCGGTCATCGTGTTACCGGTACCCACGACGGAGTACCAGACGTTGGCGAAGACGCCACCGGCGTTGTCACCACAGGCGTTGAAGTCGTCCTGGGTAGCCTCGCTGGTGTCGAAGGTGACGGTGTCGTTGGCCGCAAGGCCCTCGGCGTCGTCACAGTCGTCGTTGCTCGGCGGATCCGGGGGAACGCTGCAATCGATGCAGATAGTACCGGAGCCCTGGTCGCCGTCGCTGAAGCCGCCAACGCGGATCAGGTATCCGTTGCCGGAGACAACGGGAACAACCAGTTCACTGGTGAAGCCGTCACAGCCGGAGGTGTCATCGACACAGCCAAGCAGCACGAGGCTGTTGCAATCGGTGCCGTCGTAGACAACCAGGTCGGTGTCGTAGGCGGCCATGCCACAGGTGCTGACGGTCAGCTCGCCCGTGCAATCGGCGGTGTAGACG
>JBLHKW010000203.1:0-7190 GCA_047618565.1 Planctomycetota bacterium
TCACACCAACCTGATCCAGGTTCACCCATCTTCAGGGATCATCGCGAGACAAACGATCCCGGATCAACTTGGTGCGAGATCGATCCTGGCTCGGTACATCGGTACCGGTGGCGAGTAGGGTACCCCCTTATATGTTGATCCAAGATACCGAGTCGCTCGCGAAGTTCTGCGACGCCCTGAAAGGCGCCCCCTATCTGGCCGTGGACACCGAGTTCATGCGCGAGTCCACCTACCGCGCCGAGCTATGCCTGGTGCAGGTGGCCTACGGGGAGCACGCTGCCGCGATTGATCCGCTCGCCAAGGGGATCGACCTCGCCCCGCTCCATGCGTTGCTTGCGGAGCCCGGCACGTTGAAGGTGCTGCACTCGGCGGGCCAGGATCTTGAGATCTTCCTACACGCGACCGGGTCGGTCCCGGGCCCCGTGTTCGATACGCAGATCGCGGCCTCGGTCTGCGGCCTCGGCGATCAGCCCGGCTACGCGAAGCTCGCCGCTGAACTCCTGGGCGTGCAGCTCGACAAGGCGTCCCAGGCGGTCGACTGGTCGATCCGGCCAATGAGCGAACGTCAAGTCGACTACGCGCTTGGGGACGTGACGCACCTGTGCCGGATCTACGAAATGCTGGTGGCTGATCTGGAAGCCAAGGGCCGCGGCGCGTGGGTGGCCCAGGAGATGGAGGCGCTCATGGAGCCGTCGCGCTATCGCGTTGATCCGCGTCTCGCCTACCGCCGACTCAAGATTCGACGACCATCGACCCGGGACCTCGCGGTCCTGAGGGAACTCGCGGGCTGGCGCGAAGAGGCGGCGGTCGCGCGCAACATCCCGCGCGGCTGGGTGGTGCGCGACGACGCGCTGGTGGAGATTGCACAGCACCTGCCCTCGAATGCCGAGCAGCTCACCCGCGTGCGCGGCCTGAAGCCCCATGTAGCCAAGGGCGCTGATGGCCGGGCCATACTCGGCGCGATCCAGCTGGCCCTCGGGACGCCGGAGGACGAGTGGCCCGACGCTCCGGCAGCGCGCGTTCGCCTGTCGGGCCATGAACCGCTCGTGGCGCTTCTGCAGGCGCTACTTCGACTACGCTGCGACGCACACGGCGTCTCGACCTCGATGATCGCGAACAGGAGCGACCTCGATCAAATCGCCACCGAAGAGGAGCCGGACGTTCCCGCCCTCAAGGGCTGGAGAAGGACGATCTTCGGTGACGACGCGCTCCAGCTGAGGGCTGGCCGATTGACCCTCACGGGGGACGGCGAGTTCGGCGTCCGCAGTTGCACTCCGGGATCATCGCGAGACGAATGATCCCGGATCAAACGGGTGCGAGATCGAGCCTGGCTCGGTAGACCGTGGCTTTCGTCAATAGACCCGCGTCGAGCGCGGCATCTGCACTTCCGACCTCTGTTGCGTAGTTGTAGCGCGCACTGGTCAGCCCACAGTCTATCCATGGTAGAGGTATCAGAGAACCTGCATCTCGACACCGCGGACGCCGATGGCGCTGCTCCTGACCATGGAGGCTCGGCGCTCGACTGAGTGCAGTTCGACGGCGCGACGTGCGCAGGCCGAATACCAACCACCCATAAAAATGGTCGGGGCGAGAGGATTTGAACCTCCGACCTCTGCAACCCCATTCGCCCCCGACAGGACTTCGCAAGCGGTCCTTCCCGTGCCAACGCGTGCCAACTCGTGATGCGGCGGCCAGTTACGGCAGGGCGGAGAATCCGGGCGTTGACCGTTCCGTGCCAGCCCGTGCCGCACAACTCGTGAGCAATTCGTGAGACGTCCCCTATCAGTTCGAAGTCGCATCGCGGCACTCAGGGACGGCGCACTTTCCTCCCCTCTCCCGGCCCGAGTTCCCCAAGGGCTCCGAAGTGGCGAACACCGTCCAAGTCCCAACACGCGGGCTCGCAGAGGGCCGACTCCGAGTCCAAATCGCGAGACTCCTCGGACTTGATGCCGATACTATCTAAGCCGTTGCCTCAGATGGAGTTCCAGCGGAGCGGCGGGGAGAGTCAGCCCGGGGCGCCGGACACCTTGCGACTTTCTAGTTCCGCCCTCGAATAGCACTCCGCCCCCGATGTGCAACTTCTATCCAGATGCAGCTGCCGGTGAGCCCCGGGTAGCACGGAGGACTGTCACGGCATCGCCTTCCTTTGGGCATGGCGCAGCAGCCTATGACGGCGAGCCGGATAGAAGCGGAGCTCGCGGCCAGTATCAACAACGAGCACTTGCTCGCCCACGTGCGCCTTGGCGAAGCTCTGTCTCACGCGGTCGAGGCCGGTGAGCTCCTCCTGAGAGTGCACGAGAATGTCGAGCACGGTGGCTGGCTCGCGTGGGTCCGTGCCAACTGCGAGTTCTCGACTCGCATGGCGCAGAACTACATCCGCCTCGCTCGAGAGTACCAGGCCCTCCCCTCCCAGGATGCGAAACGCGTTTCGCATTCAAGTATCCGAAGGGCCCTTCACGCCATCTCGTCAGAGTCTGAGCACAACGAATCCGGAGCAGACGGCTCGGCAGTCCACTTCTCGTCTGAGTCCGATCAGTGGAATACGCCGAAGCCAATCCTCAAACGTGCACTGGCGCTGCTTGGCTCCATCGATCTCGACCCGTGCTCCAACTACGCTCGTACCCCCAACGTGCCAGCAAGGCTTCACTACACCCTCCAGGACGGGCTCTCGAAGACATGGAAGGGACGCGTGTTCCTCAACCCACCGTACGGGCGGACGATACACGAGTGGACTCGCCGACTCGACGAGAGTCGTAGGACTGGGGACGTGTCCGAGGCGCTTGCTCTCGTGCCCGCCCGGACGGATGCACGATGGTTTTCGGGACTTCGCGGCTACCCGCGGTGCTTCATCCACGGGCGGCTTAAGTTCGGCTCCGCCACGGACTCGGCGCCCTTTCCATCGGCCATCTTCTACCTGGGGCCGAATGCCGGGCTCTTTGCCGACGCGTTCGGCGATCTCGGTGACGTGTTCGCACTATGGAGTCCTCGTTGATGGCTTCCCGCTGTTCAAGGCTCACACCGCGCGGAGTCACCATCCCGCTGCGGCGTGGTACGCCCGGCACTTCGAACCCACGACCTCCGGTTTAGGAATCGGGAAGCGAAGGAAGAGGCAAGCGAGAACACGGAAAGGCAGACGGCGACAACTGATTTTGCAGAACAGATTTGCGGCGACGCGGAAGACCGTCCTGGCTTGTGGTGAAGGACAATCGAAGACATCCGATGGCCACAAGGATGGCAGCAAATTGCCACTGACCGCACCCGCATAGGACGACGCAAGAAGGGGCTCCGTGGGTCGGCGGAGAGGCCGAGATGTTGGAGGGTCCTGGGCACGAGGATGCCGTCGGTGACCGTGGCGATTAGCTCACGGCGACCGCCGCAGTGGGGGGCAGATCAGGACGTCGACCTCGAAAACGCGCTTGAGGAGCTCAGCCCATGAGAGGTATCGGGAGGCGTGCCGCAAAAAGGGCTCGGACGAGGCCGCATCTGGCCCACGCGGTAGAGCCGGCTTGCCGGCTTCGTGGGTTTTCCGCAGCTTCCCCTTCAAGGTACATCCGGAAACGCGCTCTCGGGCCGGGAGCGCAGCGAGTCACATGCGGACGACGTCGCCGAGCAGGTCGGTCGTGATCTGGCGGCTCAGACCGTCGAGACCCGGATAGATGAAGTTGCCGTCCACTCCGAGCCGGTTCACCTCGAGCATCAACTGCGCCTTCATGGCGCGATCATCCGGAATCACGACCCGCGACAGGCTGCGAAGCCCCTCGTCGATGAGTGCGTGGTCCTCGTCCAGGGGCATGAATGTGCCACAGCCCTCAGGTAGCGGCTGGATGGTGAAGCACCCCTTCTGGGCCACGATGCGCTCGTCGAGGGCCTTCGGGAAGTACACCTGGATGTTGTCGAGATTGTCGAGGTCGAGATTCGCCGAGTAAACGTAGCGCGGTTCCATAATCCACACCGCCGCCTCGGTCCCCCGGTCCTCCAGGAGCGCGAAATAGAGCGCGACTAGCGGGTTCTCAGTCCAGTCCAACAAGCGCGTCGGCAGTCCGTGATGCTGGCCCAGGACCAGCCAGTCGATGGTCGTGGCCGGCCTGTGTGTGAGGTACGGTTCGGCGTGTCGCTGAAAACGCTCGAGAATGTGCCTCTCCAGCTGCGACCACCCCCCGAAGCGCCCGAGGCTCAGCTTGCTGTTCGGGCCAACCATTCGCGTGAGCGTCGGTGTAAGCCGCCAGCGGTGCGCTTCGGAATGACCTCGGAAGAGGGTCAGGCCCGCCCCCTTGTTGGTCACCTGCAGGTAGTCCTCGAGGGTCTCGACCACGACCTCGGTCACCGTGGCGACGCCGGTCGACGGCTCATCCCCGCCCAGGATCAACTCACGGAGATCGCGCCCGACGGCGCGGCAGCGAGCGATCAGCGGCGGGGGGCACCCGGCGTCGCTCAAGCAGCTGCAAGTGAGCTCCATTGCGCGCTCATAGTCAGTGACGTCGAGTCCGTCGCGCACCATCTCAACGTGTTGCTGGGTCAGATCGGTATCCGCGAAGAGTGCTGGTGCTCCGGTGGCACGCGCGACGAGTTCGCAGAGCATCGTGCGCATGGTCAAGGTGCTCGCCCCTCGAAAGTACCGGCCGAGACGCTGGTCGCGGCTTCCGCGTTCCAGCAGTAGCTCGGCTGAGTGCTGCAAGCTGGCGTGAAGCCCGTCCAGCTCGGATTCGTCGGCGACGGCCGCTTGCTCACGGGGCTCGCTGTCTTCGAGGATGTCACGCTTCGAGGCCTTGATCAGCTCTCGAACGGGAAGCATCAACTCGTCGGGGACCTGCATCTCACTGAGAGTTTCCAGAAGCAGGCGTCCGACCTTGTCCACATGCGTCTCGCAGAGGCCGTTCTGGCGCAGCTGAGCATGCGCTTCCGCCAGATCGCGGCCTGAGTACAGGACCGGGCCGCCGAGCGCCATCGACAGGAAGCCCTTCTGCATGGCCCGCATGCGACGCATGTTCGTGCCCTGGAAGAACGGTGCGAGTTCGGAGTTGGCGAGTACCTTCTCGTAGAAGAGGTCCACCGCAGCATCGAGTGCCGCAGAGCCACCGATCTGCTCGTAGAGTGTCATGATTAGATGTTGATTCATGCGAGCCGCTCCTGCAACTTATTCGGCTCAGGATCGCCAGCAGCACGGTATGGCACTCGCCGCTCTCCACCCGAAAAAGACCATGCGTGAGCGCAGACCCCTCAAGAATGTAATTCTGCTGACCGCGTTCTGCACTGCCGGCGCCGTGTCAGCCCAAGACGACGCTGCCGTGCAGGCGGTATCGTCGTTCAGCGACATCGACACGCTGTGGGTATTGCTGGCTGCATTCCTCGTCTTCTTCATGCAGGCCGGTTTTGGGATGGTCGAGGCGGGCTTCGTCCGGGCCAAGAACTCGGCCAACGTTCTCATGAAGAACGTGCTCGATTTCTGCATGGCGACCCTCGGCTACTTCATGTTCGGCTACGCGATCATGTATGGCGGTGGCAACGACTACATTGGAACCAGCGGTTGGTTCATGATCGGCGCCGAGTCGGGCGCCGACGGCATTCCGGTGGAGGCGTACTTTTTGTTCCAGGCGATGTTCGCGGGGGCCGCCGCGACCATCGTTGCGGGTGCCGTTGCCGAACGCATGCGCTTCGTCTCCTATCTCGTCTACTCGTTCATCATCTCCGCTTTCATCTACCCGGTCGTTGGACACTGGATCTGGGGCGGCGGCTGGCTTGCAGACCTGGACTTTCATGACTTCGCGGGTTCCACCGTCGTGCACACCGTGGGCGGCGTGTCAGCCCTCGTCGGCGCGTGGATGCTCGGCCCGCGGTTCGGCCGCTTCCGCAAGGACGGGACGCCGCGCTACATTGGCGGTCACAGCCTGCCGCTCGCGACCATCGGAGTCTTCATCCTGTGGTTCGGCTGGTACGGCTTCAACGCCGGCTCGACGCTCGGCTTCAGCGAGCCCGGAGTCGTCGCCCGCGTGGCACTCAACACGACCCTGGCTCCATCCATGGGAGCCATCGTCGCCATGGCTCTGGCGTGGCGGATGTACGGTAAGCCCGACCTGACCCTTGCCCTCAATGGTGCGCTGGGGGGGCTGGTGGGCATCACCGCGCCGTGCGCGGTAGTCGGCAGCGGTTCCGCCCTCTTGATCGGTGGTGTCTCCGGCGCCCTGGTCGTGCTCTGCATTGGCTGGTTGAACCGCCTGCGCATCGATGACGTGGTGGGTGCCTTCCCCGTTCACGGACTGGCCGGAATCTGGGGCACCCTCGCCGTCGGTCTGTTCGGGCAGAAGGCGCTGAGCGCCCCGATGGACGGCTTGTTCATGGGCGGCGGCTTCAAGGCGTTGGGCATCCAGGCGCTCGGCGTCGTTGCGTGCGTCGCGTTCATCGCTGTCACGATGGGCATCGTGTTCAAGCTCATCAAGATGACCGTCGGACTGCGCGTGTCGCACGAGGCCGAGCTCCGAGGGCTCGATCGAGACGAACACGGACTGGATTCCTATTCAGGGTTCCAGATCTTCCACACCGACTGAGGCGAGGCGCGCGACATGAAACTGATCATTGCCTATTTGCACCCGGAGCAGCTTCCGGCGGTGAAGGAATCGCTCGCCAATGCCGGGATTCAGCGCTTCACCGTGATGACGGTGCTGGGCACGGTACCCAAGGCGGAGCAGGTGATGTATCGTGGTGTAGAGCACGAGATCTCGATGGTCAATCGACTCCGAATCGAAATCGCTACCAAGACGTCAGACGTCGAGACTGCGATGACAGCCATCACCGAAGGCGCGAAGGAGAGCGGCGGCCACGGACTTGTCCTGGTCTCTGGATTGGACGACGCACTTTTGGTGTGGAACGGGACACGCGGCGAAGAGGCACTTTGATTCCGGCCCTTGCCACGATTACAGGAAGAGACATGACGCTACACAAACTCGAATACCTCTGGCTCGACGGCTATAACCCCGTTGCCAACCTACGCTCAAAGACCAAGGTTCTCGCGCTCGACAACTACAATGGAGAGCTTGCCTCACTGCCTGAGTGGAACTTCGACGGGAGTTCTACCCACCAGGCCGAGGGCGGGGACTCCGAGGTGGTTCTCAAGCCAGTGCGGGTCTACCCCGACCCGGGTAGGAAGAATGGTTGGTTGGTCGTCGCCGAGACGTTCAAGCCGGACGGCACCCCTC
>JBLHKW010000204.1:0-7164 GCA_047618565.1 Planctomycetota bacterium
CCCTTCATCGAGAAGGCGCTCGTCAACACTCCCGGGTTTGCCGAGGCCATGAAGTGGAAAGTGAACGTCTACCTGCTCGCACAGAAGGGCCGCGCCGCGGACCGCGCCCTGGCAGAGTACGATCCTACGCTCAGCCCCCAGCAGCGACAGCGCGACCTGCAGGTGCGCTACCGCGACCTCATGCAGATGGTGCAGGCGAGCGAACGCCCATGACACGCAACCTCCGAGAATCGAACCGTGGGACCCGCGTGGGTGCTCGCGTCCGGCTGGCAGGCATCATCAGTCTGCTGCTACCGGCCTGTGGCGAAGCCACGTCAACGCAGGCGCCGAACGTCGTGTTGATCACTGTCGAGTCCCTGCGCCCCGACCACATGGCCAGCTTCGGCGGACCGCGCGACACGTCGCCGCGTCTCGACGCCCTGGCCGACGAAGCCGTCTTCTACCCGGATGCGCACGCGGTCACGAGCTGGACCCTCAGCTCCCATGCGAGCCTGTTCACGGGTTTGTATCCCACCGCCCACCAGACGACCGGGCCCCTGAGCAAGCTCGGTGAGTCGTACACGACGATCGCCGAGTCCCTCACCGACCGCGGTTACACCTGCGCCGGTTTCGTGAGCGGTCCCTACCTGCGCAAGCACCACGAACTCGACCAGGGCTTCTCGATCTTTGACGACTCCGCCGCCGAAGCCACGTCCGCCGCGGGACACAGCGACGTCACGAATGGGCGCATGCACGAGCTCACGTCGCGCTTCATCGAGTCCAGGCGCGGATCCAAGGAGCCCTTCTTCCTGTTCGGGTATTACTGGGACCCACACTACGACTACATCCCGCCGGCGCCGTACGACGCAGAGTTCGTCGACGCGGAGTGCGAGCCGATCGACGTTGCTGGATACGAGACCGCCAGCCTCGTGACAGCCGACATCACGCCCGCACAGCTGCGCTTTGTCGAGGCCCAGTACGACGGCGAGATCAAGTGCACGGACGAGACGCTGGGCCAGCTGTTCGACCTGCTGCGGCGTGAGGGGCTCTGGGACAACACGCTCGTGATCATCACCTCGGACCACGGCGAGGAGTTCTTCGACCACGGCGAGAAGGGCCACAAGCACAACCTGTACGCAGAATCGGTGCACGTACCGCTGATCATCAAGTACCCCGGCGCCCGCCGCAGCGGCGTGGATCCGCGCCTGGTCAGCCTGGTGGACATCTATCCGACGATCCTGGAGATCACGGACATCGGCGGTTCCGAGCACCTGCACGGCGAATCCCTGTGCAAACCCGACCCGGACCCGGCGCGCTCGATCTACTTCGAACTGTTGTCACGCTGGTACTTTCCGAAGCCGGGGGGCGGCACCGACGCGCGTGACGAGAACTTCATCGCGATCCGCCGCGGCGATCACAAGCTGATCAAGTCGTCCTCGAAGGAACGCGTCGAGCTCTTTGACGTGCGTGCAGACCCGTCCGAGCAGACCGACCTCTTCAGCCAGCGCACGGCCCGCGCCCAGCGCCTGTTCAAGGATCTCTCCAGCTGGCGAGCGGACATGCAGGCGATCGCTGATTTCCACGCGCAGGGCGGCGACGCGGAGATCACGGGCGACGCCCTCGAGAGGCTACGCGCCCTGGGCTACGTGCGCTGAGCGATCCGGATCACTCGACCAGGAAGACGCTGTCGACCTTGGCCATGAACTCGGCCTGCACCTTGGCACCCAGTTTCCGCAGGGCGGCCGCGCCCGATCCGAACTCGTGGTTGCCGGTGCCCTTGGAACCGCTCCCCGAAGCAGGCGCGAGCGTCAGCGCGGCGATCAGTTGTCCATTGCGGACATCGATGAGCTCGAAGCTCCCACCGGCATAGGTGTACACGATCGGGCCACGAGTGCTGCTGACAACCGAGCGCGCCGTACCGCGTACCAGGTAGTCGACGCGGCCGTCGAGCTTGCCCTTCAGCCAGCTCGAGCTGGCCGTCGCGGCCTCACGGATCTCGTCCGCGGACAGGAATGCCCCCAGCTTCACCATCTTCGCCCCGCGCTCGCCGAGCCCCGTCTCGATGGCAGCACGCACGACCGACTCCGGGTTGACCGTCGAGATATTCGTCTCCTCGATGGCGATGGCAAAGGCCGCGCTCTTCATGGTCGGCAGCAGGAACGAGGCCACCGCATGCGGAGGCTCCAGGCCCTCTTCGCCCAGGCTGGCGTAGTCGAGCGCGACGCGCACGTCGTTCTCCTCCTCGCCCGTGAGCTGGATTCCCGTGATGGCACACGAGATACGGCCGTCCGGACCGGTCTGGGGATCCGCCTCGAGCAGCTCAGCCCGGTCGGGATGCTCGAGTGCGAAGCTGACCGGGAATCCCACCACCGGCCGTCCCGCGGCCTGCACCTCGAAGGTAATGCGCTCCGTCAGCGTCTCGCCCGGGTAGCCGCGCTGACCCATTCCCGCGACCGGACGCACGGTCACTTCCTGCGCCAGGTACTCGCTCATCACGGCCCTGGTGCGCGCCGTCGTGCTCGCCATGCGCGAATCGAAACCGGAGCGCATGGGGTGTGCCTTCGAGAGAACGACACCGACGTTGATCAGATCGCCGGTCACGCGCTCCAGGGTCGCATGCTCCTCGATCAACCTCCGCAAGCGCCCGGCTCCCGCGACGGGCGCCGCGGCGCCATCGAGCTTGCCCAGCTCACTGTCGATCTTCTGAAGCGCAGCCTGCGCGTGCTTCTCACGGTCGAGCACCACCAGTACATAGACCGTGCCAGCGTGCCGGAACTCGTCCACGGTCCGCGTTCCATGCAGCAGCGCCTCGGAGCGGTTGCGCACCTTCTCCGTGTGGTCCAGGGTCGAGCCGTACTCGCCGTCGACACTGACCTCACGCAGGTAGACCTCGGTCTCGGCCTTGATCTCCGAGTTGAGCTGCTCCGAGAGGTTCTTGCGACCGTTCTCTTCCGCAGGATCACGGGCGTCGGACGTACCGATCGCCGTCATGTACCTCGCCAATGGATAGGAGGGGTGCTTGCTGGCGTTGGTCACCCAGGCGGGTGCGTCCGTGGGCAGAGCAGCGCCCGGGTTGGGGTCAGCGCTCTGATTGGAGTTCAGGTTGGCGGCCCCCGGCGAAGAGGGCGTGCTGCCACAGCTAACCAGCAGGAGCAGAACGATCGAAAACGGCAGGAGACGGGTCATGATGCGAACTCTCGATACGGGAGACTAGGGCTGGATACGAAGCGACTTCGCCTCATCGAGGAGCTCGCGGTCGGTGATGCGGCGCTGGCAACGTGCCAGGCCCTGGCCAAGCGTCGAATTCGGAGACAGCCCCACAGCCGTCGTGTAATGCTCGAGCGCGGTATCGAAATCGCCCTCGATCTCGTACGAGAACCCGAGGTTGTAGTGCGCGCGTGCCAGCATCTCGCCACCCGCGCTCTTGAGCTGGTCCACGAGCTGCATGTAGTCGGCCTGTGCCAGCGGGTACTGCTCGTTGGCCATGCGCTGGTATCCGGATGTGAGCAACGGGTACTCGCTACCTTCCCACGGCATGTTGAACTCGCCATCACCGACGAAGACGCTGATGGACTCGTTGCGGGTCGATACCGTCCAGAGGCGTTTGAACTGACCGGACAGATTCGACACGCAGGCCCCGAAGGGAACCGTGAAATCCAGTGCCGCGGGCTCGACGCCCGGCTCGCATCGGGTTTGCTGGGCAGCGGCCTCGGCGGTGAGTGTCTTCGGTCGCTGCTTTCCGGTTCCGGTATCGATGAACGACACCTGCCAGTGCACCTTGACGCGCCCCTCACGGAACACGAAGGGCTCCCCGCTCCAGGGGTCGACTCCATCACCCAGACGATCGACGGACTCGACCAGGATCATCTTTCCCGTGAACCAGGCGGTGGCCGGGATCTCGCGTCCGAACGACTTCTCGAGCGCCTCCAGCGCGGCGGGATCGAAGTTGTCGTAGCTGTTCCCGAGGTCATTCAGGTGCTTGTTGAGCTGGTCCCGTTCCGCGCCCGCAACCAGGTGGAACGAGTTGCCGTCCGCGCTCAGGGCCACTTCCATGGCGCTCGAAAGTTGCTGCGCCAGGTCGGCGGCCTTGGGGTGGCTCAGGTTGGATTCCGTCGGGAAGACGGCGACTCCCTTGTGGTCCCGAATGAAATACTCCGGCGGGACGACGATCGGCACGGTCAGCGAGCGGGTCGCGCAGCCGACCGCCAGAAACGGGATCAACAGCAGCAATCGTGTGCTGGAAAGAGAATGCTTCTTCATGGGAGCGAGATGGTTGAGGGTAGACGTGCCCCCTTCAGGACGGCAATTCCGAGTTTTCTTGCCGGCAGCCTACCAGGAGGGACCCGATCAGGCGCGACGAAGTGCCGCCAGGATCGAGCGCGTCGCGTGGCTCTTGTTCAGCGTGTAGAAATGCAGGCCCGGGGCACCGCGATCGAGCAGCTCGAGGGCCTGGGTGATCGCGTGCTCGATGCCATCCGCCATGACCGCCGCCGGGTCTTCCTGGTGGCTGCGCAGGCGCTCGAGCAGGGCTTCGGGGATCGTGGCGCCGCACATCTTGGTGAATCGTTCGACCTGGGCCACGTTGGTGATGGGCATGATCCCGGGCACGATCGGGATCGTGAGGCCGGCGGACCGAGCGCGCTCCACGTACGCGAAGTAGCGCTCATTGTCGAAGAAGAGCTGGGTCACCAGGAACCCGGCGCCCAGGCGTTGCTTCTCGATCGTCCACTCCAGATCCGACTCGGCGTCCGTGGATTCGGGATGCACCTCGGGATAGCAGGCGGCGCCGATCGACAGGTCGAACTCCGCTGCGAGCAATTCGATCAGGTCCGTCGCGTGACCCAGGCCGCCCTCGATCACCTCGAAGTCGTCCTGGTCCTTCGGCGGGTCGCCGCGCAAGGCCAGGATGTTCTCGACGCCGTGTTCGGCCAGCTTCTTGACACCCCGTCGGATGTCATCGCGCGTCACGCCAACGCAGGTCTGGTGCGCCATGGCAGGCGTGCCCAGGTCGCGCTGTACCTTGACCACGATCGCGTGCGTCCGGTCCTGCGTCGATCCGCCAGCGCCGTAGGTGACCGAGACGAAGTCCGGCTCGACGGCCTGCTTCAGATCGGCCAGGGCGGCCAGCAGCTTCTGCTCGCCCTTGTCCGTCTTGGGCGGGAAAAACTCGAAGCTGAAGACGGGCTTGTCCCTGCCGTAAAGGTCACGGATTCTCATTCTGATTCTGGCTCTCGGATCATCTCGAAGCGGGCGCGAAATTCCTCTGGGATCGGAATGCTCTGCATCCCATCGAGGTCGACGCAGGTGGTCGTCATGCGCGCCTCGACATGCAGCTTCCCATCGAGAAACACCCGGTACAAGAGGCCCAGGGAAGAACGTCCCAGTCGGAAGCAGGTCACCTTGACCGCGGGCCGGTCGCCGAAGCGCAGGGGTGCCGAAAAGTCGACATCTGAATGCACCAGCGGAAAACCGATCCGGCGCTCGAGCAACAGGTGGTAGTAACGCTGGCCGACGTGGTGTTCCCAGACCTCCTCGAAGACGTCGTGGATGTAGTCGAAGATGCGCGGGAAGTACGCGATCCCGGCCGGATCGACGTGCCCGAAGCGCACCTGGAATTCCGTCTCGAAGACCGTCATCAGAACAGCTCCGGCCAGGCCTCCTGAACCGAGACGACGATCATCTCGGCCAGCTGGTCGATGCGTTCCTCGCCCTCCGCGGCCGAGGCCTCGGCGGGTTCACCGCAGTAGGCCAGGTCGGCGCCCGCGGCGAGGAAACTCGTGACGCCCTCCCCCATCTTCTTCAGCAACCCGATCTCCTTGCGCGGCAACTTCGCCAGCTCGTCGGCGCGCACGCCGTCCGCGTCCGCCGCGAGCACGATGCTCGACTCGTAGCGGCCCGCATGGCACTCGCCGCTGGCGAACTCCTCGCCCAGGGTCTGCGCCCAGCGCCTGCGCGTGTTGTCGGGGAAGAGCACGTGGGCGTGATCCTTCGTGATCGACGCGTGGTCGAGGGGCACACCGCGCAGCACCTCGATGTGCTCCGGCTCCAGGTGGCCGTTCGAGAACACGATGCGCCGGATGCCCTGCTCCTGCAAGCTGTACACGATGTCCTCGAGCAGCGCCCAGAGCGTACCCGGGCGCAGACTGATGCCACCCGCGAAGCCGTCCGTGAAGTGCGTGATCCCGTAGGAGACCGGCGGCAAGACGACGCTCACCACGTTCAGGGCCTCGAGCCTGCGCGCCGCGCGCCGCGACTGGGCAACCGCGATCGTCACATCCGTGTCCAGCGGCAGGTGCGGCCCGTGGGGCTCCGTGCTACCGATCGGCAGGATGACGACCGTGCGGTCCGTGAACAGTCCATCGGCCTCGGGCCATGTGCGTTTTGCGAGATCGGTCATGATCAGTTCGAGGGCTCGAGTTCGCGCTTGAGCTCGTTGCGGGCCACCTTGCCACGGTCGTTCTTCGGGAGACTGTCGCGCCACTCGAACCAGCGCGGGTACTTGTAAGGCGCCAGGGTCGCCTTCACGTGCGCCTTCAGATCCAGCGCAAGCTCATCGCCGCTCTGGTGCCCGTCTGCGACGACGACGAAGGCCATGGGCTTGACCAGCTTGTCTGTCCCTGCGCGTCCGATGACGCACACCTCGGCCACCGCCGCGTGACTGAGCAGAGCGTTCTCGATCTCGAGCGGGCTGACCCAGATACCACTGACCTTGAGCAGGTCGTCGTCACGCCCGTGATAGGTGTAGTAGCCATCCTCGTCGCAGCGAAACACGTCGGCCGTGGTGCACCAGCGGCCTTGAAAGGTGGCGTTCGACTTGGGCTTGTCGCCCCAGTAACAGAGGGCCGTCGACCCGCCGGCGATGCGCAGCCGGCCGAGCTCTCCGGTCGGCACGGGCGCGCCGTCCGGCCCCACGATCTCGGCCTCGTAGCCGGGAACCAGCTTGCCCAGACTGCCCAGCTTCACATCGTCCACGGTGTTCGAGATGTAGATATGGAACATCTCCGCGGATCCGATCCCGTCCAGGATCTCGACACCCGTGCGCGCCTTCCATTCCGTGTAGAGCTCGGCGGGCAGGGCCTCGCCGGCCGAGAGGCAGATGCGCAGGCTCGTCAGGTCGGCCGCGTCTACGCGCTCGGAGCGCAGCATGCTCCCGAAGAGCGTCGGAACGCCGGTCATGAATGTCGG
>JBLHKW010000205.1:0-7087 GCA_047618565.1 Planctomycetota bacterium
GGATCGCGCCGCGAAGCCGTGCAGCTGCGACGGTACGTCACGGTAGACCTCCGCCACGAGCTCCGAGACCTCTCCGACTCCCCTCCCGAGCGCATCGAGCAGCGCCGTCTCGCGCTCGGCGCGATGCTTCAGATAGCTGTTGAGCAACCGATGTCCCTCGCGCGCTACCGGACCATGGGCCGGGTGCAACATGCCCATTGGCACCGCGAGCATGCGCTGTAAGCTGGACAGGTAAGTGGCGAGATGACCCTCCGGGGGGTCGATGATGATCGACGACACGGTCGAGGCCAGGTCTCCCGCGAGCGCGGCCCCGTAGCGACTGTCCATGAATACCAGGTGCCCGCGGTCGTGGCCGGGTGTGTGGTAGACGCGCAGAACCCAGCCAGCGGAACCATCCGGCGCCCGACCTAGCCACAGCTCGTCGCCATCTTCGAGGGGCCGCGCATCCTGCGGCGTGTGGGGTAGGCGCTCGAGCGTCAGTGGATGCGCGTAGACCGGGCAATCAAAGCGACGCGCGACAGCTTCGACGGCTCCCACGTGATCGGCGTGATGGTGCGTCACGAGAACTCCCGCGAGCGCGGAGTCGGTCCGCTCTCGCTCGAGGCGCCGATCGAGTAGCTCGAACAGGCTCTCCTGCGCCGCCGGTTCGCGCGTCGCCGGGTCCACCACGAACAGACGTTCCTCGCCGACGATGTAGCTGTTGGTGGTCGTCGCAGGGGGCAGGGTGACGGTCGGCAGGGGCGCCGTGAGAATGCCCGGTGTGTTGCAGATCGGATGCAGGCGTCCCTCCTCGGACTCGCGGCAACGCTGGCCGGCACGCTCGAAGAACTCATCCAGGGGTGTCCCTGCTAGCATTTCGAGCAGAAAAACGACCGGAGGCGCGATCGGCAATGCGCCTGCGCGCCAGCGCTCAAGCCAGCGGTCAGGTGACGCGAACTCGCCCTCGGTCAGCTCGCCAGGCCATACATCCGGGACCTGTCCGGACGGGAGATCGACCTGTATGAAGCAGGTCTTGTAGCGAACCGGTGCGAACGCTGGTGTGGTCAGGCGCGCGAACGGGCGCGCGCCCTGGAGCGCGCTCGGATCGCTCGCGATGAGCTGCTGGAAAGCAGCGGCGGAAGCGTCGTCGGGCGCAGCGTGATGTACCAGCAGGCCCTCGCGCAGCGCATGCCGTTCGGCCTCCGGCAACGATGCAGCCCAGGCAGAAGGCAACACGCCGGTTTCCTCGAACAGCTCCCGCAGACCACAGCGACGATGGGTCCCATCGCTCTCCGGTTCGCCATCCACGTCAGCACGGTCCACGACGCCGCCGGGACACGCCCAGTAGCCACCGAAGAAACGCAGCTGTTCGGAGCGACGGACGAGATACACCTCGAGCGCGGTGCCCACACCACGGGTCAGCAGAACGGCAGTCGAAATACGCATCATGAAACGGGGTTTGAGCTCGAGGTCACTTGCGGCGCCGCGGACGGCGTTCGGGGCGCGCGCTGAACGGATCTTCGGGCCACGCGTGCCTCGGGTAACGGGTGCGCAGCTCCTTACGAACAAGGGGATAGGTATTGCGCCAGAAACTCTCGAGGTCGTCGGTGACCTGTTGTGGGCGCCGGTTGGGCGCCAGCAGGTGGATCAGGACCTTGACGCGCCCGCGGGCGACGCGCGGCGTTTCCAGCAGGCCGAAGAGCTCCTGAATCCGCGCGGCCAGCACCGGCGGTCGACCGACCTCGTAGGTCAAGCGCAGGTGATCGCCCGTGGGAATCTGCAAGCGTTCGGGGGCATCGCGCTTCAGAGCCTGCGCCTGCTGGTGCGACAGGAGGCCGCGCAGCGAGTCGAGCCAGGGTGCCCGGCGCAGGTCCGCAAAGGAGTGCCGGTTCGCGGCCAGCGTCGGCAGCAATCCGGTGAACAGGGTGTCGTCGCAGGCGGCCAGATCCAGTTCCGGTAGCCATTCGCGCAGGCAGGCCCAGCGCGCGAGAAATCCGGCCAGGTCCTTCTCGCTGCGGTCGACGACTCGCTCGAGCTTCCCCTCGGCAGCCTCCACGAGCAGGGTGGCCGCCGCCTCGCTGTCCTCGACCGGGCGCTCCGTCTCGGACATCAAGAGGCCGTCCCAGCGTCTCGTCCGGCGGCCGACGACGCGCTCCCGTTGCGAGTCGAAGCGCACCTCCGAGGCCTCCTCGAATCGGTCCGGGTCGAGCCACTCCACGTCGACCGCGGACGCCAGGCGCACGCTGTGCTCCTTGCTGCCACCGGCGATATCGACGCACACAAAGAGATCGGGCTCGGTCACACCGCTGCCCGGCGCGAGGCAAACCCCTCGACCGCCGACCATCTGCGCGCGCGGACTGCCGCGCTCACGACGTCGGGCGAGGCGGTCGGAGAACCCGGCGAACAACGCGCGCAGCAGACCCTCGTCCGGATCGACGTCTTCGCTGCCTTGGGCGGCGTTCGAATCGACCAGGCGCTCGAACTGGCGTGCCGCGCGCATCAGAAAGCGTGCACGCTGGGGCAAGAGGTCACCGAATCCGAAGGACGTCGTGCGTGAGCGCTCGAATACTTCCAGGGCAAAGACGCGCTCGAGCACATCCGAGTCGCACGCGTCGGGCGTGGGCACCGGCCCCCGGGGTCGCTGAAACGGATCGCGCTCGGACAGCAGCGCGGCGGCCTTCGCGGCCCGATCGGCGACACCGAAGCGCGCACCCTCGAGCAAGAGCAGCGCCAGGCGCGGGTGGGTCGGGATGCGCGCCAGCTCGCGGCCGAGGGCCGTGACGCCGTGCGCATGCAGGGCACCCAAGCGGCGCAACGTATCCAGCGCCAGCTCCAGGGCGCGAGCGGGCGGCGACTCGAGCCAGGGAAAGGCGGTTGCATCCGGCTCGCCCCAGCAGAGCAACTGCAGGACAGCGGGCGCGAGATCCACCCGCGCCAGCTCGGGCAGGGTGCGCGGCTGGAGTGCGCGTTGCTCCATTTCGCTCCAGAGGCGAATGCAGATGCCCGGACGCACGCGGCCGGCGCGGCCCGCGCGCTGGTCACTGGAGTCGCGCGCGATCTGAACCCGTTCGAGGCGGTCCATGCCCGTGGCGGGATCGAAGGTCGGCACGCGTGCCAGGCCCGAGTCGATCACGGCCGTGACGCCCTCGACGGTGACGGACGTCTCGGCCACGTTCGTGGCCAGGACCAACCGGCGGGTCGGTCCGGAACGCAGCGCGCGATCCTGCTGGTCCGCCGGCAGATCCCCGTACAGGGGAGCGATGGCACAGCCCGCGGAACGTCCCCACGCCTCCAGACGCTCACTGCATCGGCGGATCTCGCCCACGCCCGGCAAGAAGGCCAGCAGGTCGCCCTCCGTCTCCTGGAAGGCGGTCCGCACCGCTCGCTCCATATGCGCATCCAGATACTCGCGCGGGTGCCCCGGCAGGTAGCGCACATCGACCGGGTGCAGGCGGCCCTCGCTGACGATCCGGGCGCAGGGCTCCAGGTAGCCGCCCACCAGATCGACGTCGAGCGTGGCCGACATCACGACCAGCTTGAGCTCCGGCCGCATCTCGACCTGGAGCCGACGCACCATGGCCAGCGCAAGGTCGGCGAAGAGGCCGCGCTCGTGGAACTCGTCGAAGACGACGCAGCCGATGCCCTCGAGGAAGGGGTCGCTCTGGAGTCGACGCAGGAAGATGCCCTCGGTCACGACGCACAATCGCGTGCGCGCACCCGCCCTGGACTCGAAGCGCACCCGATAGCCGACCTCATCACCCAGCGTGGAGCCGCGCTCCTCGGCGATTCGACGCGCCGCCGCGCGAGCCGCCAGGCGCCTCGGTTCGAGCACCCAGACTTCGCCGAAGCCCGCGTCCAGCAACGCTGGCGGCACGCGCGTCGTCTTGCCCGCCCCGGTGGGAGCACTGAGGACGGCACTGGAGCCATGCTTCAATGCCGTGAGTAGGTCGGCGAGGACCTCCTCAACCGGCATGCGAGCAGCGCCCATCGCCCCGTTGTAAGGGGAGCACGGAGCCAGGGCAACTCTACCACGGGCTGTGCCCTCCCCGCGGTCGCCGTGACCCGCTACCCTGAGAGAGATGGACCGCCCCCCTGCCCCGCCCCGGCTGCGCCTGCTCACCGGCATGCTCGTGCTCGCGTACGCAACCCTCGAAATGGGCGCCTACGTGACCAGCGCTGTCCGCGCGCAGGATATGCGCCCCTTCTCGGCCTGGTCCACGGGCCGCGCCGACATCGCAGGGCGACTCGGGCAACGCGGCGAGACCACCGCGACGCCATCCCCCGGGCAGACCCAACGCACCGAGGTCCTGCACCCGTACGTCGGGTTTCTGTCAGAGCTGGACACCGGCGTCGCGAGTGCGGACCAGGTGGGGCTCGACAACACCGAGTTCTACGACCCCGCCTCCCCCCTGTATCACCCCTCCGCCGAGCGCCTGGTGGTCGGCGTCACGGGCGGATCGGTCGCGGTCCAGTTCGGCACCGGGCCCGGTGCCGACGCATTGCGCCAGCTGTTGCTCGAGGACCCCGGCCTTGAAGCGAAGCAACTTCTGATCGTCAATCTGGCCGCCAACGGGTTCAAGCAGCCGCAGCAATTGCTGGCCGTCACCTACGCCCTCTCGCTCGGCGCACACTTCGACCTGGTCCTCAATATCGACGGCTTCAACGAGGTCGCCCTGCACGCTGCCGAGAATGCGAAGAAGAGCGTTCACCCCAGCTACCCGCGTGGCTGGTACTTCCGTGCCGGAAACTCACCTGACCCGGAGATCCTGCCCGTGCTGGGAACCGTGGCCAGCGCCGAGCGCGACCGCCTCGAACTGGCGCGCGCAGCCGAGACGAGTGCGTGGCGCTGGTCCCCCATCTTCCAGCTGATCTGGTACTCCCGGGATCGAGCGCTCGAACGACGCATCTCGACCCAGAAGACGCTCCTGCGCAGGGCGCGGCCGAAACGGCGCGACCCCAGGCGCACCGGCCCACCGATCGAGTTCGCCACCGACACGGACCTCTACCGGTACCTGGTCGCGCGCTGGGCGGACTCCTCGCGACAGATGCAGCGCCTCTGCACCTCCAACGGCACGCGCTACCTCCATTTCCTGCAGCCCAACCAGTACGTGGCCGGGTCCAAGGCACTCAGTCCAGAAGAGCTGGAGCACGCCTACAACGAGCAGCAGCCCTATCGCTCGGGCGTCCTCGCCGGTTACCCGCTCCTGCGCCAGGTCGGCGCCGAACTGCGCACCGAGGGCATCGACTTCACGGACCTCACGCCGCTCTTCGAGAGCGTCGGGGAAACCCTGTACGTCGACGACTGCTGCCACATGAATGGCCGGGGAAACGAGATCATGGCGGGTGCGATCGCGTCGGTGATCCTGGAATAAGCGCCCGCAGACATCGACCCACGCGCCCTTGGAGCGCCATGAATATGGACGCGTGACGTGGAAAATTCTGGGGATGGGGCTCGGACGCACTGTGGATAACTCGTGGAGGTCCGTGGAAAACCGGGGTAACACCAGACCCGACCCCCCCCTGGGCAAGCGCCAGGCCCGCCTCGGCCAAGCTCTCGGCTCTCAGCCCGGAGCCGAAGGAGCTGACCGCTGCGGCGCAATGATCCGCCGGACCCGGGAATGGTGGCATCAGTTGCGCTAGAATCCCGGTCCCATGCTCTCCAACACGACCGTTCTCCTCACTCTTCTCCTCGGCGGCACCGTCGCGGGTTTCATGCTGGGATTGTGGTTTCAATCCCTGCGGCACAAGACGGCGCGGCGCGTCCAGCAGGAGTTGTGGGACCGCAAGTTCCACCTTGCGGAGGCGGATCGCCAGGAGGCGATCGAGGCCATCAACGCCAACAATGTGGAGATGAAGAAGGTGCGTGGCACCTTCGACAGCTACAAGGTCGAGATCCAGCGCCTGGAGTCCGAGCTTGAGTCGGATCGCCACCGATCGGTGATGGTCGAGAAGGACCTCATCCAGCGCAAGCAGATGGTCGCCGCGCTGCAGTCCGAGGTGGAGAGCTTGAAGGCCTCGATCGAGAAGGCGACGACCGAGTCGGCGCGCAAGACGACGGTCTTCCGCGAATTGGCAGAGGAGCACGAGGCGGTTTCCGAGGAACTGGTGGCGAGCCGCCAGCAGGCCAACCAGCTGGACGAACGGGCAACAGAGGCCGAGGGAAGGGTCGTTAGTCAGGACCAGAACATCGACCAGCTCGAGCGTCGCTTCGCGGCCCTGAGCGAGGACAAGGAAGTCGTCGAAGAGGAGCTGCGTGGCCGCATCGAGGAGCTCGATCCGCTGCCGGAGCAAGTCGAAGCTGCCCTGGCCGAGATCGCCCGCTGGCGGACCCAGCACGAGGAGCTAGAGCTAGAGAAGGAGCGCCTGCTCGAGTCCCGTGAGTCGGCAACCCTCGAGGCACTCGGCGAGAAGGCCGAGCTCATCTCCGCACTCGAGCAGCGCGTCCAGGAGCTCGAGCCCTTGCAGGGCAAGCTATCCGATACGGATGCCGAGCTGCAGGCGGCCAGGCAGGAGAACGACGAGCTCGGGAAGGTCAGCGACGAACGAAACGCGGCGCTGCGCGAGACGACCGCCCTGCTCGAGCACGCGCGCGAGAGTATCGCGCACCTGGAGAATACCCACGGTGAGACCGCATCGGACCTGGACGGACGACTCGTGGAGCTGAAGGAGATCAGCGAGGCGATGCGCGTGGCGGAGGACCAGATCGAGACTCTCGAAGGTCGCCACAGCGATGCCGAGACCAAGATCGAGACCCGCGACGGCGAGGTCGAACATCTCAACGCGCGCATCGAGCAACTGGAAACGGCGCTTGCAGAAGGGACCGAACTGCTCGCACTGGCCGAGGCGGCGCACGCCGAAGAGACGGTCACGGCGGAGCAACTGCGTGGTGACCTCGAACAGCAGGCCGAGGTCGTGCGAGATACGGGTCAGCAGATCGAACGGTTGAAGGAAACCCAAGCCGAGGGCGAGTCAGCCATCGAGAGCAAGGATGACCAGCTGGATGCCGCCGAAGCCCGCATCACCTCGCTCGAAGGTGACCTTGACGCACGGGGTCAGAAGCTCTCGGCCGCAGAAGCCGCGCACGAGAAAGAGACCAAGCTCGTGGAAG
>JBLHKW010000206.1:0-7077 GCA_047618565.1 Planctomycetota bacterium
GCTCAATCTGACCGTGCGCGACGTTCGCGAGGACGACGACAGTCTGCTGCGCTACGCGGACCAGGACATGTTCGGACTTGTGATGCTCTTGCACCAGCAGCGTACGCCCGCTGCCGAGCAGGCCATGGGCGCGCTGACGCGCAGACTGATCGACGCAGCGCACGCCCTCAGTGGCCGTTACTACCTTCCGTACCGACCTCACGCCACGCGCGAGCAGTTCGAACGCGCCTACCCGATGGCGCGTGAGTTTTTTGAGGCCAAGCGCCGATACGATCCCGACGAACTGTTCACCAGCCGTTTCTACGACAGGTACGGGCGCTGAATCATGGAGATGATCGCGATACTCATCGGTGGGTTGATCACCCTTGCAAGCGGGTACTCCCTCTTCGGCTTCAGTCGATCAGGGCGCCGCGTGGCACCGTTTCCGCTGGTCGGGGGGGGGAGGGGGGGGCTGTTGCTCTGCTGGGGTCTGCTCGGCTTTGAGGGAACACGCCCCTACGCCTGGATCGCCTTGATCGTCGACTACGGCACCGTGGCCATCGTGCTCGCTGTCCCGGTCCTGATCCTGGATGCCTGGAGCACTTCTTCCGCAAACGTCGTGCATCACTTCGTGTCCGGTTCCAATGGACGCAGTGACGATTTCCGGCTGTTCAAGCGCGGCAAGATCACCATCAGGAGCCAGCACGATCCGCCGTCTCCAGATAACGAACATGGCGCGTTGATCGTCTCGCGCGGATTCCTTGGAACCTGGACCACGGCGCCCGAGCGCTACCTGCTCGAGGGTACGGGAAAATCGGGTCCTGCAAATCGTGGTGGACGGAGGCAAGGTGACCACGATCGAGGAGAACTATCCCGAGGACCCACCGTTTCCAGTGGACCGACTGGGCGCACTGCAGCTCGAGCGCCTGAAAGCCTGTTAGGTATTGCAAGGGGCCTGCGCGAGTAGCGAGTTCAAGCGGTACTGTCGGCGATTGCGGTGCCCCGGGCCCGTGCTGTCCATAAACTTGGCCGTCGCCAAGGTCGGCGTTCCGGGCTACGCCATTGCCGATACACGCAGCGGCCTGGGCAATGAGCTTGGCCCCCGAAACATGGATAGCGCGCGATGACGCAAGATCACCCCGACGGGAGTGCTGCGCGCGGTCTCGGTCACTTTGATGGCCATGGCGCCGGCCTGTCACGGCACGCGCTCCATGCCGAGCTCGTGGTTCCGAAAGCAGGTTTCCAGCCTCACTCCAGGATCAACATTTCCACCCGCCGGAACTCGAGCGGATGGCTCTCCGCCTGCAAGGAGATCGATCCTGCGCTCAACGCGACGACCCCATCCACGACCAGGGGCTGCGCGTCGCCGTCCTCGGCGTCCAGCTGAGGTCCCGTGTATTCGAGCACGAGGGCGCCGTTCACCCGATGTTGAATGAGATCGTGCCCGCGGACCTCGATCTCGACCATCACCCATGCACCACCTCGACAGGTCTCCGAGGTCGAGTTCGTGCAGTGTCGCCGCACGAGTTCCCCGTCCATGACCACGTGCGTCCCGGGAGTGCACAGGTTTGCGTTGGGCCTCTGCCCGTCCGCCCGACCGCCGAGTAGCTGCACTTCGATCGACACGGGAAACTCCTGGTCCAGGCCCATCGTCTCCGCTGCCTGCCCGTGCACCATGACACCGCTGTTGCGCCAGGCCCAGCCGGGCCCGCCCGGCGTCTGCTCCCCAAGAAAGCGATACTCGACTCGCAGCCGGTAGTGCGAGTACGCGCCCTCGAAGAAGAGGTGACCGAAGCGCCCTTCGAAGGTCTCGTACTCGTCGTAGCAGACCTGCAACAGGCCATCCTTCACGCGAAAGGTGCGCAACGCATCCTCGCCGAGCGCCTGTCCTCGGATCTTCGGGGTCCAACCATCGAGGTTGCGGCCGTTGAAGAGCGCTACCCAGGGCTCGCCGGCCGTCACACGCGTGAACCCGATCCACCCGTAGCCGTCCCCTTCGAAGAGACAACCGACAGCGGACTCGTCGATGCGGACCAGGTCCGAGTACGCGCTGGCGCCCTCGTGCAGAATGCGCGTCTCGGTCCACGTCGCGCCGCCATCCTCGCTGGCCCGCAATGCGAGCCGCTTGCGCCTATCCGGATCGCTCGGTCCACTGAACCACATCGTCCCGGCATCCAGCTCGAGCAGCGCGCCCTGACAGACGGGCCCGATCAACGTCGGCACCTCCGCGAACGGTGCCACGAGCGATTCGCCCCCATCGGTACTGATGGCGAAGCAACGGGTGGCCGCACTGCTGCCGTTGTGGTCGCGGGCGTTCAGGTACAGCCGGCCATCGGGCAGCTCCGCCAATGCGCACTCGTTCGGATTGATGCCAGCGTTACCGACATGGGAGTCATCGACCGCGCCCGTGCGCCAGGTCAAACCGCCATCGTCGCTGAGCAATAGATGGACGCCAAGGCCATCATCGCCGGGATGTCCGAGCACAGAGTGATTTGCCGGGATCACGAGTCGCCCGGCGGCCGGACCACGCTGAAGCTGAATCCCATGGCACGGGCCGGTGGCGTAGTGTCCCCAGCTCTCATCCTTGGCTTCGCTCTTCAAGTTGCGAGCGGCGCTCCAGCTCCGGCCGCCATCGGTGGAACGGATGACGAAGGGGTCTCGCGAACCGCCACGCCCGCTGCGCACATCGGACTCGGATACGCCGCCGGCCTCACGAACCATCATCAAGACGAGGTCCCCACTCGCACGATCCAGCACGGGTGCCGGGCTACCGAAGCTTCCGGCGCCGCAGTCGGCGATCACCTGCAGAGCACCCCAGCTGATGCCGCCGTCGATCGAGCGCTTCATCACGATGTCGATGTCACCGTGGTCGCTTTGACCTCCAACCCGCCCTTCAGCGAACGCGAGCAAACTGCCATCGGCGCAGCGCACGACCGCCGGGATCCTGAAACTGCTGTAGCCGCGCTCTCCCTCCTCGAACACGTGCGTGGCGGCCCCGCCCGCGGTAGCCAGGGTCTGCCCCGCCAGGGTGGAGAGGACGAGTGTGGAGAGGATAGATCGAATCATGGGAGTGTCTGGCGCGGCGATGGGGAGCGGGTGAGCATGGTAGACCCTGGCTTCCTGCAGGTGCAATCGAACCAGCAGATCGCCGTCATCAGTAACTTCGCGGGCAGGATCAAGGAAAAGAGCGTACAGGCGCATACCGGTTGCCATGCTCACCCATCTGCTCTGCCTGTTCTCAAGCCGTCGCCGCCCTGCAGTTGGTCGAATCCGGCCATCTGGATCTACAGCGCGATGTACGCGAGTGTGTGCCCCGTGAGAAGACACGGAAGACGAGCCTGCCATCGTGCGGCAGGGTGAGGCGCTCCGTCGCGATGGCGAGGCGCGCGATGTAGCGGCAGAGATGTACGAGGCGCTCGCGGTCGTGGGCGTCGATGTGTACGCGCGCGTGGCGGGAGAAGCCCTCCTCGCGAGCGCACAGGGAACCGGGTTCGAAGGTGGGGGCCTCGGGCGTCGGGCGGGGCGCCAGATGCGGCCCGTTGAGCCTCGACCCTACGGTGACAGTGGCGGTGCGACTTGGGGCGTCCCGCCGTTTTGCTCCGGATCCCGAAGCAAAGGAAGCCGTATCCCTATCCGTATCCATCCCCCCTGTCTCCCAGCCGCCCGTCGCTGTCCGAATTCCCACATCTGGGCTAGAGTGGCGCAACCCTCCATCTGCCGCCGCGCGCGCCCGTTTCCTGCCCAATCACCGGTTCATCCCGAGCCAGCTGTCCACCATGAAGCTCTCACTCACCGTTGCTCTCTGCTCCTTCAGCATGGCCCTGCTCCTGGCACCGCCGGTCCTGGCCGACGTGTGGACTGTCGCTCAAAATGGGACGGAGGACTTCGTCTATATCCAGGACGCGATCGATGCGGCACTGGACGGAGATACCATCCTTGTCACGCGCACCCACGTCGACCTGTGGAGCGAGACTCCTGTTGTCGACGGCAAGGGTCTGGCGATCGTCGCCTTCGATCCGGAACGCCTGCCCTTGGGTGGGCTGGTCGTTCGCAATCTGGGTCCCGAGCAGTCCGTCGTGTTCTCGGGATTTCAGATCCTGGACCTCTACGGGATCAATTCGCTCACGGCGCTAGATACGACCAAGGTGGGGCTGCTGCTTGAGAACAACAGTGGGAGCGTTCGCCTACAAGACTGCGTGATCTTTGGTCACAGGGGGCAATACGCCGTTTCCAACGGCGATGGGGTGGACGCCATTGATGTGCGTTCGTCCCAGGACGTCACGCTGGTCCGAATCGAGGCAACCGGTGGGCAAGCGTACGCTGGCTTCAGCAGCGGCGCGTACGGGATAGTCACCCGGAACTCCATGATCGCTGCCTATGAGTCGACGTTCGCTGGCACGAACGCCGGCTATAGCGCGGTTCCCTATGGTGGTCTGCCCGGCGGGCGCGGCGGTGACGGCGGACGTATCCACGGCGGCGCGGCCTACTTCACGAAATGCGCACTGTCGGCGGGCTATGGCGGCCATGGCGAGGGCTTCGGGTACGTGTCCGATGGGGGCGATGGCGGAAACGGACTGAGCCTTCTGAATGGAACGTCGGTCCATGTCGCGTCCACAACCTTCGCTTTCGGAAACGGGGCACCCGGTGGTGGCTCGGGTGCCGTGGACGGAGTCGACGGTGTAGATGTGCGCGGCCCGCATACGGTTCTCGCCAGCAGCTTGCCCACCCTCAGCGTACCTGCAGGATTCGCCCTGGGAGGCAGCACCATTGAGTTGCGCGTGACCGGCGCACCGGGGGCCATGACGCAGCTACTCCTGGCCCGCCGTACCGGGTCCATAGCGCTCGCGCCGGAGCGCGGGTTTCAGCACAGCCTGACCCCGAGCCGTATCCAGCTCGGCCCGATTCCCGCGAATGGAGAGCTGGTCATTCCATTCACCCTGCCCCTGGTCGCGTCGGGCGCGAGCCTGATCCACATGCAGGTCGAGGTCCAGCAGGGAACGGCGCCGTCGCGTTTCTCCAATCCCTATGCACTCACGGCTCTGGATGACCAGCAGGGTCCTGACTGCGGCGGCCGCGTCTACGTCAACCTGAATGCGCCCAGCGGGGGTGACGGCACGTCCTGGCCAACCGCGTTCAGCGATCTGCGCCTGGCGCTCAGCGTCCTGCCGGTCTGTCCTGACAATCCCATCGAGGTATGGGTCGCACAGGGGCTCTATAACCCCGCGGCGCCTGATGGTGACCGCGAACTGTCCTTTCGGCTCGCTGGTGGCGTGCATCTCTACGGCGGCTTCGTCGGCACCGAGACACACCTGTCACAACGCGACCCGTCGATGCACCGCGTCATCCTGTCGGGCGACCTGAACGGTGATGACATCGCCGGCTTCCAGAATCGCATCGAGAACAGCAAACACGTCGTGCAGACGGGATCGGGCTTTTTGCGATCCAGAAATGTTCGGATCGATGGCGTTACGGTATGCGGGGGAGAGGGCATCAACGTTGCCCCTCAGGTGAATGGCGAGTTTGGTGGCGGCGGGATTCGGTCCCGCTGCGACGGCCTGACCGTCGCGCGCTGCGTGATCAAGGATAACCGTGTGCGACACGGCGGCATGGGCGGCGGCCTGCTGCAGTACGACTGTGGCGCGACACTGATTCTCGAATCCTTGTTCCAGGGGAACGCCACGACCGACTTCCAAACGGGTGGTGGCTTGCAGATTGAAGGAGACCGGCCTGAGTCCAGCGCGAGCATCGTGAACTGCGTCTTCGTGGGGAACCAGACCGGTTACCGTGGCGGCGGCCTACGGCTCGCGGTCACCGACTGCACGATCAAGGGAACGACGGTGTACGGCAATCATTCCGGTGCGATCGCTGGCGGCGTGAGCGTGACCAAGGACATGCTGCTGGAGGTCGACAACTCGTTGTTCTGGCACAACACGGCGGACAATTCCGGCCTCTTTCGCAGCAATTTCTATGTGCACAGCGGCTGGCAGGGCATGCGCTACTCGTCCGTGGAGGGATTGACCACGTTCGGTGACGGAACCAACTCGGGCGCCTACCCCGACTTCGTGAACCCGCTGGGGCCGGACGGAATGATCGGCACCTCCGACGACAACCTGCGCCTGGCCGATTCCTCGCCCTACATCGATGCCGGCTCGAACAACCTGGTGCCGGCGGACCTGGGGGATCTGGACGGTGACGGTGATACGGACGAGCTCACGCCCACGGACCACGATCACCTGCGCCGTTTCCACAACGATCCGGCCGTTCCGGACACGGGGGACGGTGTCGCGCCGATCGTGGACCTCGGCGCGTACGAACACCGCGGGCCCTGATCAGCGACGGGGGATCCATCGCACTCGAGACCCCCGGCCGCTCACTCCAACTTCCGCACCAGCTCCGCGACATCCTCAAGCAGCACTCTCTTCGCTCCACCGACGATATGGCAGTGGTCGGCCATCCACTCCCAGCCCATCAGACCGTCCGGGACCCTGCTCGCGAACAGGGCATCCGCATCCAGCAGCTGCGCGCCCGGGAACTCCTCGGCGACCTCCCGAATGACGTCGTTCGTGGCATCGTTCCCCCGTCGCGGTGCGCGATCGAACCGGGCCGCGCGCTTGAGGCTATCCACGTAGCGCTCCGGCGCGCGCCCCAGAAGCTGCTGGACCAGCCCGAGCTCGAACAACGCCTGCGGATGATCCGGGCACAGGCCAAGGGCGGCCTGCAGGTCCACCTCGGCCCGCGCGAGCGCCTGCTCCTCTGCGGGATCCAGCTCGCGCGTCTTCAGGCGTTCGAGCGCTCCCCACAGCTGCCAGACCTTCGCATTCCAGCCCGCGACCGACGCGTGGCCTGATGCGCGACCGGCCAGCTCACCCAGGCCCGGCCGCCGCCCGTAACTCATCGCGGGCGCATCCGCTCGCTGCGGGCCCGCGCTCCAGTCGAAACCGTGGACGCGCTCGTGCTCGGTACTCGGCAGTAGCGGGGCCAGGAAGTCCGGGCGTGCGGCAATTGCGGATGCGTGTTGCGCATCGAACTCGCGCACCTGCGCAGGGTCCATGCTGGGCGGAAGACTCGACTCGAAAGGCGCGGAGTACAGGTTGTGGA
>JBLHKW010000207.1:0-7061 GCA_047618565.1 Planctomycetota bacterium
CCGGTGGAACGCCTGCGAATCCCCGAAGCCGAGCTGACGGGCCGTGACTGTTCCGCAGGTGGACCGATCGAGCCACTGAAGCCTTGAGCGAGGAGATTCGATTCGCGGGGCAGGGCGGCGACGAGATTCGCGCCGAGCTATTTCGGCCTGCGGGGTCCGCGTCCGATACACCGGCGGTGATCGTGGTGCACGAGGTCTTCGGGCTGGATGCGTTCACAAGATCCGTCGCACAACGGCTGGCGGACGCGGGCTACACGGCGCTGGCCCCGGATCTCTACTCGCGCTCCGGCGTGCCCGGTCCAGAGAGCACGGCGTCCGACCCGGCGCCCGCGTGGGAGATCGAGACCATCCGGGCGGCGGTGGCATCCCTCCCGGATCGACGCACGGCTGCGGATCTCGAGGCCGCGGCGAACTGGCTGGCTGCGGATGACGCGGTCGATTCCCAAAGCATCGCCGTGCTGGGGTTCTGTGCGGGCGGAAACCAGGCGTTCTTGATGGCCTGTCAGAGCCGGCGAGTGGCGGCGGTCGTGGTCTATTACGGCCGCATGGTCTACCCCGACCTGTCGGCCGCGAAGCCTGTCCAGCCGCTCGAGATGGCATTGAATCTGTCCGCGCCCTTGCTCGCCTTCTTCGGCCAGCTGGACCCCTCGATCCCGGTGGAGGATGTCGACGCCATGGAGCGCACCCTGGCCCAGTTCTCGAAGGAGTCCGACGTGGTGCGGATGCCGGGGGTCGGCCACGGCTTCGCGAATGCCCTGCGCCCGGGCTGGGACGAGGCGGCCGCGGGGGTGGCCTGGGAGCGCACACTCGGTTTCCTCGCGGAATCCCTTGGCCTTTCCGACGGGTAGCCCAGACCATTGGGACCATCATGACAGGGTCCAAACTCAATCTCTTCGACCTCGCCCCCGGCAAGGTCCTCCTCGATCGCTTCCGTATTCTCCGGCCGCACCGGCAGGCGGGCATGTCCGCCGCGTTCGAGGTCGAGTCGACGGCCGACGGTCGCAAGCTCGAGCTGCAGGTGTTCCTCGGCAACCTCTTCGAGGACGCCGCCCAGGCGGGCGAGTTCGCGCAGCGCCTCGAACCGTGGAAGGCCATCGAGGCGAGCGAGGTGGTCAAGCTGCTCGAGCTGACCCTGCTGGACGACGGAACCCTGGTCTACGTATCGGAGTTTCCGTCGGGCAAATCCCTGCGCGAGGTGCTCGCCGAAGGCAATACCCTGAGCGTCGATGCGACCATGGCGCTCGCGACGAGTCTGTTTGCGGGCCTCGAGGAGATCCATGGCGCCGGCCTCGTGCACGGCGACATCAAGCCCGAGAGCATCTACTTCGATCCCGAGGCGGGAACGGCCAAGCTGGTCGATGGCGGGATCACGCCCGGCATGTGGGCGGCCAAGCACCTGGGCACGCGCACGGCCCTGATCGGCACGCCGTTCTACGCACCGCTCGAACAGTTCACGGGTGACTCGCCCGATGACATCTCGGACCTCTACAGCGTCGCGACCGTTCTCTACGAGGCTGTCGCAGGTGTGCTGCCCTGGTCCGGGCAGAGCTTCATCGAGGTCTTCCAGTCCAAGATGACAAAGACCCCGCCCGCGATGTCCGTGCGGGCGCCCGGGGCACGGGTGCCGACGGATCTCGAGCGCGCGATCGCCAAGGGCATGATGGGCGCGCGCGCGGAGCGCTACGGATCCGTCGACGAGTTCCGCGAGGCGTTCGGGGCACTGCAGCTCAGCTGAGCGCACACGGCGAGCGATACCGGGTACGGAGCCACGCCCATCGTCAACGGGTTCGAGGCCTCGGGGAACGCGAATCCGTTGACGATGAGCGTGGCTCTGTACCGGCTCACTGCTCCGCTCGACGGGAACGGGGCGCGGGAGCTTCGAAGGCTCCGATATCGACCACGGAACGAGTCCCAGCGCCAGGTTGGCGAGGTCGGGCGGAAATGAATCGCGGACGCCCGGCGAGGTCCACGGGTAGCGGCTCCAGCGTGTCGCCGTCACCATCCAGGTCGGTTGCATCGAGCGCGACCGCATCGTCGAAGCCGCTGTCGATGCACGCAGATGCCGGCCCTAGCCTCAGGTCGAACGCAAGCGCCCCGCCTGGCCCGGTCGTGTCGGGCAAGGCCAGGAACCGGGGATTGCGGCCGATGTTCCCGAGGCCGCCGAGCGTTCCGTCCAGGTTCTGTACGCAGCAGGCGTCGATCAAAATCTGACCCGCTTTGGATGAGTACAACTGCGCTTCCTGGCCGGAAAGCTCGGCCGACTCGTTGCTCCACAGGATCGTGTTCGAGATCATCGTCAGGCCATTCGTCAACGCCTGGATTCCGGCGCCTCTGGTGGCGTCGTTGCCGACGATCGTCGAGTCACGCACATCCAGTGATCCGGCCGCATAGATACCACCTCCTCGATGGGCACTGTTGGCCACGATGACGCTCTGCGCGAGCTCGACTGACGACGCGGCATCCTGAATGCAGATTCCGCCGCCAAAGCTGGTGCCTTCATTCTCGAGCAGGCGACAGTTAACGATCTTGACCTGCCCGGCGACCACGTAGATTCCTCCGCCATGGCGCGCTCGGTTGTCGCGGATGACCAGGTTCTGAAGATCCACCTGACCGGCGATCGCAAGGCCGCCGCCCCGATCGAAACTGGCGTCCGAGCGTTCGCCTCCCTGGATGGTCACGCCGTCAATCAGGACCGTGTCAACGGGCTCGGCCGCGCTTCCGGCCCGGAGAACACCGTAGGCGTTGTCATCACGCCCGCCGCCGATGTCGTCGTCCCGATCCAGGTCGGCGCTCAGGATCGTTGGGTACAGGTCGGGCCGTCGATCTTCGGCCTTGGTCTCAACTCCGGCGAAGCCGCCCAGGAGCGTGGTTCTCGAGCGAAGCTCGAAGCGCTTTTCGCGGTCGCCGCCGGAAACGTCTGGCGTGTAGACGCCCTGGGCTAGCCAGATCTCGACCAGGGTGCTCGGCGGGCAAAGGCGTGCGAGCGCCAGCCCGTCATCCAGATCCCTGAAAGCGTCCATCCACGACCTTCCATTGCCCGAGTAGAAATTCGCCCTGTCCACAAAGATCGTGACGGGACAGTCATCGAACACGCCTTCGTCGATCCACTCGACCGCACGGCTTGCGGTATGGCGCTCGTCCCCGCCCGGCGTGGTCAGCACCGCCTGCGCAAAGAGACGCGTCGAGCCGCCGACCGGGATCGCGGGCGCAGGCAGAGCGAACGATATCTCGCCACTCGAGGGCATTTGCCCCAGGTCGATCGCCCCTCCAGCAATCGGCATACCCGTGTGGTCGTAACCCTCGGAGTCACCGACGAAGAGGATCGGCGACTCATCCGAGATAGAAATACTGACGAGATCACCGGGCAGCCCCGTGACCCGCATGACCAGCGGCTGCCATTCAGGCACGAAGTTGGGCATCTCGAAGGACCGCGGAAATGTACTGACGGTAGTCAGGTCCCCGACCACCCCCAAGCCGGTCGTGCCGCCGTAGTAGCCAGGCGGGCCGGGGATCACTGTCAGGTTGCGCCCGGTCGCCAGCGAACCCGCGCCCACAATGATGCCGGTTCCGCCCATGCCTCCACCCCCGTCGCCAGCGTACCCACCGCTAACGACCGAGTCCGAAGCGTAGAGCTCACCACCGTTCGTGACGATGATCCCGTGCCCTCCATCGAAGCCGACGAAGCTGGGGAAGTAGAAGATGGCTCCGCCCGTACCCCCGATGACGAAGCTGTCGTACAGGACAACGACCGAGCCGACGACCAGAAGCCCGTGGCGACCGGGCAACGGTGGCGGGCCATAGTAGGGGCCATTACCACCCGCAATCGTGCAGCCATCAAACACAACGTTTGGAGACCCCCCCACGACAACCGCATCGCGTGCGGGCTCGTAGTATTCGTCGCCGTAGCCCTCGATTCGGCAGTTCTGCACCCGCACGGCGGCCACGCAGTCTTGAATAGTGAGGGTCGGGCCCACGCTCCCAAAACCGGCGTACCCGCCCCAGTTGATGTCCAGGCCGGAGAGGACCACCTCGGATCCCGCAGGCAGATCCCGCACCTTCCCACCAGCAACATTTCGGGGCCCCGGTCCAATTCCGACCAGCGTCAGCCCCTTGCCGACGATCTCGAAGGAGGGGTAGCAACAAGGCGGACTGTTCCGGACCAGTATCGTGTCGCCATCCGTAGCCGCATCGATCGCGGGCTGCAGATCGGTGAAGTCACCGAAGCCGGTCGAGTCGACCACCCAGACCTGGTTGGCCGAACCGAGCTGCGAAACCGTCGGCCTCAAAGCCGGGCTCTGAACCATCGACAGGACTGCGAATGCGAGAAGAAACATGACCTGGTCCCTTTACTGGAAGGCCCGCGCGCGAGCAGCGGGAGTCGTTGTGCAAGGTGGTGAATCCTTTGCGCCGGGGCCATCGTACTCCGATGTGTTGTTTTCGTCAGGGCAAACCATCAAGGATGGCGGCCTGTGTACGCGTTAGCAGCCCGTGGTGAAGGTCACGGCGGGCTCGAAGCCGTCAGTATTCGATCTGGCAAGGCGCGCTGACGACGCGTAATCGTGGATGCTCGGAGGAAGCGCAACGCCGCCAGGGCGGAGCCTGGTGGATTTGAGCGGGTCGTGAGTTTCACCACGGGCTGTTAGGCCTCTAACGCGGGAAGGAGCGGCTGGCGACGGCCACCATCGTCTTCTTGGGGGGAGCCGCGCGAAGCCTGCCCAAGCAGGCTGAGGCGTCGCGCGAACGTCATTGTTCGATGCACCAGGATGGCTACGGGAGTGCGGCGGCGAGGACAACGACCGAACGCTCGCGATCCCTCGATCAAGAGAGTGCAGGAGATCGGGCGCAGGCAGTGGGAGAAGGAGCCCGGTTACCACCGACAAGGCACCGTGGAGAACGGGTTCTTCAGATACAAGTCCATTATCGGCGACCGGCTTGGTGCTCGGTACTCGAGAGCGATGGAAGTGGAGGCGCTGGTCGCCTGCAACATCCTGAACCGCATGCTCGAGCTTGGTCGGCCGGTCTCGATCCAGATTGGCGGCTGAGAGCACGGGAGTGGGGGGGGCTGCAGGCCAGATTCGCTTCGTGCAACAACGCCCAGAATCCGGAAGCCTGGGTTACGATGGTCTGATAGACGGCCACCAAACCGTGCTGCTCCACAGGGCGGTCCGCTCGATTTCTACCCCCGTTCGACAACGATGAATTCCCTTCGAAGGGCCGGGCTATCCGGCTTGCTTGGCGTCCTGTTCGTCGGCTGCGGCAGCAGTGCTGACACCCAGTCGAACCCCGGCGGTTCCTCGACCGAGGCAGTGCTCGAGTTCGGCAGTGGTGGCCAGAGCGTCGTCGAGGACGGAGCCGACGCGAGCATCGTTCTCGTGCTGTCGCGCGCCCTGTCCGCGGACCTGACGGTGGCATTCGCCGTCTCGGGTACGGCGGTGGCGGGCAATGACTACTCGATCGATCCGGGAACCGTGTCGATCCCGGCCGGAGACCTGCAGGGCGTCATCAGCCTTACCCCGCTTGTGGACGGCGCCTGCGAGGACACCGAGACGGTCATCTTGACCCTGGTCTCGGCCGCAGGCGCGACCCTCGGGGCCGTGCTCGACCACACCGTGGAAGTGCTCGATGCGAACACGGACATCGTGCTCGAGTCGGAGCCTAACGACGAGGTGGCGAGCGCCGACGGGGCCGGCACGCCTCAGCTGGGGCGCTGCGTGGAGATTCGCGGAAACATCCAGGAGGGGTTTCCCGACCCCTTCGACGTGTTCGAGTTCACGACGGGAGCAGCCGTCCTGGTGACCGTGGAGCTGCAACCGGCCCGCGCGGACATGGACATGTTGCTGTTCGTGACCGATGGGAGCGGCGCTCTGCTCCTGCCCGCTGTCCAGAATACGGGAGCAGGTGAGATCGAGACCGTGGCTTTCGAGGTCGACTCAGCGACGATGCCGGAGTTCAACTTGAGCGTGTCGTCGTTCGGGCCCCAGGGCGATTACGTCATGCGTGTCACCAGCGCCGCCCTGCCGCTATCGGCACCGCCCGCGCTCGGCGATCCGTGGCTCACGGACTGGGCGGCCCTCAAGGAGAGTCTGCGGTCGGGCCGCGGGTCGGCGATGCCGCGTGCGAACGTGCGCCCGATCGGATTCGGCGTCCGGCTGGATGCGGCCACGGGCTCGGCCACCGGCGGCTTGCTGGTCGCGCCGCACTGACCCGGACGATTCACTCAGGATCCCGTTCGGCCTTTGGTAGGCTCCGGCAATGCCCACCCGGCCCGAGCCCCAGGAAGTCGTCGCGCCCCTGCCCGAGGCGTTCAATCTCTGTTCGTACTTCCTCGACCGCAACCTCGAGGAAGGCCGGGCGGACAAGGTCGCCGTGATCTGTGGCGACGAACGCCGCACCTACGGCCAGATCGCAGCGCGCACGCGGCGCCTGACCGCAGCCTTGCGCGACCTCGGGCTGCGCGCCGAGGAGCGCGTCCTGATCGTGCTGCCGGACGGGATCGAATTCGTGGAGACCTGGTTCGCGACCCTGCGCGCGGGCGGCGTGTTCGCGATGGTCAACCCGCTCCAGAAGTCCGAGTCTCTGGCCTACACGATCGAGTACGTGAAGCCGCGCATCGTGGTCGCGCACGCGAGCGTGCTCGCGGAGATCGGCGCGGTCGCTGAAGCTTCGCGCTTTGCCGAGCACCTGGTCGTCGTCGGCGGCGAGCACGGAGAGGCGCTGGCCTACGAGCAGCTGCTGGAAGCGCAACCCGCAGAGCCCGATGCGGGCTTCGTGGAGCCCACCGGGCCCGACGACCTGGCCGGATGGTTGTTCACGTCGGGATCGACGGGCAAGCCCAAGGCCTGTGTCCACACCCATGGGGACTTCGCCTACTCGACCGAGACCTATGCCCTGCAGGTCGCCGGCTATCGTGAAGACGACATCTGCGTCTCCGTGCCCAAGCTGTTCTTCGGCTATGCGACCGGGACCAACCTGATGTTCCCGTTCCGCGTGGGCGCACAGGTGATCCTGTTCCCGGGCCGCTCGACCGCCGATGAGCTGCTGGATCAGATCGAGCGCCACCG
>JBLHKW010000208.1:0-6968 GCA_047618565.1 Planctomycetota bacterium
TTCGACGCAGCCATCCTTGCGTTGGGCGGCGGCTCTTGGCCGAAGAGCGGTTCCAATGGCAGCTGGGTCTCGATCCTCGAAGAGGCGGGCGTTCGAGTCGCAATCTTGCGCGCATCGAATTGCGGGTGGGAATCGAACTGGCCAGCGGCGTTACTCGAAGACGCGGAGGGGCTTCCGCTCAAGAACCTTCGGCTCACAGCGGGCGAAGCGAGTCGCCTGGGCGAACTCGTCATCACGCGCTACGGGCTCGAAGGCGGGCCTATCTATCGACTCGGTCCGGCGTTGCGCACGATGAGTGAACCGCACGTCGTGGTCGACTTCAAACCGACCCAGACTCGCGACGAACTTATCGCGCGGATGGGCAAGGTGCGGCGTAACTTCGTGCGCGAAGCGGGACGCCGGCTCAATCTCGACGCAGGTACCCGCGCGTTGTTGAAACATCTGCCAGGTCGCGGGCCGTGGAAGAGCGCCGAGCAGATCGTCGGCGAGCTCAAGGCCTGCCGTATCGATCTCACCCGCCCGCGGCCTCTCGCCGAAGCGATCTCCACTGCGGGCGGAGTCGCCTGGAGCGAACTCGATGACCACCTGATGCTGAAGCTACTCCCCGGCGTCTACGTCGCAGGCGAGATGATCGATTGGGATGCGCCGACTGGCGGCCATCTCTTGCAAGCCTGCTTCGCGACAGGAACTCACGCTGCTCGTGCGGCTTCGGGTACGGAGCCCGGGCAATCTCCACCACATGGCTGAGAGTTGCATTCGCTTGCTAGCCGGCTAGGGCCATGTGGTGGAGATTGCCCGGGCTCCGTGTCTCCACCTCTGATTCGTTAGATGCACCGTCGCCCCTGCTCGCTGTACGGGTCCAGCGGTCTTTGGCTCCCATTCACCTGTCCTGCTCCGTACCTTCTGTATCCCAGGCTCGGAAGTCCGCCTGATGGGTATTGAGGAGGGACAGGGGCGGCTCCTTGCTCGTTCAAGCTGTGCCGACCCCCCACCCGCCGCTAGGCTTTCTTCCTTCGCGTCACCTTTTTATTGGTGGCCTTCTTGCGGCCTGCGCCCTTCGCCTTCCCCGCGTAGTACGTCGTCCCGCGCTTCTGCCCCTTCGTCGACAGCTTCTTCGCTTCAATCATCAGCGACACAGGCCGCTTCATATCGGCGGTGTCCATTCCGAGGTCGACAGCGATCTGCTCCAGGCGCTGGCCTTTATTCGCTTTTACGTGGGCGAGGATCTCGCCGGACATGGCTTCAATCTGCTCCGGTGACCGGCGGATGCGGCGGCCTGCCTTACGTCGGGTCGCAGCCTTCTTCTTGGGACGGCCTCCACGGCTAGCGTTCTTTCGCGTGGTTGTGGTGCGCTTGGGCATTGACTGCCCCAGTGCTTCTTGAACGGATTCGACCGCGGCCTCTTTGACGAGCTGTGCAAGCTCCTCTGCGAAGGCGTGAATACGGTCCCGGATCTGCTTATCGAGAGAGTTCATGGTCGGGACGATGCCCCGGCTGCACAAGGCACGCAACCAGCTTCACCAGAAATCTTGATGGCGCAGTCCCTCAGTGCCGTTGGAGCGTATCTTTCCGTATCCCCGCTCCACGATGCCACCCGGGCTCGCGGTGCCAACGTTGCCATTGCGCCAGCCACAATGGCGACAACCATGCACCGCCAAGAGCACGCCCTTCCGTTACAGGTCCATCATCAGCGCCCGGCTTCGTGCTCGACCTCCGACAGCGATGGAAGTGAAAGTGCGATCGCCTGCAGCACCCTGAACCGCATACCTAAGCGTGGTCGCCCGTTCTCCGTCCCGACCCGCACCTGAGCCCACGGACCCTGCCGCCCGGTTTCACTTCCCCCAACGAAACCCGTTCAAGCGAGACCTCAGCTAAGCTCGAGGCGACCTGCCTCGGTCTCCCACTTCGACGACAACTCCGCAAGGCGTTCGGAGTTGGTCTCGAGTTCGCGGCCCAGCTCCCTGCTGCGCGCACCGTTACCCCAGGTCTCGGGCAACTCCAGTTCCGCGGTGATCGCAGCCTTGCGGCTCTCGAGGGCCTCGATCTCCGTCTCGAGCTTCTTCACGATCTTCTTCTGCTTCTGCAGGTTGAGCCGCGGCTTGTTCGCATTCTTCGTTGCTGGCCGACCGGCGTTGCGCTGAGTCTTCGTTGCCGCGCCGCCGTCGGCCGTGAGTGCGGCGCGCGCCGAGGCCGCCTTCGTCTTGTGCAGGTAGAACTCGTAGTCGCCAAGGTACGGTGTGAGCACCCCTCCAGCCGTGTGGATGACCTTGTTCGCCAGGGTCTTGATGAAGTGCACGTCATGGCTGATGAAGACCAGCGTTCCCTCGAACTGCGTCATCGCGGCAACGAGCGCATCGATGCTCGACATGTCGAGGTGCGTCGTCGGCTCGTCCATCAGCAGCAGGTTCGGCGGATCGAGCAGCAACTTCACCAGGGCGAGGCGACTCTTCTCGCCACCGCTCAGAACCTCCACGCGCTTGAACACCGAGTCACCCGAGAACAGGAACGACCCCAGCAACGTGCGCACGGCTTGCTCGGTCACCCTGGCCTCGGTGTCGAGCGCTTCCTCGAGCACCGTCCGCCCGGGCTTCAGCATCTCGATCCGATACTGCGAGTAGTAGGCGGCCGAGACGTTGTGGCCGAGCCCGCGCTCACCCTGGTCCGGTACGAGTTTGCCCCCCAGGAGCTTGAGCAACGTCGACTTGCCAGCTCCGTTCGGGCCGACGAGCACGATGCGCTCGCCGCGCTGTACCTCGAAGTCGACGCCGCGATAGATGCTGTTTTCGCCGTAGGCAAAGTGCACCTGATCGAGCCAGATCACCTTCTGGCCGCTGCGGGGCGGTTGCGGAAAACGAAAGCCGACCTTCTTGTCGTCGCTCTCAGGCGCCTCGAGCTTGTCCATCCGCTCGATCTGACGCAGCTTGCTCTGCGCCTGCGTGGCCTTGCTCGCCTTGGCCTTGAAACGATCGACAAAGGCCTGCAGGTGTGCGATCTCCTTCTGCTGTGTCTTGTAGGCCGCGAGATACTGCGCGTCGGCCGCCTCGCGTTGCTTGAGGAACTTCGTGAAGTTGCCGGTGTAGCGGACAAGCTTCTGATGCCGGATCTCGACGATGGCGGTGACGAGCGCGTCGAGGAACTCGCGATCGTGAGAGATGACGAGGATCGCACCCGGGTACCCCTTGAGGTACCCCTGAAACCACAGCAGCGACTCGAGATCGAGGTGGTTCGTCGGTTCATCGAGCATCAGGAGATCGGGCTCCTGCGTCAGCAGTCTGGCCAGGTGAGCCCGCATGACCCATCCACCGCTCAGTTCGCGGGCCGGGCGATCGAGATCCGAGTCGCGGAAGCCGAGGCCCGCGAGAATCTGCTTGGCCTTGGCTTCGACGAGGTAGCCGTTGAGCTCGTTGTAGCGATCGTGCACGTCGTCGTGCACGTCCTCGGGATGCTGCGTCTCGACCGGATGTTCCTGATCCCACGCCTTGATGATGCGGTACAAGCGCACGAAGTCGTCCGTGATGGCGAGGGCGATCTCGAGGACGGTCTCCTCGCCTACTGGCGCACTCTCCTGCGGCAGGTAGCCGACCGTGGCGTCGCGCTCGATGGTAACCTTCCCGTCGTCGGCCGGCTCGCCGCCGAGAATCAACGAGAACAGCGTCGTCTTGCCGGCCCCGTTCGGCCCCACGAGACCGATGCGATCGCCGCGATTGAGCTGCAACGCCGCCGCCGCAAACAGGGTGCGCTCGCCGTAGGACTTGGTTATGCCGGATAAGGTCAACATTGGGGCGAAGAGTATGACGGCGGCCTGCACGGATGGGAATACGGCGTCAGTCACTTTCCTCCCGCTTCAGGGAATTGACCCTCCGCACCTTGCCTCGAACGTCGTCGCAAGCCAGCCCCGCGTCAGCCTGTCCGGCGCAATTCGGCTTGGGGATTGTTGCCCCGGCTTCGGAGCTGTTTCGCGTTGAAGCGGGCGGAAGGTGACTGACACCGTGTTCCCCCGTCGGGCGGCCACATTCTCATCATCCTGCCAGTCTCCCGGGCTCCGTATCTCGCTGGGACGAGGAGAGGGAGCCAGCCCCGGAGATACGGAGCCCGGGCAATCTCCACCACATGGCAAGGAGTTGCAGTCGCTTGTTAGCCGGCTACGGCGATGTGGTGGAGATTGCCCAGGCTTCGTATCTCCTCCGAGACCCCGTGGCACGTGTGGCAAAAGGACCCGACGCGACAGGCCGCCTGAAAAAACCGCGCGTGGAGGGAAGGCTCCGGCCTACGGCCTCCGCCTTCCCTCCACGCGATCCCCAGACCCTGAAACCCCTGAACCAAGCCCTGAGCTGAGCGCTGACTGAGCTAACCTAAAGCAACCCGCCGATGGCACAGAAGGCCGACCCACCTCTGTGGGGCATGAGGAGACAGAATACCTGGCACCAAGTGACAACGAGGCCGGGCTTCGCGCCAGTCCTCGACCCTACCGACCTTCCCCGTCTGGTACACTGAGTGGATGCGGAGTCAAGGCCTCTACACGGGATCGACTTCAGAACGCGCCGAGCGATTCCCGCAGCCGTTCTACTGGATGGTCCAGCTCTGGATCGTGTGGCTGGCCTTCTACTTCGGGGGAGGCCTCCTGGCTCAATCCAAAGGGGAGACCGGGTTCTTCGCCGCGACGGTTGACCATGTGGACTCCCTCTGGCTGAAGCTCAGCCTTCTGAACATTCCCCTGCAGCTGGCCTGCATGGCGCTGACCCTCGCGCTCCTGCAGGTTGGAAGTACCCGTGCCATGCGTGCCGCGCGCGCCTTCGGAATAGGCGCCTCGGTGCTGGTCGTTGGCCATGCGCTCCTCAGCTTCGCCACGGCGTCCATGAATCTGACCGCACGCCTCTGACCGGGGCGTACGTGGAAGCCAACCTCGCAGCCCCGAAGGGTGCACAAACTGGGCCGAACGCAACTCGTTGCGGGGCGTTGGTGCATGGATCGTACGCTCCTCGCTGGCATCCGTCGATCCCCTGGCCCTCATGACGGCCGAGGGAGGATGATCGCGGCATGAACTCGCGAGTGCATCCCACGTACAGGACCAAGTACACGTCAGCAACTGGGCAAAGTACGACCGAGCGCTCGTGCAACGGGGCGACATCACGCTGTGGATCTCGCCGGACGCCATCGAGGCATGGCAACCGAGGCCGTCTCGTAAGCGTGGCGGGCAGAGGAAGTTCTCAGACCTGGCGATCGAGACCGCGCTGACGCTCAGGCTCGTGTTCCATCTTCCGTTGCGCCAGGCCGAGGGTTTCCTGCGCTCGGTACTGAGCTTGATGGACGTCGATCTCGAAGCGCCGGACCACACCACGCTGTCACGACGTAGCCAGCATCTCGATACCACGCTATACGTCGCACCCGCCAAAGGGGCCATTGATCTTGTCGTCGACAGCAGCGGGCTATCGATTGTTGGCGAGGGCGAGTGGGCGGCGGCGAAGCATGGGAGGAGGGGCAAGCGCGGCTGGAAGAAGCTCCACCTCGGCGTCGATGGGCGTATGGTGCACAAACTCGGCCGAACAGAACTCGTTGCCTACGCTGAGCTTGTGAGCGCGCGACAATGGCCGTCATGGCCCACATCTACCCTCTGCAGATCCTGATCGCGTCGCTCGCCGGCCTCATGAACCGACGCCAAGCTGAGGTGCTCGAGTATCTGATCGAGGAGAACCGTGTTCTAAAGGAGCAGTTGAAGGGCCGTCGACTCCGGCTGACAGACGATCAGCGTCGGCGCCTCGCGGCCAAAGGCAAGAAGATTGGACGGCGCTTGCTGATGCAGGTGGCGACCATCGTTACGCCAGACACGATTCTCAGGTGGCATAACCGACTCATCAGAGCGAAGTGGACCTTCCCAGCCAAGCGCGTGGGACGGCCTGGGCTGATGAAGGAGATCCGCGCGCTGATCATCCGGTTCGCCCGTGAGAACTGCGGCTGGGGCTACACTCGGATCGAGGGCGCTCTCCGCAACGTGGGGCACCGCGTCGCGCCGACCACCATCCGCAACGTCCTGAAGGCCAACGGCATCAAGCCAGCTCCGGATCGTCCGACGACCTGGAGAGCGTTTCTGAAGACCCACTGGGATCAGATTGCGGCCACCGACTTCTTCACCATCGAGGTCTGGACGGCGACTGGACTGAAGACCTACTACGTGCTGTTCATGATCGAACTCAGTACAAGGCGCGTCCATCTGGCCGGCATCACCCGGCACCCGAACGACATGTGGATGGGCTACGCGGCCGAGCGAGCTGCAGCGTTCCTGAAGGGCCGCCGGTTCCTGATCTGCGACGGCGACGCAAACTTCCGCTACCGCTTCAAGATCGTCATGGAGGCGGCGGGGATCGATCTCGTCAAGACGCCGTACCGGGCCCCGAACGCCAACGCGTATGCCGAACGCTTCGTCCGTTCTATCAGGGAGGAGTGTCTCAGCCGGATGATCCTGTTCGGGGAAGGGCACCTGCGCCGTGTCGTTGACGAGTACCTGCTCCACTTCAATCACGAGCGGAATCATCAAGGTATCGGCAACGAATTGATCGACGGCGGTGTTGGCGTGGGCACGGGGCCGGTCGAGTGCCGCGAGCGTGTCGGTGGGCTATTGAAGTTCTACCACCGAGCTGCCTGACGGAAGATGGCGCCGCGGTTGGCTCGAGTCGGTGGGGGAACTGTGCCCGTGTCTCCCGTGGTTCCGAAAGTCGGCCGTGAATTCATTCGGTGGCCTGGTGCAAGCCGTTGTTCGGGCGCGAGTTGGGAGTCGGCCGAATAGATGCACCGTACGGCCGGTTCGCCAGCGCATGAGCACGGCCAGGCCCCACGCGCGACCTAACCCCAAATAGAAGCGAGCGACAGGGAAACCCCCGTCGCTCGCCTGTCGTATCAGCTAGCTAGGCTAGTGACTACCAGCGGTCGCCGCCGCCGCCGCCGCCACCACCGTAGCCGCCGCCACCGCCGCC
>JBLHKW010000209.1:0-6894 GCA_047618565.1 Planctomycetota bacterium
GTTCTTGCGTCCGACGAACACGATCTGGATTCAGCCTTTCTCGATGGTGAGGATCAAGGTCCCGTTCAATGTCATCCGGCCGCGGCGCGCCACATCGAGCAGGCTGTCGAGTTCACGCTGATCCTCGGGATCCGGCGTGAGGCCATCCGTCGCGCGCTGGGCCTCGTATTCGAGGTCGGCGACACTCCAGGGCCGCTGCGGCCGATAGGTCTCGACCTTGCCCTGCGGCTGACCCGGCAGGTGCGCCCGCAGGGCGTCGGCCGACAGCACGTCCGCGTGGAATCGGCCGCTACGGCGGTCCATGCGCTTGAGCCAGCGATCGGCGCGCAGGGCGAAGCGCTGATCCGCGCAGGTCTCGTCGAACCACGGTTCGGCGATCACGAGCCCCGCGCGCGCGACGCGCCAGGCCTCTCCAAGGGCACTCCCCAGGTCCGGCAGGTGGTGGGGGACATGCCGCAGGCTGACCCAGTCGAAGGAGGCGGACTCGAAGGGCAGGTGCGCCGCGCTCGCCCGCACCCAGGCCACCGGAGGCCCCGGGGGTACTGGGGGCGCCTCCAACTCCAGGCCGACCGCGTACAGACCCCGTTCCCTGGCCCGTCGGACGAGGTTCCCGGCGCCCGCCCCTATATCAAGGAGGCTGGAGGGCTCGAGGGCGAAGAGTCGCTCGGCAAAATGGTCGCGCAGGGCCTCACGCTGGGTGTCCATGGGGGCGTATCCTACCAGCCAGTATTATACCGTCAAGTATATTACGGCGGATTGGAGCTCCGCTACCCTCTGCCCATGGAGGCTGCCGTTCGCGACCTGATGGCCATCGCCCTGGTCCTGCTAGGTCTATCCCACATCGTATGGCCCGCGCGCTGGGCACGCTTCTTCAACAGGCTGCGCGAGAGGGGTGCGCCCGGTGCTCGTGCCAACGCCCTGCTGCACCTCATGCCCGGGGTCCTGATCGTCGCCTTCCACAATGTCTGGCACGGCGTCCCGGCGATCCTGACCGTCTACGGCTGGCTGCTCGTGATCAAGGCCAGCATCTACCTGGTCCACCCGCCCATCGGCCTGCGGGCAATGGGCATGGTGCGCGAGGACAACCCGCGCAGCTTCGTGCTCGTCGGCGTACCGATGGTGGTCGTGGGCCTGCTACTGATGTAGCGCGCGTTGCGCGATCCCTACTTGCCGCGGCTGGTCTTCCGCCGTCGACCCTTGGTCTTGCGCTTCTTCTTTTTCTTGGGCGCTGGTTCGGCGCCCGCGGCAACCCAGTCCGCCGGTGGCGGCGTGCCCTTGATCTCGTACAGGAAGCGCGAGACATGGGAGGGTAGCTTGTGCCCGAACTTCGCGCGCTCCGCGGTCCAGCTCAGGGTCAGGTGGGTGCGCGCGCGGGTGATGCCCACGTAGGCCAGGCGCCTCTCTTCCTCCACCGTGTCCTCCTCGATGGAACGCGCGTGCGGCAGCAGGCCCTCTTCCAGGCCGACCAGGTAGACGTGCGGAAACTCGAGCCCCTTGGACGCGTGCAGGGTCATCAGCGTGACCACGTCGCGCTTCGAGTTGTCCCCGTCGTCACGATCGTTGGCCGTCAGGGCGAGCTCGTTGAGGAATCCGTTCAGCTCCGGTCCCTTCTTGGTCTTGACGCGGCTGACGTAGTTCTCGGCGAAGTTGAGGACATCCATCACGCCCAGCCAGCGTTGATCGCGCGTCTTCTCGTCGGGATAGATGCGCTCGACCTCCTTCTTGTAGGCCACCTCCTCGAGCAGCCGCTCCACCGCCGGGACCAGCTCCATGCCGCGCGCCAGCTCCCCGAGCGCCTGCATACGGTCGAGCAGCCGCACCACCGTGTCGGCCGTGCTGGCCGCCACACCCTCGATGTCCTCGTGCTTGCGGAAGGCCTCGTTTGCGCTGATGCCCTTCTCCGTCGCGTACTCGATCACCCGGCCCAGGGTGGTCTTGCCGACGCCGCGCGGCGGCGTGTTCACGATGCGCAGCAGTGACGGCTCGTCGCCCGCGTCGACCATCAGGCGCAGGTAGGCGAGCACGTCGCGCACCTCCTTGCGGTCGAAGAAGCTCATACCGCCCACCAGGACGTAGGGCACGTCCTTCATGCGCAATTCGGCCTCGAAGGGCCGCGGCTGGATCGCCGTGCGAAACAGGATCGCGAAGTCCGAGTACTTGGCCTTCTTCTCGGCCACGAGCTTCGAGATGTTCCCGACCACGAATTCGGCTTCGGCGTTCTCGTCACGGGAGGTCACTCCCTGGACCGCCGCGCCGCCTCCAAAGTGCGAGCGCAGTTCCTTGTCGTGTCGCTTGGGGTTGTGCGCGATGAGCTTGTTGGCCATCGTCAGGATCTCGCGCGTCGACCGGTAGTTGGTCTCGAGGCGCACCACCAGCGCGCCCGGAAAGTCCTTTTCAAACCCAAGGATCTTCGTGATGTCCGCGCCGCGCCAGCCGTAGATCGACTGATCGTCGTCACCGACCACGCACAGGTTGCGGTGGCCGTCTGCGAGCCCGCGCACGATCTCGTACTGGGGCCCGTTGGTGTCCTGGTACTCGTCCACCAGCAGGTAGCGAAAGCGCGCACGGAACTTGTCGCGCAGGGCTTCGTTCTTGCTGAGCATGCCGACCATCTCGAGCAGCAGATCGTCGAAGTCGAGCCGGCGCACGTTGCGCAGTGATTCCCGGTAACGCAACCAGGCGCGGCCCACGAGCTCGTCCTGATCGCTACCCGCGCGCTTGAGGAATTCCTCGGGCGTCACGAGCTCGTTCTTCAGCCGCGAGATCTTGCTCAGCGCAGCTTGCGGCTGCAGGACGGCCTCCGCGATGTGCAGCTCGCGCAGGGCGCCCTTGATGATGTTCTGCTGGTCAGAGGGGTCGCAGATGCCGAAGCCCTGGGGCCAGCCGAGCTCCTCGGCGTGGTCGCGCAGGGAGTTCAGGCAGAACGAGTGGAAGGTCCCGACCGTCAGGGGCTCGGCGGCCACACTCCCGACCAGACTGGAGACCCGTTCGCGCATCTCCATGGCCGCCTTGTTGGTGAAGGTCATGGCCAGGATCGACGACGCCGGCACGCCCTGGGCCAGCAGGTGGGCGATGCGGGTCGTGATCACCCGGGTCTTGCCCGTTCCGGCCCCGGCCAGCACCAGCACGGGTCCCTCGGTACGCTCCACCGCGGTCCTCTGCTCGGGATTGAGCCCGGCGAGCAGGCTCGCGCTGCTGACCGCACGCGCCGGGTGTTGCTTGCCCTTTTGGGGCCCCCGCCAGCGTTTCTTGCGAACCTTCTTCGCCCCGGCGGGGCCTTTGCTCGGGGACGGCATGCGGTGCTTCGAGAGGGGCCGGGCAGGCGGGGAGGGCGGCGGTGTGCTCGCGCCCGAAATGGGCGCGGGCGCGGGCGGGGGCGCGAAAGGATAGCGGCGCCATTCGCCGACGGAAGTGTCCACCCATGACGGGAGCGGGTCGACCCGCTCTCCCGGGCCTGCGCGGCCCGATCGCGGACCATGGCCGGGTGAAAAAGCTGACAAGAAAACCCACATCGGCGCCACCGATCCAGGTCATCCTTGCCTCAAGGGGGTTGTGAGAATCGTTGCACAGAATCGCGTCCAGCAGGTTGAGCGCCTGGTTCGCCACCACGAGCCGAGTGTGCGTGGGTTCCTGCGTTTCATGGGCTGTCCCGCCGACCTGATCGACGACCTGGTCCAGGACGTCTTTCTGTCCGTGCTGGCGTCCAACTTCGAGGAGCGTAACGATCCCTCGACGGCCGCATTCCTGCGCCGGGTGGCGCGCAACCTGCTCCTGAAGGCCCTCGGTCGGAAGCGTCGTGAGCCGCTGCTCGGCGACCTGTCCCTGTCCGAGGAGATCTGGATCGAGTTCGAGGCCGAGGATGGTGGAAACGCGTACGTCGATGCTCTGCGGGGCTGTTTCGGCCTGCTCGCGCCGCGCGCGACCGAGGTGCTGAAGTTGCGCTACACCAGCATGCTCGGGGGCGTGGCCATCGCCGAGCACCTGGGCCTCAAGGAGGCCGGCGTGAAATCGATCCTGGTACGTGCCAAGAAGCGCCTGCGCGACTGCATCGAGAGGACGGTGAAGGCGTGAGCGATCTCGACGATCCCCAGGATCCCGAGGATCCCCAGGACCGCATCCTGGATGTGGCCCTGGAGCGACTTCTCGACCAGCCGCGCTCCGACGACGCGGCCGAGCGCATCCTCGCGGCCTGGCGCCGCGGAGTGACCGGTACCGGGCTCGATGGCCTCGAGCCGGAGGCCGAAGAGATCGGGTCGGAGCGGATCGACGTGCCGGATTCGAAGCACCCGCTGACGTCCGTGCCGGCCACCCAGGGCAGCGGCCTGCGCCTGCTGCGTGTTGCAGCCGCGGTTCTGCTGGTGGGCGGCGCCATCGCCGTCTGGAGCTCGCGCACCTCGCGCCCGAAGGGCCCTCATCTGCTGGCGGATCGGCGCGTCGCCGTGCTGGACGAGGCCGGGCGATCGATCCCATCGAAGGTTGTGCGCGCCGGCCAGCGGGTGCTCGTGGATGGTGGCGCGGCCGCGACGTTTACCTGGCCTGACGCGGAGAACGGCGACCCTGGACGGCGGCTGGTGGCCTCCGCCGAGAGCGTCTTCGAGTGGCGGCCCGGCGAGCTGCAGCTGTGGCGCGGTGAGCTTCAGGTGGACGCCAAGGAAGGGCCGCTGGACCTGGACCTGAACACGGCTCGCGTCACGCTGGAATCCGGGACATCGGCCGTGGCACGCGTCGCATGGCTGGGCGACCTCCCGTTCGATACGGACAATGCTGGACCCGAGACCCTCGCGCTCGGCCTGACTTCCGGCTCCGCCTCCATTGCATACGGGGCCTTCGAACAGCGCCTAGTTGCGGGGGAGGGCTGGGAGCTCCCCGGCGACCCCGACGCCTGGTGGCAGGGGACCGGCCGGCCGCTCGTGGATCTTTGCGGACAGCTGCCGCGCCTCGTCCTGCCGGGGCAAGCCTTCAACCCGGATTCATGGCTGCGGCGACACCTGCTGTTCGATCGGATCGCGGGCGAGATCGTGGCGGTGCTCGAGCGCGACGTCCTGACCTGGGAGGTCCTGGAGTCGCACTTCATGGAAGCACGCGACTACGAGAGCGGCGAGTTCTCGCCCTCGTTCGTCGACTTTCTGGCGTGGGAACAATCGAGTCGTGCCCTCGAACTGGCGCGCCAGATGTGGATCGAGTCGCCGCAATCGTTCACCGAAGAGCACCTCGTGGCCTTCGCCGGCAGGGGCGGATTCGAGTTCGAGCGCGAGCTGCGCGCCCTGGCCGAGGCGGGATCGGTCGAGCTCGACTCGGGACTGGCGGCTGCGGCCTACTTCGCGTGGCGTGGGGACGACGTCGGCCGGCAGCTGCTCTCGGCCATGGCCGATTTCGGCGATCGGGAGGCACCGTTCCGGGATATCGGCGGCTGGAACCGGGCTCTGCTCGCGTCCCGGGCCATGGGCTGGCTAGGAGACCCCGAGCCGTGGGACCGGCTCCTCGACCGCATGGTGGACGTGATCCCGGCCGCCCTCGACCAGGGCTCCTTGACCTATGCCGCATTCATGTTCACGTACGCCGACTACTTTGCGACCGAGGGGCCCGGCGTACTGACGCGCATTCCGACCGACGTTTACCTGGCCCTGCACTACGACGGGCTTCGGGAGCGGCTCGACAGCCCCATGAAGGTGCGCGACATGCTCGCCGAGCTGGCCGGTCGCTGGTGAAACATGCCGGAGTCTTACGAAATGCGGCGAGATCGTTTCGTAGGTCAGCGGGACTCTATGGGTTGTTCCGTTCGAGCCCGTCGCACTCGGTGACGGGCGTGGACAGCGGAGCGGCGCCTGTCCACAGGAGATCGTCATGCTTTCCAGCCCCAAGCCCCTCCAGTTCATCCTCTCGGCCGTTTGCCTGACCGGAATCACGGCCTTCGCCTCGGCGGACCAGGCCTGCTGCGCGGGCAAGTCCGCTTGTGAGGTGGATTGCAGCAAGGCCATCGCACACGTGCAGGGCCTCTTCGAGCGGATTGTCACGCCGCTGGCTCCTGAGTGTGGCCCTGCGCCAGCGACCCCCGTGGCGACGCGAGCCGAGTCGCTCGCACCCTGGGAGGAGCTCACCGGCATCCTCGCCACGCGGCCGGAGACCTGGAAGATCATCAAGCCGATGATCCTCGCGACCTTCGCGAGCAAGGCCTCCGACGCCATCCGGAACAACGTGCTGGGCCTGCTCGCGCAGCAGTACTCGGATCCGGCCGTCGCCATCGCCTCGGAGCTCGCAGAGTCCTATCCCACGACAGAGTTCACACAGGATCAGGTCATCGCGTTCGCGGAAGCCGGTTCGAAGCGCTTCTGGGGGATCGCAGCCGACCTGCAGCAGACCGAGGGCGACCTGCTCCCCACGGCGCTGATCGCCATTCACGGCGACGAGGGCGGCTGCGCTTCCCTGCGTGTCGTGCTGCGCGAGTGTGTTGCGCGTCCAGATACGAGCGCTGACGAAACGGATCGCCTGGTCGCCGGACTGGCCCTGGAGAAACTCGGTGAGCCCGAGCACCTCGTGGCGACCCGCGTCCACCTGAGGGCCTCGGTGCTCGCGGCTCTGGACCACGAGGATCTCGACCTGGCTCGACGCCTCACGCTCACCGCGAGCTTCCTGGATGAGGCCTGCTCGTCCTACAGCCCGGCCCGGATCAGCTATTTCGAGGCCCGCCTCGACGGCTACTGCCGCGAACGCGCCGAAGATGTACGTTCCGCCGACCAGATATTTGCACTTGTCGAACGTCTATTCGCCCTCTAGCAGCCCGCCCTAAAAACTCCCTACTCGACTTCGCCCTCTCCGCCGCCGCTGCGTCGTGCTCGTCGAGCCGTGCTCAGCGGCCCTACAGGGCCGCCTCCGCCGTCTCGACTTCGCACTCCT
>JBLHKW010000210.1:0-6890 GCA_047618565.1 Planctomycetota bacterium
CTGACTCGCCATGATCTCGCGCGCCTCGCCGATCGTGGCGCTGGGCGCGAGCGTGACCGGATCGAGGATCACGCCGTTGGCGGAGCGCTTGACCTTGTCGACCTCGCGGATCTGATCCTCGATCGAGAAGTTGCGGTGGATCACACCCATTCCGCCCTCGCGCGCCAGGGTCACTGCGAGCTTCCACTCGGTGACCGTGTCCATCGCCGCGGCGGTCAGGGGAATATTGAGTTCGACGTTGCGCGAGAAGCGCGTCGCGACAACTGCATCCGTGGGCAGAATGTCAGAGTGCTGGGGGACCAGCAGGACGTCGTCGAAGGTCAAACCCTCGGAAAAAGCAGCCGTCATCAGCGCACACCTCTCAAGGGGCAGGTCCCCCCAGCTTAGGTCGAGCGCAGGATTGGGTCGGATTCCGATCCCTCCTGACTCGCCGAGGGCTCACCGGGCTTTTTGGTGAGTGGAGTTGAAGGGAGCGAGTGTATCGCCGCCGAGCTCCGTCTCCAAGGAGAGGGCCCGACAACCGCACGCTAGGTACAGAGGCCGGGCCCAAGAAGGAGGAGATAGCTTCTATTCGGTTGCTCGGCCCGGATACTGGAGACAGTCCGATCTCGCTTACAGGAGACTTACGCGCGAGGGCGGGCGCCGTCAGGGTGCCGCCACCGTTTTTGGACCGGCATCTGGTCGTGTGGCCCCGAATCTCGCAGCATGCTCCCGGCGCTTCCCGACGCCGCATCCCTCCCCCAGCCTGATCGTGCCCGTCCGCCGATGCCGAAGACCCTGCTCCACGTTTTCCCGACGTTCGTCGCCGCGGGCTCGCAGCAGCGCACGGTCCAGCTCATACGTGCCTTCGGGGACAGCTATCGACACCGCGTGGTGGCTCTCGACGGAAAACTGGAGGCGCTCGACCTCCTGCCCCCCGAGATCGACGCTACACCCGCGAGCCCGCCCGCGACCGGCGGCTGGATGAGCGGTGTGCGAGCGCTGCGCACGCTACTCAAGCAGGAGCGGCCCGACCTCCTGCTGACCTACAACTGGGGTAGCTTCGACGCGGTCCTGGCGGCGCGCATGCAGGGACTGCGGGCGCACGTCCATCATGAGGACGGCTTCAACATGGATGAGGCCCAGCGCCAGAAGCAACGCCGTGTCCTCGCCCGGCGCACCTTCCTGCGCGCCGCGTATCGCGTCGTGATGCCCTCCCAGAAGCTGGCCGACATCGCCCGCAACGTATGGCGCCTGCCGCCCGAACGCGTGCAGCGGATCTCCAACGGCGTTCACCTGGATCGCTTCACGCCGAAGGCCCCCTCCGAGGCAGAGAGCGGTGCAGCCATGCGAGCCCGGCACGGCATTCCCCTGGATGCCCTCGTCGTCGGCGCGGTCGGACACCTGCGCCCCGTGAAGAACTACGAGCGCCTGTTCGGCGCGTGCGCGCGCCTCGCGCCCACACTGGCAAGGCGCGGCGTGCACCTGCTCCTGCTCGGGAATGGACCCGAGCGCCAGAAGCTCGAGCGCGCGGCCCAGGGCCTGGTGCCCCCCGGCGGACAGGTCCACTTCGCGGGGCACCAGACGGATCTGCCCCCCTACTACCGCGCGATGGATGTGTTCGCCATCTCGTCCGACTCCGAGCAACAGCCGGTCTCTCTGCTCGAGGCGATGGCCGTCGGAGTCGCCCCCGTCGCCACCGATGTGGGCGACGTTCGCACCTGCATGGGACCCGCCAGCGCAGCCCACCTGACGCCCCTCTCGGACCCCGAACCGGAGACCCACCTGGCGCGCTCGATCGAGGCCCTTCTGCTGGATGACGACCTCAGGCGCGAGCTCGGGAAGGCCGCCAGCGAGCGCGCCCGGGAGCTGTACTCGTTCGAAACCATGCTCGACACCTATCGAGAGCTCTACGAAGGCGCCGCCGCCCTCTGAACCGCGACCCGAACCCACTGGGATCGTTCCGACCGCTCGCCTATCCTGTGGCCGCCAGAATCCATCTGGCACGCTCCCGGGCGACCACAGAGCACACCACCACATGATCACCGAAGACTCGATCCCCGGCGTTGACGCCGCACTCCTGGAGCGTATCGCGTACCGCGCGTTCGCACAGGCGACGACCATGATCCACGTCGCCAACAACCGCAAGGACAAGCAACCCGGTGACCCGAAGGTCGGGGGCCATCCGGCCAGCTGTTCGAGCGCTCTGCACACCCTCGCAGCGCTGCACCTGGCGGTGCGCGAGCCCCAGGATTTCGTTTGCTGCAAACCGCACGCGTCGCCCATCGACCACGCGTTCAACCACCAGCTCGAGCTCTTCCGATACGGGGACGAGGGCGAGTGGTTCACGCCCGCGGAGTCGGCGGCGGCGATGCACAACCTGCGCAAGTTCCCGCAGTTCGCAGGCGAGGAGATCTTCCAGAGCTACCACGCGCGCAGCGACCCGGATCACTTCCACTTCCTGCCCTCGGGCTCGGTTGGCATCCCGCCGGTCGCATCGGTCTACCTGGCCCTGGCCTACCGTTACGCCTCCGACCACCGCTGGGAAGTACCTGAGAATGCGCACTTCTGGTCATTGATCGGCGACTCCGAGTTCCGTGAGGGTTCGCTGCTGGAAGCCATGCCGGATGCGGCCGAACGCATGCTCGGCAACGTGACATGGATCGTCGACTACAACCGGCAGAACCTGGACGGCACGCGCATCCCGAACGAGCGCGGCCTGGAAGGCAGCGACTGCGATCGCATGGAGCGCACGGCGCTCGCCAACGGCTGGCGCGTGATCCAGGTGCGCCACGGAAGTTTCCGCGACGAGGTCTTCGCGCGCCCCGGCGGCGACGCAATGCGCAGGGCCATCGAGGAGAGTTTCACGGACTACGAGTTCCAGATGCTCGCATTCAAGCAGGACGCCAGCCACATCCGCGAACGTTGCATCGAGGAGCAGCCCGATTCCAGGCGCGTGCTCGCGGACCTCGATGACGAGGAGGTCAAGCGCGTGCTGATGGACGTCGGCGGGCACTGCATCGAGAAGATGCGCGACGCGCTGGCCAGGTCCCGTACGGAGTCTGGCGAGCCCTACCTGGTCATCCCGCACACGTTCAAGGGTTGGGGCATGGAGTGCCTCGCGAACCCGGCCAACCACTCGATGCTGCCCAGCAGCAAGGAAGTGGGCTCGATCCTCGAGGGCACCGGATTGACCCTGGAGGCCCCTTTCGAGCTCTTCGAAGAGGGTACGGCCGAACGCACATTCCTGACGCAGCGCAGCAAGCGCTTCCGCGAGGGTCAGCAGTACCACCGCGAACTGCGACGTCGCAACCGTGAGCAGGTGCGTGAGGGCATCCTGTCGGCCGGCGGGATTCCGGAGAGCCTCGAGATCGACGCCTCCCTGTTCCCCGTCGCACACACGCAGTGGATGTGGGGCCAGCTGGCCACCAAGCTGGCGCGCATCGGAACGGTGCCCGAGGCCGACCAGCGGCGCGCGACAAAGTCGCTCGCACCCGGCGAGGAAGGCTGGCGCGCCGCGTCAGAGTTCATCATGACCATGTCACCCGACGTGGGTTCATCGACGAACATCTCGCCCCTGATGGACGCACGCGTCTACGGCGCGAGCGGCCAGGACTCAAAGATCAAGCAGCGCCTGGGCGTCAAGTACAAGCACCCGGAGATGCTCTCCTATCAGGACCCGTTCACGCGCCACATTCGCTTCGAGATCGCCGAAGCCAACGCCATGAGCGCGCTCGGATCCTTCGGGAAGATGGCCCACTACATGGGCCTGCCCTTCTTCCCGATCATGACCGTCTATGACTTCTTCATCAAACGCGCCCTCGACCAGCTCTACTACAACCTGTACTGGAACAGCGAATTCGTGATCATGGGCACGCCCTCCGGCGTGACGCTGTCGGCCGAAGGCGCGCAGCACAGCTGGAAGAGTGACATCCAGATCCCGAACCTCATCACCTGGGAGCCGCTCTTCACGCTCGAGATGGACTGGATCCTCTCGGACACGATCCGGCGTATGATGATGGACGACAACGAGGGCCGGCGCGGCGTCCTGATCCGAGCGGTGACGCGCGCCATCCCGCAGGCTCTGCTGCTCGACAACGTGCGCCGACAGGCGGCCTCGAAGGACGGCCCCGTCGCGGGAACGCTCAAGCCCATGGGCGCCGGCAGCGAATGGGGTGCCGCCATCGATGAGAGCACCCTGAGCGCGCTCCCGGATGCGCAACTGCTCGCACGCGTCCGGGCGGACTCCCTCGAAGGCGGCTGGTACATGGTCGACTGGCGCGGGTTCGAGGGCTACGAGCCCGGGGACAACGTGGTCAACGTGTTCGCCATGGGCTCCATTGCGACGGAGGCCCTCGAGGCCTCCACGCGCCTGCTGGAGCGCGGAATCTTCGCCAACGTGATCGTGATCTCCTCGCCCGAACTGCTGCTCGGCATCCTGGGCCACGAGAATGGCTACAGACACCTGCGCGAGGGCCTGGGGATCACCGCGGACCTGCACGCGGTGGCGGGTGCCAGCGAGACCCAGGCAGGACTGATAAGCCTGGCCGGGCGGCGCGTCCCGTGCGTTGCGATCTGCGATGGCGAGGCCGGCCTGGTCGACAACATCGGCTCGATCGTCGGCGTCAAGCAGGAGACCCTCGCGGTGCGGCGCTTCTCCAAATGCGGCCGCCCGAGCGACGTCTACACCTACCAGGGCCTCGACGCTGACGCCATCATTGGCGCCTGCGGTCGAGTGCTCTCGGAGACGGCCCTCGAAGACCTGCGCGTGTCACCCACGCTGCTCGCCAACCTGACCGCCAACGGCCAGGGGGCTGCCACTCGCGCACGGCGCGACTGGCGTGAGCTATGGCCCGACGCCCTCCCGAGCGACGCCTGATGTCGGAGGCGCTGCCCGCCAATCCGGCGCCCTTCGACCCGTTCGGAGTCCACGACTCCGAACGGGTATACGACTCGGCGTGGTGCGGCCTGCGGCGCGACACCGTCATCCTGCCCAACGGGAGGCACCAGGAGTACCACGTCTTCGAGGTCAGCGACGCCGCGGTCGTCGTGCCCGTGCTCCCGGATGGTTCGATCGTGCTGCTCGGCCAGTACCGCTACCCGCACGGCAAGACCCACTGGGAAGTCCCGGCGGGTCGCATCGGCGAAGGCGAGACCCCGGCGGGTGCGATCGAGCGCGAGCTGCTCGAAGAGACGGGCTACAGCGCCGGTCAGCTGCATCCACTGCCGGGCTTCTACCCCACCAACGGCATCAGCGCGCACTACGCCCACGCGTTCTACGCGCTCGACTGCGCCAGGGTCACGGCTCCACAGCCCGAGGACTCGGAGCAGATCATGGTCAAGGTCCACACCAGGGCCGAGGTACGCGCGCTCCTGCGCGCGGGCCTGATCCAGGATGGTTTCAGCGCGCTCAGCCTGCTGTATTACCTGGACCTGGCGCACGCACCGGACTGAGGCTGCGGCGCCATCCGCCGGCTACTCGAGCACGCCGCGGATGACCTTGCGCAACACGCCATCCCCGTCCAGCTCGAGCGTGGTCGGAATGGGAGTGCGCAGCTTGTCGACGACATCGTCGATCCCGCTGCCGTCATCCTTGAGGTAGAAGGTCGCCAGGCCGTCGGCACGCTGCGCGGCGATCTGCGCCGCGCGCGCACGGTCGTCGGGCAGATCCAGGCTGACGAGCACGACCCGTCGCTGCCCCTCGGCGTCGATGCGCACTAGGGCGGGCAACTCGCCGACGCAGGGCGCACAGGTGCTCGCCCACAGGTTGATCAACAGCGGCTTGCCGCCCGCGAGTTCGCGCGCATCGAAGGGCCGCAAAGTACCGTCGGGCCCGGCCAGCTCCAGCACGGGCATGGTCTGGCCGACGCGCAGGAACAGTCCCTCGGGCAATGGATCCGGCAACTGGAACGAGTGTGCAGCAATGGCTTCGGGCTTGCCCGTGCCCTCGACCAGCAGCATGCGCGCGCCGGGCGTCACCTGGCCGAAGGACTCGAGCGCCCCACCGGGCCAGCGCACGCTGAGCTCTCCCGTCTTCTCGTCGCCCATGCCGAACACCAGCTCGGGTGCCTGACAGGAGACAAAGCCCGCGCCGCGCGAGAGCGTCTGTGCAACCTCGCGCCCGCCGCTCGCCAGGGTCACCGTCGCCCCGATGCCTTCCCACTGGCCCGTGGTCGCGCGCAGGCGCACCTTCACGAAGCGCGGTCGGGCCGGGTCAGCCAGGTCGTTGCGGTAGAGAATGTGGCGCTCGCGCTGCAGGTTGTGGATGAAGAGGTCCACGTCGCCGTCGTCATCGAAGTCCGTGGCGAGCACCGCACGACCATCGAGATTGGGATCGGCACCCGACATGGCAGACAGGTCCGCGAAGTTGCCGCCCGGCTGCCCGAAGAACATTTTGAAGCGCTCGTTGCCGCTGAAGGATCGTCCCTCCTCGAACATCTGAACCGAGTGGTGGTTCACGTAGGATTGTTGCCCGACCGCCTGGTCCAGGTACTCGGCGTTCTCGGCTTTCGAGGATGTTGAAGACGCCACCACGTGGCGCCAGTAAGTGCTTCAGGTGTCGTGCGGCAGGTCCCCCGTCGCGAAGCCGTTGACGCAAAAGACGTCCAGGCAACCGTCGTGGTCCAGATCCGTGAGCGCCGTCGACCAGGCCCAGTTGGCACCGACGCCACCCGCGCTCGAGGGCACCCGTTCGAAGCCGTCGTCACTGGCGAGGAATACCGAGTTGCCGGCCGCCGCTTTCCTCAGCGAGCCGCGATCCGCTTCGGGAAGACTCTCCCAGAGGCGCGACAGGATCCGGTTTCCGGCCGTCGAGGACATGTTCGACACGTACAGGTCCAGGCGTCCGTCACCGTTCAGGTCGCCCCAGGCTGCGCCCATGCCGTTGCCCTGATCCGTCACGCCCATCTCGG
>JBLHKW010000211.1:0-6870 GCA_047618565.1 Planctomycetota bacterium
TCGCGCTGCGCATGCGCAGTGGCCGGGCGCTCGGCCTGGACCGCACGCAGGGCAAGCGCGAGGCCATCGTGTTGATCCCGGAGCGCGGGCGCTTCGTCGAGGCGATCGCCTTCGCGGGCTGGCTGCGCCCGGATCTGCGCTCGAACTTCTGGAAGGACGGCACGCACACCTGGACCAACTTCTACCTCGAGGAATACAAGGTGCTCGCGCTGGCGTTCGCGAGCCCCGGGGGCTCGGCCGAGGACTACGAGGCCTCGATGGACATGAGTGCGCGCACGCCCACCGGGCTCGAGCAGCAGATCGTCCAGCTCGCGACGAACTCGATGATCGACAACTACTTCGGCAGCAAAATCCCGCCGACCTTCGCGGGTGGGCTCGCGATCAACCTGGTCGTCGACATGTTCGAGGAGTGCAACACACGCGCCGACGGGGATCTCAGCGAGCGCCGCACGGAGGCCGTCGAGTTCTTCGTGCCGGGCGGCAATCCGAGCGGTGGCAGCCTGGGAACGATCTCGGCCGACAGCCGCTGGCGTGCGGATCAGGGCGCGGACCGCTTCGTGCGCGTGCTGCGCTCATCCCAGAAGAGCGGCGCCGATGAGGCCAAGAAGAAGGGCAAGGTGCACCTCTTCGAGATCCAGGACGATGCGGGCAGCGAGCGCAAGGTTCTGGCCGCGCCCTTCCTCGGCGCGCGCGCGGTGGAGCGTGAGACCCTGCCGGTGTCTTTCGAGGGCGAGCAGATGGAGTTTCTGCGCGCCTACCGCTGCGCCTTCCTCTACTGGCTCCAGAACGAATCCATGGGCAAGGAAAAGTCGTCGCGCGCTGCCTTCGCGGGCTTCCTGAAGCGCCTCGCTCAGATCGACAGCGCCGCCGAGATCGAAGCCTCGTTCGCGGAGTCCTTCGACGGCCGCGCGCTCAGCAGCGTCGAGCTCGACAAGAAGGGCGACCTCGAAGGGCGCTTCCTCTACTGGCTGTCGAAGAAGAAGCGTTGAGCGCGCCTCACGGCGCGTAGGAAATGCAACGCGGGCATTCGCAGTCGTCGTCGACGAAGGCTGCCTCGACCGCCGTTGCGTTCATGTCCGCGTAGCCCAGGGCTGCCAGCTCGCGCAGGCGCTCCGGGTCGGTGGCATCCTCGGCCGGCAGGTTCGGGTCGGGCATGGCGTCCAGCCAGTCGACCAGGAGTGCACGCAGCTGACGCATTTCGTCGAGGCGTTCCATCGACAGCTCGTGCAGGCAATCGGGGTCGGACTCCAGGTCAAAGAGCTCGACCTCATGCCGGTCGTGGGCCAGGCCGCGCTTGCCCGGGTCGCGGTGGTCCTCCAGGTGCAAGACCAGGAACCTCTCCGCCAGCAGCACCGCCGCGGAGCTGGCGCCCGAGGCCAGGAAGTAATGGGGCTCGTTCGCGTCGCCGGGATCGAGCAGGTTTGTGCCCGGGAAGGGCAGGTGCGCGAGCGCGGAAAGGTCCAGCAGTGTGCGACCCAGGTCGATCATGCGCACGCGGCGCGGAACGCTCTGTTCGCTCGGACTGCCCGGAGCCTCAGGCCAGGCCAGGATCAAGGGGACATGCAATGTGTCCGGGTACAGGCCGCCGTGGTTGAAGTAGACGTTATGGGCGCCCAGGGACTCACCGTGGTCGGCGGTAAACGCGACGATGCCGTTGCGCATGCGGTCGCTGGCCAGCACGCGTGCCAGCTCGCGGTCGAGGTAGGAGATCTCGGTGCGGTAAGCCTCACACTGCTGCGCGTCCGATAGCTTGAGTTCCGGCTTCGGCACTGGATTCCCGAAGGCATCGATCCCGGTGATCGCGTCCTCGTCGGGCGCGTCGTAGGGCGCATGGGCGTCGAACAGATGCAGCCACACGAAGAGCGGCTTGTCGGTCTCCTCGCTCAGCCAACCCTCGAGGGTACGGATCGTGTCCTCCGCGCGCTGATGCGAGACCGGGCTCTCCGCCATGCGATCGAAGCCCGAGCCGATACCCGCGCGCCGATGGTCCAGATGGCGGGCGCTGACGAGCGCGTAGGTCAGGTAGCCGCCCTCCTGGAATCGACGTCCCAGGGTCGGTGTGTCCTGGGCCAGGTGCCCGAGGTTGTCGACCAGTCCCGTGTCGCGCGGGTGCGTGCCGGTCAGCAGGGCTGCGTGCGAGGGCACGGTCACGTTGGTCGAGGACCAGGCCCGTTCGAACTGCACTCCGCGTGCGGCGAGTGCGTCGAGAGCGGGGGTCAGGATGTCGACCGAACCCGCGCTGCCGAGGTGGTCGGCACGGTGGGTGTCGGAGGTGATCAGGAGCACGGTCGGCGGTGATACCGCGCCGGACACGCGCACCAGTTCGCCCAGCAGACAGAATCCCTCGGTGCGCTCGCCCTCGAGTGTGAAGCGCGCCTCGAGCGGGCCCGGGCCTGGTGCGCTGATCCCGTCGAGCTCCAGGGAGAAGGTCTGCCAGCCGGGCTGATCGAGTTTGAGGTCACGATGGAAGATCTGGCCGGCCTCGTCCCGCAGTTCGAGCTGCAGACGAATCGGGTCCTCGTCCGGAACGGAGAGCAGCGGCGCGGCGTAGCTGAAGCTGATGCGATCGCCCGTTGTGGCCGTCAGGTTCGTGACGAGCGGGCGTCCGGATTCTACGGCCACCGCCGCGCGCCCTTCGGACTCGATGAAGCACAGGCTCGGGCCCTCCTCGACGGTCGGGTAGGCCGCGGCTGGGTCGATGCGCGAGACGTCGACCGCGTAGACCATCCAGGTGCCGCCGCGCGGGGGCAGCTCGAGGCTCAGGGTGTCGCAGGCTTCCGCTGCGCCGGGGGCGTCGAGCAGGTCGGCCCGGATCCAGGTCAGTTCATTGGACTGGGGGACGGGGATCACCTTGGTCACCACGCGCCGGCCGTTGCGCGAGAGCGTGACGCGCATGGTCGAGCGACCGTGGAGTCGCAGGGCGACCTCGAAGCGATTGGCCCCCGCGGTCTCGGGCGGGAGCGGGATCGTCATCGTGCGCGGGCGCTGGCTGCGCACCGTCAGGGAGCCACGCAGGTCGGTCCCGAGGTCGGACGCCATGTAGGTAGCCTCCATCGGCGCTACCGACCAGGGCGTGATCTCCGGCGGCGGCTCGAGGCGCGCCAAGAGCGTCTCGGTCGGTCGCGGGTCGCGGGCGTCGGGGGCGCTGAGGTCGAGGCGTTCGATCCGGGCGACGTCGGGCCCGGAGGCGACTCCGCAGGCGCCGACGACGGCGACCGCGGTCAGCAGGAGCAGCCTGGGGAGGCGATTCAGCTGGGTCAGAATGGGGGATTGGGGGCGAGCGTGCACGGGTACTTGGAGCTTTGGGAGTCCTGTGGGTAGGGGGGTACAGGGACTATTGTCCCACGGCTGTGCGCAACCAGGGGCAGATTCCAAATTTGGCCGAGGACCCTCTCCTGGGCCCCTGAGAACCGGTTTTTCAGTACTGAGAGGCCTGTGATAGCGTCTGCCCGTCGAGCGTCACGATCAGCCATCCGGGCAGTCCGTCCCGCGCCACAGGCCCGTGGATTCCGCGCTGTCCTGGTCCTGACGAGCGCGCGGGCATGCCGGAGCTACTCGAACGCCGGGCGCGCTAGCGTTTGCGCACGCGCTTGAAGATACGGAAGCTACCGCGCCCCAGGCCGGGCGGCGTGGCGTAGATGATACGGAAGCCCGGGATGGAACGCAGGGCCGTCGGGTCGCGGCGCAGGAACAGGGACGCCGGCGTACCCGGCTGGGGGCCGCGTGAACCGGGCGGGAGTCCTGCGACGAAGAGCGACGCCGCCAGTTGCCAGCAATCGAGCAAGAGGTAGTCGGTCTCGTAGCGGTCCATCATCGCATTGAGGTCTCCGAGGCTGCCCTTGAAGAACGTCGTGAAGAACTGCTCGATGCGCTCGCGACTCTCGGTCGTCTCGTACTTCGGTTGGGTGACGATCGGATTGCGCGAGTGGGCCAGGACCGAGGTCGACGTCGAGAAGTCGGCCAGCAACGCCCTGGACGGGTCGATATTGCCATCGACCCATTCGACGAGATGGCGTATCTCGCGCGGGTAGTCCACCGGCTGGTAGACCGGCCGGTACCAGGGGATGAGCGTGGTCGACACGCTGTAGAGGATGAAGCCGCCCTGGCCGAGGATCGCCGCGCTGAGCACCAGGGCTCCCGTGCGACCACGTCCAGGCTTGAGGAAGGGCCAGAGCGCCAGAATCGGCGCGCCCATGCCCAGCAGGATCATCGTGCGTCGCACCATCCACGCGGAGACGATCGAGATCCCCATGAAGCCACCGAGCAGCGCGAAGCCGCGCCGATCCGGTTGCTGCTCGCTGGCGCCGCGTAGCCATATCGGTGCGGCCTTGATCAGGCCGAGGGTGAGCGCGATCAGCGCCAGGCCCAGTCCGATCGCGAACTCGATCGGAGTCGCGGTCGAGAACGCGCCCTGCCAGAGCAGGCGCGCGCCGAAGGGTAGTTCGGTCGGGTCGCTGGGCCGCGCGCCCAGGCCCGTGATCTTGGCCCACAGGAAGGCGAGCACGTGTGCGTAGTCGCCTTCACCGCCGCGCAGCATGCGCGCAGCGAACTGGGTCAGGACGCCCACGACCAGCACGCACGCGACCCCGGTCACGATGCGTTTCATGTTCGTGCCGGACGGCTCCTCGCTGCGGCGCCAGATCAGTGCATGCACCGCCATGCCGAACACCACCGCCATGGTGGGGGAGAGCAGGAACAGCTTGCTGCGCAGCATCGGAATCGTGAGGCCCGCGAGCACGAGGATCGCCGGTACGATCCACGCCCGCGCTCGCGCGAGCGGGTTGCTGCCGGTACGCACGAACCAGGCCAACAGGGTCACGACCTCGATGGCGACGACGAAGGTCATCGCGTGCCACGTGGCGAGAGCCGCCGAGAGCATCAGGCCGCTTCCGACCCAGGCGCCCGTCGAGTCGCGACGCACGGCGCGCGCGGTGAGCCACAGGTGCAGCGCAAAGAGCGGCACGCTCAGGTCCTCGCGCAACAGGATGATCCCCATCGTGCGGTAGTTGATGGGCAGCACCGCGAAGAACAGCGCCGCGAGTCCGGCCCAACCGGGTTTACGCGTGAGCTCGTAGGCCAGCCCGTACACGCCGACGAGCACCAGGCTGGCGATGAAGCTCATGAGCCACAGGGCGACCACGTGCAGCGCGTACTCCTTGCCGAGCGCCAGGTACGTCCACGCGATCAAGAACTCCTGCCCGACGCTGAACATGGCCGGGATGTCGGCCGTGTCCGGGTGACAGATACGCGGATCCGAACGGAAGTCATCCGGCGTGCCGCCGTCCGCGTCAGCGATGAGCTCGGTGACGTAGTAGATCAGCCCCTGATCGCTGCGCAGCAGGCCCGCGGGCGTCTCCCGATCGAAGAAGGGGTCGGACTGGGTGACCTGGATGCGCAGCGCCGTCGAAAAGGCGACCGCCAGCAGCAGCATCGCCAGGCCGCCGAGCTGCCAGCGCAGGCTACGCCCGTGGGTCGCTGGGGCCAGCGTATCTCGATCGTCGCTCACTGGGGCAGTCTAGCGCCGGTCGCGCGCGGCGTGAAGCGGGCGCTCGAGTTCGAACTCAGAACGAGAACGTGATTCCGAGGTACGGGCCGTCGCTCAGGAGGTCCACGTCGAGCGTGTCGCCACCATCGTCGTAGAGGAAGTTCGTATCGACGTAGCGGTAACCGACCGTCGCGTGCCCGACCAGCCGCTTTCCGGAACCGAACAGCCGCAGGCGACCCGCGACGTCGATGTCGAGCAGTTCCCCGTCGAAATCCCCGTAATTGCCCGAGATCCAGCCCAGGTCCCCATAGAGCCCGAAGCGACCAAAGTTGGCCGCGCTGCGCAGGGAGAGCTGCGGCAGGGGAATCTGCTCGTCGGCGGTGAGCGTGTTGCTCGCCATGGTCTCCGTGAGCCGCAGGTCCATGTCGATGGCCGTGATCCCGAGCCCGAGACCCAGGTCGAACGTGCTGCCCGGGAAGATGTCGAAGGTCAGAGCCGCCGTCGTGTAATGCAGGTCGAGCGACGAGTCCACAGCCGCCCCGGCCATGATCGTGTCCCCATTGATATCGATCGCCGCCGTCGTCGTGCCACTACCCGAATAGTCTGTCCCGAACCCGGACAGCGCCAGCTGGAACCCCAGCCACTTGAGCGTCGCGCGCCCCGCCGACCCCGACTCCGCCCCGTCGATCCCGAGCGACGCCAGGTCCTGACTCACCACGCTCGCGCCACCGGTCGAGGCCCCGAGACTTCCATCTACACTGAACTCGCCATACGCCGGCATCACGTCCACGCGCGGAACAGTCCCGCAGGAAAAGAGTGCGACGGCCAGGACGGGCAAGCAGAGAGTCTTCATGGGTGATACCAGCGAGGGGGTTGATCGAAAACTCACCCAAGCAAAACCACTCCCCCGGCTCCAGAACAAACACCCAAGAACCACCCAGCCCCAACCCATACCCAATTCTGGCGGAGGCGGAGGGATTTGAACCCCCGGTGCCTTGCGACACGTCGGTTTTCAAAACCGGTGCATTAAGCCGCTCTGCCACGCCTCCGTTGGCTGGAGAGGGTAAGAAGCAAGGTGGGGGAGTGCAACGGGGTGCAAGGGGATGTCATGTTCTGCATCAAATCGGCGTTGGTGCATGGGCCGAATTTGGTCCGCAGCTCTCCCAGTCCCGCGGTCTCAGGGCTTGATCGGGACCGAAGTCGGTCGACCGAGCTCCAACATCCGATTCAGGATGTTGCAAGCCGCCACCGCTTCAGGCTCTTGCGCTTCCGGATGACGAGCCCGAAGCCGCCCCCCGAGGATCGACTTGAACCGGAAGAAGGCGTTCTCGACGGTGCCCTGGCGGTGATAGCCGGACTCCTTCTTCCACCGTCGCCTCCCGATC
>JBLHKW010000212.1:0-6863 GCA_047618565.1 Planctomycetota bacterium
CCCGGACGCGGTTCGTACTCGACCGCATCGAGATTCCTGTCGCACGCCTGAGGCACATCATCGATTCGAAGGCGGCAACCGGGCGCGACAAGGATCGCCTCTTCCTCGCAACGCACGAGGAGAATCTACGTCAGCTGCTAGGTCCCGAGAATACTGAGCCGCCGCCTCCCACGCGGGATGCGGAACCCGGCACCTGAGCTCGGCGCTGCGATGCGGCCGCCTCTGGCCGAACCCGAAGAGCCCCGAAAGCCGTATCCTCGCCGCATGCCCAGCTCCCAGTTCGATCCGAGCCCGTTCGCCAGCGCGGACCATCGCAATGCGATGCTGGAGGCGCTACGCGGCGCGTTCACCCTCGACTGGCAAGGGATCCATGGCGTCGGCCACTGGTCACGAGTCCTGACCAACGGCAAGCGCCTGGCGCAGCTCGAAGCGGGCATCGATGTCGGCGTGATCGAGCTATTCGCGTGGCTGCACGACTCCTGTCGCCTGAACGATGGCACCGACCCGGAGCACGGTCCACGTGCAGCGCTGCTGGCTCACGAGCTTCGTGGAGACTACTTCGAGCTCTCCGACGGACGCTTCGAACGGCTCGTCCAGGCCTGCGAGCAGCACACCCGGGGAGGCACCGAAGCCTCGCCGACCGTCATGGCCTGCTGGGACGCCGACCGCCTCGACCTCGGCCGCGTCGGGATCACGCCTGATCCTGAACGCCTTTGCACCGACGCCGCCCGCAGTGCCGAGATCATCTCGTGGGCACTCCGCCGCAGCATGGAGAGCAGGCCCTGAGGTCACCGGTTCGCGCCCAGCGCGTTCGCCAGCCCCTCAATTCGGAAGATAGGCCTTGAGCTGCTCGGGCTTCAGAAACTTCGAGAGCTCGTCGATGTGTGCGCCGCGGTCCCTGGCCTTCAGCTCGTCGAGGATCTCCCCGTCCGCGCCCTGCTCCCATTGGCGCCAGTACTCGGCTTCGACATCGAGTCGTGACAGCAGCTCCGACTCCATCTTCCTGGCCTGCTGTTCGCTCAGCTCCAGGCGTCTCGCAAGCTGCGGAATCGTCTGCCCCATCGTCGCAGCCCGCCGCTCGAGGTCTTTCAACCGTGCCGCAGCCTCTTCGTGCCGGATCTCCGAGAGGCTGTTGCTCACGAAGGCCCTGAACTCGCGCAACTCTTCGAGGCTCGCGGGCTCGGTGGGCTCGGTGGTTCCTGACATGCCACCCACCGATGGGTCGCGCATTTTCTGGTCGAGGTCCACGCCCAGGGAGGCCCACCGCGCGGGAAGCGACTCGAGGTCAATCCCGCGGGTGGCCGCAGGCTCCGGAGGAGCAAGCAGCTCCGACCCGCGGGCCACGGCCAACGTGGCGCCAAGCGCGCTCGGTTCTGCAGCTCCGGGTAGTCCGGCACCGTGCACCTCCGAGCGTGACGATGTCCTCATCACGGCCACCAGGGCGACCGCGCTGAGAAGCAGAATCACGAGCGGAATGATGCGGGTGTTGCTCATGGGCGGTGAGAGCCGATGCAGACCTGGCCGACGGCCGCGTCGCATACCGGCGCGCAGTTCAATCCTGGCGACGGGCGGGCGCCAGCTTGCCCGCACTCTCGCTCAGGCTCTTCTCTACGGCCATCATTCGCTGCTTGGCCTCTTCACGACTGATGCTGCCCGATTGCACGGCTTCCTTGATCTCGCGGATGGAAGCGTCGAGCTTCTGTCGTTTGAGCTCAGCAGCGCGCCGATCCGCCAGAGTCCTGCGGTAAGCCTCGACCCTGTCCTTGCCTTGCGCCGGCGTGATCCGACCCGTCTCGACGGCAGCCTGGACCCGCTCGAGCACCGCCTCGGGAGTCATCTCACTCGCGCTCACGCGTCGTCGGAAGTGCTCGATCGCTTTCTTCGCCGCCAGCTCGGTCATTTCCCCCGACTTCACGGCGGTTCCGATCTTGTTCTCGAAGGCCGTGTACTCGGCGCGCAGGTCGCGTTTCCCCTCGTGCTTCTCGGCCAGCATCCGGCGCATCCCTTCGAGACGTGCGCGCGCCTGCTCTCCGGTGATCTTGCCCGCGACTACCGCCGCCTTCAATTCTGCGGCCACGCGCGCGTAGTCCTCGCGGCCAAACCGCCGGCTCTCCCCGACCTCCGCCAGTTTTGCCTTCAGGGCACGGAGCTTGGCCCGGGCATCATCGCCCGAAAGCTTGCCGGCGGCCACCGCCGCCTTGAGCTCTGCCGCGACGCGTTCGAGTTCCACGCGATCCGCCAGCTGAGCTTTCTCGTTGCGCGGACCCTGTTCGTCGACGCGCGTCAGCGGCGCCGCGTCGCCAGCGCCTGATCTGGCTGGATCGGCAACGGCGGACTGGACGATGCCGGCGCAGGCCAGCAGCCCGGCCAGCAGCAACGCGGGACGCAGCAGACTACCGTCGTCTCGGTGGGTGCTATCGGCGTTCGTGGAGAGGATTCGTGTGATGCGTTGCATGAGTGGTCCTTTGCTAGATCGCGCCGCGAGTACGGGTGCGGCGCCGGGAAGTCTGAGTGATTCGAGTTCGGCGAGAGCTCTCGCCAACAGACGCGGGTTGCCGGTTACGCGGATCGCTGCAAGATCGCAACAATGCTCACGCTCGCGGCGTACCAGACCCGCAAACCACCAGGTCGCAGGATGGAAGAAGAGGCTTACCTCGATCAACGCAAGCACCGCATTGACGAGGTGGTCGTGACGCCGGATATGGGCCAGCTCGTGCGCGAGCACGCTGCGCAACTGCCCTGCCGTCAGACCGGTGAAGGCCGAAACGGGCACGACGATGATGGGTGCGAGCCAACCGATCACCGCCGGGCTCTCGATGCGCGCACTCTGGAGTATCCGCACCACGCGCCGCAGACCGAGGTCCACGCAGAGGGAATCGACGACCTGTTGCCACTTCGGATCGTCGAGTGCTGTCGCCGTGCGCCGTAGCCCCTGCCCCCAGGCGACTCCACGGCGGTGGCGCAGAGCCATGAACAGGACGCCCGCGATCCAGCCCCAGGCCAGCACAGCACACAGGTCGACATTTGGCAGTGCCGCGGCCACGATCGCAGCCAGGCTCACCAGCGGGCCGCCCGTGAGGGCAGTCGATGATCCGGCGGCCGGGCCGTTGAGCGCCAGCTCCGCGACGAATGTCGAGACCAGGGTGGATCCGAATGCAACCAGACTGAGAAGGAGTGCGCCGAGGCCAATCGTGTGGCGCATGCCGGAATCGGCGCGCGAGACGGTGGCGAGCGCGAGTCCCGCGAGGAGCGCGATGACCGTCCCCTGCCACAGGAACTGCAGGACGGATTGGCCCAGCGCGGAAAGCAGCGGTTCAATGGACTGCATCACTCTTCGTCCTCCTGAAGGGAATCGAGCAGGTCACGAATCTCTCGCAACTCATCGGGGGTCGACTTGCGCATCGAAAGGGCCTGCAGCACCAAGGTGCTCGGCGATCCGCTGAAAGCGCTGTCCAGCAGGTCCCGCAGCAGCAGCTTCTGGGTCTGCTTCTTCGGGCGCGCGGCCCAGAACACCTGCGGCCGCACATCCGTGTCGCGCTCGAGCAGCCCCTTCTCGGTCATGATCTGCATCAACTTCAAGACCGTCGTGAAACCGATCTCCTGGGTAGCGCTCAGCAGCTCGTGAACCTCGCGCACCGTCGCGGACTTGCGGTCCCAGATCGCTCTGAGGATTTTGAATTCGGCCGCAGTGGGCTTCCTGGGGGATTTGCTTTTGCTCATTTGAAGTGCCGTTGTCGTCGACCTCCGCTGCAGAGTACGAAAGTCTTCGTCATTGTGAAGCCAGAGCTTCAGTGTTTACGAAGACTTTCGTCAATGAGGCCCTGAAGCACCCACCAGGCCGATCGTCGCCATCAGATTGCCAGCGGGAGCCTGAACCGAAGCGTGCTGCCGACGCGCGCCTCACTCTCCCCGAGCCCCTGAAGTGTCGCGGCGCCGGCAGCAGTCAGGATGGGCGCAAGCGCGAGGACGGGCGGTCTGGTGTTTCATCCACGGCCCGCCCAGGCCCTGAGACCGGGGAAGCGTGGATGGGATTCGCCGAAGGGTCCATGCAGTGAGTACATTCCCCCAATGCCCGAGATGCCCGAGATGCCCGAGATGCCTCCCCCCTTCCACCTGGCCTTCCCCGTGAACGAGCTCGTGAGTACCCGTCGTTTCTACGGCGAGTGCCTGGGATGCATCGAGGGGCGGTCCTCGGAGAGCTGGGTCGATTTCGACTTCTTCGGTCACCAGATCACGGCGCACATGACTCCGGCCAGCACCGTGGAAGTCCCCACGAATCCTGTCGACGGGGATCGCGTGCCTATTCCGCATTTTGGCGCGGTGCTGCCATGGGCCGAGTGGCAACAGCTAGCCGAACGCCTTCAATCCCACGGAATCGCCTTCCTGATCGGACCGCGCATCCGCTTCGAGGGTGAAGCGGGCGAGCAGGGCACGTTCTTCGTGCGGGACCCGAGCGGCAATCACCTGGAGTTCAAGTCCTTCAAGGACATGCAGCGCATGTTCGCAGGACAGGAGTAGGCCGCGCGTCATTCGCGCAGCGGCAGCGATCACGTCAACGCGCCCGCTGGACGGGCTCTCGGACACTGCACTCCTCCGCCGTCGGAAAGTCATCGGGAACGGGGAGCGTGACCGCGCCGGTCGCCGCCCACTCCGTCCCGCGTGCAACTATCGTCTGAAAACCGACACACTGCACGGCTTCCAGGCCACCGACGTGGCCCATGGTGGTGTGAAAGACGCGGCCGTTGCCATAGCCGATGGAGAGGACGACCGGTTCGTGCCGGTCCGTTCGCTCGCAGTAGGCCGACGCGAGCACCGTCACCTCCTCGCAGGGGCCGCGCAGGGAATCGTACAGCTCGTCCTTGGCGTGCAGCCAGCGCGTGGGCAGCCCCTCCATGACCGGATGGTCGACGCCGCTGCTCTCAACGAGAAATTCGTGCTGCGGTCCGTGGCTGCCACTGAGTTCGTCCGGCGCGGGGTCGGTCACCCAGCGCCCGTCAACGCGGCGCAGGTGCTTCCCGCTGGCGGCGGTCCGACCTCCCCACCCGCCGACGCCGATCATGCGGTTGTACTCGGGCCAGTCGCTCGATGAATTGTCCGCTGCGTGCACGACCACGAGCCCGCCGCCCCCGTGCACGAAGTCGACCAGGTCCTGCTTCATTCCCTCGGACCACAGGCACGCGCCGCCGTCGTTGTAGTTGGAGAAGACGACGTCGTACTTCGAGAAGGCCGGCTTCCAGGCCGCCCACTGTTCCGTCGCTTCCCGGTCGGACGGCGCGCTGGCGACGTCCACATCGAAGCGGCCAGTGGCGAGCAGAATGGCGCGCGTGGCCGCGGTCGTCTTCTGCCAGTCGTGGTTGTTCTGGCCGTCGAGGATCAGCACGCGTACCTGCTTTGGCGCGGCTTCCGGCTCGATCACCTGGTTCGAGAGGACGAAGAGCGACGTGCAGATCAGAGGTAGCAGCATGCTCACATCCTACGGTTTTGCGTGGACACGGGCACGCGCTAGCCGCCCGAGAAGCGGTGCGAGCCGCGCGCGGTGCATGCGTTGAAGGACGATCGGATAGGCGTTCATCACCACGTTGCACAGGAGCGCTGCGCACGCCGCGACCCGCAGCCCGAGGAAAGCCAGCCATGCGATCGCCAGCCTGGCCAGGATGCCGGCCAGGAGATGCCGAATTCCGCACGCCGGGTCTCCACATCCAGCGCCTCGATCCCCTGGCGCGTACCGTCGAAGAAACGGGCGCGGTTACGGGCGTGTCCCCAGAAGAACGCCACCAGCAGCGCCCGAAAGACGCCGATCCCGAGCAGGCGTCCCAAGCGCGCCATGCGCGCGCGGTGCGCCACGCAGTAGTACTAATCGGGTAGTGCCTTCCAGAGCGAGAAGACGAATCCAGGAAAGGCCACGCTGCCCGTGATCGTGAGCGTCAGGAGGACTCCCAACAGCGCGCGCACCGGAGTCGGAATCCGATCGTGGTACTGACCGAGGTCGGCGATCAGGTCCAGCGAAATCAGGACCATGCCGACCGATATTGCGACGAACAGGAGCCGTTTCAGGATCATCTGCCACCCCGCCATGGACCGTACTCCTGCAGAGGTGGATCCACGGGCGAGGTCCATGCGATGGGGCCGAGCATGGGCCCAATGTAGCGATCCAGAGGCCGTTTGTCCGGGACATCCACGGCGCGCAAGCGCGCGGCCGTCGGTCCGGCCTCAGAGCTGATCCAGCACGAGCTCGAGCACCGGATCGACGCCCTGGAAGTACTGCTCGGCGGTCAAGGCCACCGCCAGATCCGGCGCGATCCAGGGCCGATGGTCCCATGGGTCGGAGTCTTGCCAGTAGCGATTGGAGATGCTCCCTTGAACCCGACTGAAGGGCAGCATGATCTCGTTCTCCTCGCCGACGAAGTTCGGGCTGGATGAGCTGGGTTCGCCAACGAACGTCGCGTTCGTCCAGCGCTCGACGCGGTTGATGAAGTTCTGTGCGGCCGAGAACGTGTTCCGGCCCATGAGGACGAAGATGCGATGTTCTGGCGCACGCATCTCGAACTCGATCATGGCGCGCACGAGTGGACGTACCAGGTTGTTGTTCCCACCATTGTTATGACGCACGTCGACGATCAGATGGGTCGCCTTTGAATCAAGCAGGGACTCCCGCATGCGCGCGCTGAACTGCTGCAGACTCTCCCCGGGCGCATCCCGAACCTGATTGAACTGAACGTAGAGCGCGCCCCGGTCCGCTAGCAGCCCGCCCTAAAAACTCCCTACTCGACTTCGCCCTCTCCGCCGCCGCTGCGTCGTGCTCGTCGAGCCGTGCTCAGCGGCCCTACAGGGCCGCCTCCGCCGTCTCGACTTCGCACTCCTTG
>JBLHKW010000213.1:0-6798 GCA_047618565.1 Planctomycetota bacterium
GCGGGTTGCCTGGGAGGGTTTCGTGCTCGACGGTCGTCGTGCCTTCATAGTATTTGGTGAGGCTGACCAGGCCATCATCCCAGCGGATCTTGTCGCCGTTCGGTTGCCTCAGTACAGAGAAGGGAGGGTTTGGGTGTTCATCAATGTGAGTGAACCTCGTCGAGCGTCCAGGCGGCGTGACGTACGAGCCATCGTTGCCCGATTGGTTCAGAGCAAAATGATGCCGCCTCCCCGTTTCGTCGATGTAGACGACGCCATCGTTACTGAAGTCTGGCAGGAGACCCCTGTAGTAGTTGTGGGTCCAGCCTGGGCCCAAGCCGATGTCGCGCGGGTTGTCTGACTCGTATCGCAGCCTGAGGTCGAACTCGACCTCGCCACCTGCGTAGGTCTTCAGGATCGGCACCTCGAACCAGATCTTGCCATTGGTGACGTTGAGGAACATCCCGGGGCCAACAAGGGGGAGCCCGCCACCGAGATCCTTCATCGGGTCGTCCGGACACGGGTCGCCGGCCTCCTCATCGTCGTAGTCGTCAGTCTCCTCCTCACTCACGGCGCCCCCGCTTCCAGCCACCTTTGGTGCGAAGATCAACGGCTCGTAGCTCGGCAGGGCCACTGCGCCTGCAACCGAGGCCAAGAGAGCAGGCGAGATGAGGGCGAGGATCGCGTGCGAGATTTGCATATTTGATAGGTCAAGACGTCAGGGAAGCGGGGGCTGACGAGGCGTAGCAGGGCACATCCATGCTGGATGGGGCGCTGAAGGTCAGCCCGGCGTCATCGTGAAGCTTCGCTGATGCTAGTGCGGCAGCGCGATCCGGCAACCCATGAGCATTCAGCGAACTCATGGGGGTCGGTCCGTTTGCAGAGTCGCTCGTGTGCAGCGTCTTCGGTTACGCATCGGTCGATGCGAAGAAGGTTGGCGACGCAAGTCCTTGCTTCGCTGTGACTTGCTCAGCGCGCGTACCGCAGGCTGAAACATATCGAAGAAATGCTCATAGGTTTTGGTTCCTCGACCCGTTCGCGCGCGAGCGTTAGGGAGGTCACGTGCAAGTCGTCGTGGCTCGCCGTGTGCACGCATTCGGGCGAACACAACTCGTTTTCAAAGCTGAGCTTGTGAGCGCGCAACAATGGCGCCCATGGCCCACATCTACCCATTGCACATCCTGATCGCGTCACTCGCCGGCCTCATCAATCGACGGCAAGCCGAGGTCCTCGAGTATCTGATCGAGGAGAACCGCGTTCTAAAGGAGCAGGTGAAGGGCCGACGGCTCCGACTGACCGACGACCAACGCCGACGTCTCGCAGCGAAGGGCAAGAAGATCGGACGACGCTGGCTGATGCAGGTCGCGACCATCGTCACGCCCGACACCATCTTGCGGTGGCACAACAGACTCATCCGCGCGAAGTGGACCTTCCCGGGCAAACGAGTGGGGCGGCCCGGCCTGATGAAGGAGATTCGCGCGCTGATCATCCAATTCGCCCAGGAGAACTGTGGCTGGGGCTACACTCGGATCGAGGGCGCTCTCCGCAACGTGGGTCATCGCGTTGCGCCGACGACCATTCGCAACGTACTGAAGGCCAACGGTATCAAGCCAGCCCCGGACCGCCCGACTAGCTGGAGAGCGTTCCTGAAGACCCACTGGGATCAGATCGCGGCCACCGACTTCTTCACCATCGAGGTGTGGACGGTAACGGGACTGAAGACCTACTACGTGTTGTTCATGATCGAGCTCGACACGCGGCGCGTGCATCTTGCCGGCATCACTCGGCACCCGAATGACATGTGGATGGGCTACGCGGGCGAACGAGCTGTGGAGTTCCTGAATGGACGCCGGTTCCTGATCTGCGACGGCGACACGAACTTCCGATACCGCTTCAAGAACGTCATGGAGGCGGCCGGCATCAAGCTCGTGCGGACTCCGTACCGGGCGCCGAACGCCAATGCGTACGCCGAGCGGTTCGTCCGATCCATCAGGGAGGAGTGTCTCAGCCGGATGATCCTGTTTGGTGAAGGGCACTTGCGCCGTGTCGTCGACGAGTACCTGCTCCACTTCAACCACGAGCGGAATCACCAGGGCATCGGTAACGAGTTGATCGACGGCGAGAGTGGCATGGGCACCGGGCCGATCGAGTGCCGCGAGCGCATCGGTGGGCTGTTGAAGTTCTACCACCGAGCTGCCTGACGGAAGATGGCGCCGTGGATGTCGGGATTTCGGTGGGGGAGGTGTGCCCCTAACTCGCGTAGGCCCGAAGCTCGCCCGTGGAATCGTGGTGTGGCCTGGTGCAAGCCGTCGTCCAGGCGCGAGTTGGGCTTCGGCTGGATATTTGCACACTACGGGATCCCTTGGCGAGCGTTTGTGATCGCCCTTCGTTTCACGCACAGTAGGAGGATGGATTCGACTACCCTTGCCACGTTCATCGACGGGTTCTATGGCTACGGCGCCTACGCTGCACCGTACTGGTTCATTGGCATGGAGGAAGGTGGTTGCAATTCGTTCGACGAGTTGGAGGGACGCGTCACTGCCTGGCTCTCCCGCGGGCGCCAAGAGCTCGAAGACCTCGGCGACTACCACGCTGCTATCGGTGTGACGAAGTGGTTCGGGGCGAGCCCCAGCCTCCAGAGGACCTGGTCTGGGCTCATACGTGCTGCTTTCGCTGCCGGAGGAGTCGAGCCGGACAAGGACGCCATGAGGGAGTACCAGGCAACGCGCCTGGCCCGGCACGGCGGAGAGACGTGTCTGTTGGAACTGCTGCCGCTCCCGGCCAAGTCGATTGGCTCGTGGCCCTACGACGCTGTCGGCGACCTCGGGTACCTTCGGAACCGTGCAGCGTACATGGCGGAGCTACTACCTCGTCGGATTGAGCATCTCGTATCCATGGCGCGGGAGCATCGCCCAAAGGCCATCGTCTGCTACGGGCTGGGCTACCGGGAGCACTGGTCTCGGCTCGCGGACAACGGACTCGAAGAGCATGTCATCGAGCGCAAGAAGACGCTCGTGGGGAAGGCCGGCGGGGCGCCACTGCTCGTCATGCAGCACCCAGTGGCCCATGGCGTCACGAAGGCGTACTTCGAGGCGATCGGGCGGATGATGGCGGGCGGTTGACCGACTCCGGGTGGTGCATTGCACCTAGTGCCGCCTCTGGCGCATGTTCCACGCCCGGTCATCCGTGCGAACGGCTACCCAGGGACCGACCCTCGCCGCACCAGCCGTCCCTTCTCTATGATAGGGGGCATGGTGTTTCCCGCCCTGCTCGCCACCCTCGCCCTCGCCCAGGACCTAGAGCCGGTTCCGCCCAGTCCCTACGACCAGGTCATCGAGCTGGAAATCACGGCTGAGGATGAGCCCGCGATCGAGGGGCATGGCCCTACTGTCTTCGCTGAGTACGAAGTCGATTTCGACGGGACGTTGCACGTCTGGACCACCTCCGAGCTCGATCTGTTCCTTCAGGTCGACGACGCTGCCGAGGCGCGCACGCTGGCGTCAGATGACAACTCTGGGGGCGGCACGACGCCCTACGTTTCGCTGGACGTGAAACGTGGAGCGTACCTGGCGATTCTCGTTGCCGGAGACCCCGAATCCACTGGCTCGCTGTCCCTGCACCTGGCCGCGGCCCCCGAGACGGAGGCCACGCGCGCGGCGGCGGCAGCGGGCCGGGATGCCATCGGAGAAGCAAGACGCCTGCTACGCGAGGGAGACCAAACCTCGGCTCGCGATCTGGTCGAGAGCGTCCTGGCAGAGATCGTCGACACAGCCGAGGCCGCGACCAGCGAGGCGATCCATGACGCGCTCTTCGATATCGGCGCTCTGGCGTACAACGAGGTGATGAGTCTTCGGGGAAGCCGGGACGCGTGGGAACGGGCCGCGAGACACCGTATGCGCAGCCTGCCCGAGGATCACCCCGAGCTGATTGCCGCCCGCGGGAACCTGGCCAACTCGATGCAGGCGATGGGCGATCTGTCCGGGGCGCGCGCGCTCAACGAGTCGGTCCTCGCGGCCTACGAGCGGACGCTGCCCGAGGATCACCCCAATCTCTTGCGCGCCCGATTGAACCTGGCCAACCCGATGCAGGCGATGGGCGATCTGTCCGGGGCGCGCGCGCTGCGTGAATCGGTCGTCGCGGCTTTCGAGCGCACCCTGCCCGAGGATCACCTCAATCTCTTGCATGCCCGATTGCAGCTGGCCGTATCGATAAAGGCGATGGGCGATCTGGCCGGGGGGCGCGCGCTCAACGAGTCGGTCCTCGCGGCCTACGAGCGCATTCTGCCCGAGGATCACCCCGATGTCTTGACTGCCCGATTCAACCAGGCCATCTCGATGCACAAGATGGGTGATCTGCCAGGGGCGCGCGCGCTCTTTGAAGCGGTCCTCGCGGGCTATGAGCGCACCCTGCCCGAGGATCACCCCGATCTCCTTATCGTCCGAGCGGCCCTGGCTACCTCAATGCGCTTGATGGGCGATTTGGCCGGAGTGCACGCGCTGCTTGAATCCGTCCTCGCTGGCTACGAGCGCATTCGGCCCGAGGATCACCCCGATGTCTCTCATGCCCGAGCGAACCTGGCCATCTCGATGTCCCAGATGGGTGATCTGGCCGGTGCACGGGCACTCTTTGAATCGGTCCTCGGGGGCTTCGAGCGCACCCGGCCCGAGGATCACCCCGATGTCTTGACTGCCCGATTGAACCTGGCCGTCTCGATGCACGCGATGGGCGATCTCGCCGGGGCGCGCGCACTCTTTGAATCGGTCCTCGCGGCTCGCGAGCGCACCCTTCCCGAGGATCACCCCGATGTCTTGACTGCCCGAGAGAACCTGGCCGGATCGATGGAGCTGATGGGCGATCTGCCCGGGGCGCGCGCTCTGCTTCCCGCTCAGTTTGGAGGCATGCGGACACGCATCCTCGCCTCGCTCGCCCTCGCCCCGCGTCAGGCGCGGCAGACCGTCGCAAGCGAAAGCCTTCGACATTCCGAGGTGCTTTTTCTGAGCCAATCGGCGGGAGCGGCGCTCGAGCGAGGCGCATTCGAGTTGACAGAAACCATGCGGCTGGTCGCTGCAGAAGCGGCGCGTTCGCTCGCACGTTTCGGGACGGATCCGGTACTGGCGCCGATTCTGGAAGAGGCAGCCGAGATTCGTCGTGCACTCAACGATCTGGTAGCCGGGGCTGCGCACAATGAGGATGGATCCGAGGGGCTATCCGCAGAGCTGACCAGACTCTCACTGAAGCGCGATGCACTCGAGCGCGAGGCGAGTCGGCTGCTGGCGGAACGCGGAGTGGTGACCGAGCCGGTCACCTCGGCAGCGTTGAGGGCTGCGCTCGATCCGGGCGATGTGGTGGTCGGCTACCGGCGTATCTCAATCAGGCACGTGGACCCCTCGAGCGGCGAGATCCAGGATGCCGAGGACCGCCTGCTGGCGCACGTCTTGACCTCGGAAGGGACCCTGAGCCGCATCGACCTCGGTCCTGCTGCGGAGCTGGAGGATCTTGCGAGCGAGTGGCGCGCAGCACTCGGAGCTCCGCTCCTGCGTGGCCTCGGCCTGGAGGATGACAGTGGCGATCTCGAAGCCAGGGTGGGTCGTGAGCTACGCGCACGGATCCTGGATCCGGTGCTGGCGCTGGCAGGTGAGGATGCCCGGCGCCTCTTCGTGTGCGCGGACGACCTGCTCTTCCTTCTGCCATTGGATGCGCTTCCCTTTGATGAGGGTGACGAGGACGACGCCGAGAGACGTCTCGGTGATCGATTGCGCATCGTGAACGAGGTCTCCTTCGCGCGACTGCTGGCGCCGGTACCCCCGACCGAGACGGCGCCCTCGCTGCTGGCCTTCGGCGGGGTCGACTACGACGCACCGGGAGCCGTTTCCGAGGGGGTGACCGGAGCCTCTGCTCCGATTGAAGCGGACGGGAGCGATGACGATTCCACCGCGCTGCCAGACGAGTCAAAGGGTTCGGATGAGCCCGTGACTCGTAGCGCGATGCCCGAGCGTTTCCAGAAGCTGCTGCAGGCCCGCTACGAAGCCGAGGCCACGGCGGATCTCTTTGAGGAGGCGTTCGAGGTCGAACCGGCGTTGCTCACCAGGAAGAAGACGACGAAAGCGGCGCTGTTCGAGTCTGCCCCCGGGAAACGCTACCTGCACCTCGCCACCCACGGTTGGTTCGCACCCGAGAGCGTGCGCTCGACCGAGGACGCGCGTCCGGAGGGGGAGGGCTTCGCCCGCATGGGGGCCCTGGATCGTGTCACCGGTCTCGCACCGATGACTCTGTGCGGCCTTGCACTCGCTGGCGCGAACAATGGCCGCGATTCACTCGGTCGCGTTCCCGGGATCCTGACCGCGGAGGAGCTTTGCTCGCTCGATCTCTCCCAGTGCGAGCTCGCTGTCCTCTCAGCGTGCGAGACCAACGTCGGTATCCGCCGCGCCGGTCAAGGCATTCAGTCCCTGCAATCCGCGCTCTACGCAGCTGGCGCGCGTACGTCGATCACGTCCCTGTGGAAGGTTGACGACGCGGCGACGAGACGCTTGATGGAGGTCTTCTACACGAACCTCTGGATCGAGGAGATGCCCAAGGCCGAGGCCCTCTGGCAGGCCAAGCAGGCGCTCCGCGACGAAGGCCACCCTCCTGCGCACTGGGCTGGTTGGGTGCTCACTGGTGACCCGGATTGAGGGGACGGAACCCCGACCGAGCCCCAAATAGAAGCGAGCGACAGGGAAACCCCCGTCGCTCGCCTGTCGTATCAGCTAGCTAGGCTAGTGACTACCAGCGGTCGCCGCCGCCGCCGCCGCCACCACCGTAGCCGCCGCCACCGCCGCC
>JBLHKW010000214.1:0-6711 GCA_047618565.1 Planctomycetota bacterium
CAGGGCGAACAGGGCGTGACCGGATTGAGCGAGGACGGAGCCGATGGCGCCGGCGCTCGGCGGCTCGAGCTCGAACTGGCGCAGGGCGGGCAACGGGTCGTCCGCCGGGCGCGGCTGGGCCATGGCCTGGAAGCCGCCGTGGTGGAAGCTCATGCCGAACGCGACATGCTCGTCCCCGAAAGCGCGATCCAGGTGGTAGCCCATCATTCCGCTGGCCCCGGGGAGTTCGCCCTTGTTCACGTGGGCGTTGTGAGCCCAGACCACGACGCGCGTGTCCGCGGGCTCATGCTCGAGCATCCAGGCAACATTGGCAGCCATGCACTCTTCGCGAAAGGTGCCGGCGCCGCCGCGTGCCATGTGCTGGTTCGCCTGCTGTGCGTTCACCCCATGCTGGCGGGCGAGGGACCACTCGCGTTCGGACGTGGCGTCGACCAGCATGTCGCGCTCGCCGTCCATGAAGTCGAGCATGCCTTCCAGCGCGAAACCGATGGCCTCGCGCTCCGCCCCCGACAGATCGGGGTAGTCGGCGAAGATCGTGGGCCGACCGAGGGGCTCCAGGTCCGCTGCCAGCGCATCTGCCAGCCCCGCGTCGATGCCACGGATGTAGGCCAGAGCGCCGGCAACTGCCGGCGCGGAGCTCTGCATGTCGACACCGTAGAAACGCAACGTCCGTCCTCGCTCCGGATCCGCATTGTAGGCGCGCATCCACTCGATCAGCGCGAGCACCTCTTCCGTATCCCAGGTCCAGAACCCCTGACCGTTGAGCGCTGCGGCGATGTCGCCGCGTCCGTGCTCGACGTAGTCGTTGACCGCCACGCATTCCGCGAAGCTGGACTCGATGGCGAACACGCTGAAATCCATGCGCTCGACGAGGAACTCGAGCATGCGGTGCTTGAGCTGGAAGAACTCCCGGGTGCCATGGGTCGCCTCACCGAGCGCAACGATGCGCGCTTTCCCGATGATCGACCGCAGGGGCTCCATGTCCTCGAAACCGTTGCCGGCCTCCGGCGTCTTCAGGGGCACAGCGTGCTGCTGAACCCATTCGACCACGGGCGCCAGGTCGGCGGGCGGTGAAGGCGCCTGCGCCACCTGAAGCGATGGAGCGACGGCGAGCAGGCAGGATACCAGCGAGGTTGTGAGCATAGCCCGAGGGCCAATCGTGGCCTGGGACGGTTAGACGAGGTTGGTGAACGGCGCACCTGATGACAGACCGTCGGGGTGCGCGGGTAAGCATCCGGTTCAGGTAGGGATTCCGGCGACTTCTCGGTCCACGGCCGACGCGACGGGTGCGGCACGTAGGGTGGGATGCGCCAGCAGTCGGTCGAGGCCGGCTGTTACTGGTCTGCCGCGCGCGCCGCACGGGCGCGTTCGGCCGCCTGCAGCGCGGCCTCGGGCTGGCCGTCCGCGGCGTAGGCCATCGACAGCACGCTGAGCAGGCGCGCCGACGGGCGCGGCCGCAGGCCTTGGGCGTGCTCCGCGAAGCGCACGGCGCGCTTGGGATCGTGCCGTTCGAACTCGGGATCACCGGCGAGCAGCTGCGCGGATTCGATCCATGGCGCCGGCCATCCAGGCGCAAGGTCGCGCGCTCGGGCCAGATGCTCGAGCGCCTGTTGCACCTCGCCGAGCGCGACCAGGGCACGCGCCAGGGCCACGCGCGCGCGCGCATCCGCCGGATCCGCGCCCATCGCCCGGCGCGCCGTCTGCACAGCATCCGCATGATCGCCCAGCTCGTACATGCAGCGGGACAGGGCCAGGAGCAAATTGCTGTCGTCGGGCCGGTCCGCGACCGCGCGCTCGAGCAGGGGGCGTGCCTCTACGTATCGTTCCAGCTTCTCGTACACCTCCCCGAGCCTCGCAGCCCCCTCGATCTCGTCAGGTTCGAGCTGACAGAAGCGCTGCAGGGGTTCCAGCGCACCGGCGATGTCCGCGTCGAGCACAGCCAGCGCGGCCAGCCGCAACCAGAGCGCGGCCTGACTCGGGGCGAGCCTGAGCGCCCGGATCAGGGCCTGCTTCGCGGCAACGGCATCCTGGCGCCCGCGGGCGCGGCGCACATCGCTGAGAACCGCTCCCACCTCGAGCCAGTCCACGTCGCAACCGATGACCTGCGCCGCGGCATCGTCGGAACCGTCCGCGCACGCGCGGTCGAGACTGGCGTAGGGAAAGTCGGGCACCCTGTAGAGCACCCGTCCGAGGTCGCCCAGAATGCCCGACATGCGGTCCCCTAGCTGCGCGTCCTGGTCCCGTATCTGCGCCAGCACACTCTGCGGCGAGTAATCGATCACCACCGGATCGAGCGGATTCACGAACAACCGCGCGAGGTCGTTGTGCTCATCGCGAATGACCTCACGGCCAGCGTAGCGACTGCGCAGGTTCGCGTCGGTGAGCACGATGCGCGTGAGCAATGCCTCGGGCGTGTGCACTCCAACGCTGGCCAGGTCGTCGACGACGCTCTGGTCTTCGAAGAAACGGCGCGCGAGCTGCCCCAGGTCGATCGGCTTCCGGCTACCGACCAGGATGAACTCCTCGTACGCGCCCGTGAACAGCAACGTGTTCGGAAAGGCCTCGATGAAGGTCGTGACGGCCAGGTCGACCGCCCCCCGGGGCATCTGATAGACGGGCAGCCACTGGGTCATCATCCCGTGCTCGGTGAGGTGCTCCAGGACCGTGGCGTAGTACTGGCGCGAGTACAGGCGGTAGACGCCCTCCATCATGGGCGGCGGCGGCTCGCTCGTGATCAGGTCGTAGCGCTGATCCGTCACGTTGAGGAAGTTGCGGCCGTCGTCGTGGATCAGGCGTACACGTGGATCCTCGTAGAACCCGTTGTTGGTCGGCTTGAACTCGGAGATCGTCTGGATCACGCGGTGGTTCAGGTCGACCACGTCCAGCGCCTCGATCGAACTGTGCGCGGCGATGGCCGAGCCCGTGTTGCCCACACCCAGGCAAATCAGCATGGCGCGCTTCGGTTGCGGGTGCGCGAGCAGCGGGAAATGAGCCATCAAACGCATGTACAGCTGCGAGCTGAGACTCGCGCTCGACATGGGATGGTTGTCAAAGCACAGACGCTCGCCACTCGGATCCTCAACGACGTACGTCGTCAACGCGCCGTTGCTTCGCATTGCCCGGATCGGGTACTGGGCCTGGGGCGAGTTCGGCATGACGTAGCTGGCGTCGAACTCAGCGGGCGTCCACACCACTGCGGCCGCGATGGCCACTGCCGTCAGCGCGGGCTTCCACGGCGCCAGGCGTTGCCCCTCGCGCAGCAGGAAGAGCGATGCGGTCAGGATCACGAACAGCGCGACCGTCAGCTTCATCGAGTAGAAGACGTTCACGCCTGGCGCCAGCCAGGTGAAGGCGACCACGCCGATGCAGAACGCCAGGGTGTTCAGACCGTACGCGAGGCCCAGATGCCGACCGCTGGCCTGGAGCTTGTTGCAAACGAACGGCAGCAGCAATGAGACGAGGAAGAAGGTCGGGAACGTGAAGATACCTGCGACCCAGAACAGCTCGCTGATATGGGTTGGGAAGAAGATCGCCATGTAGCCGATGTGGGCTTGCTTCGGAAAGCCAGCGACGTAGGCATCAATGGTCGGCTGCTCGAGCAGGGCGCGCAGGTCGTATCCGAGCTTCCAGATCGTGACGTAGGCCAGCAGCGCCAGGATGAACGCGACCCTGATCGCTCCGAGGTTCAGGCGACGAAGGCGATGGACCGCGACGCTTGCGAGAAAGATGGCCAGGATCGCCCAGAAGGAGATGAACGCCATTCCCGCGCTCTGATCCATGCTGACCACGAACCTCACGCGCCGGAACAGGTCGCCCTCGACCGCTCCCGCGAGCAGACCGCTCAGGATGGCGCAGGCGATCCAGAGCGAGACAGGATCCGTGCGCTGCTCAGCAGCAGGTCTCACCACTTCCGACCTGGCGCGCGCGCCACCCCGCAAGAGGAACACCAGACCCAGGAGCGCGTTCAACGCAGCCATCACCAGGAACGTGTCGCCGTGCCCGATGGCCGGGAACAGAACGAACTGACATGCGAGCACGCCGCTGCACGCCCCGAGCGTGTTCCAGGCGTACAGGCGCGAGGGAAATCGTGCGTCCGCAACGAAGACCCGGCAGAGCAGCGGGAAGGTCACGCCCATGAAGAAACACGGGACGAAGATGCAGACGGCAGCGAGGACCAGCTTGGTCAGCCTGTATCCCCAACGCTGGTCGAAGTAGGTGTCCTGAAGCTCGTAGGGGAACGAACCCCACAGGTCCGTCGGGAGCCATTGAACAGCCAGGGTTCCGAGCACCGTTACGGTCACCAGCAACTCGACGATGCCGTACACGACGAGCCTGTCGGGACGCTTCGAGCGCGCGAGCATCCAGTCGGAGAGGCGACGTGACGCCAGCGCGCCGACCCCGAGGCCGCCGATGAAGTTGCACAGCACCAGGGCGAAGGTCAGGTTCGTCGACCCGAATCGATCGACCCAGATCCGGAACCAGCAGACCTGGTAGCCGAGGCTCACGAACCCGGAAAGGGCGTAGAAGAGGAGGACGCTGGATGCGTTCACGGGCGATCAGATCGGGGTTCCATGGGGCGCTCCAGTGTAACGCAGCACGGGCCAGGCGCCGCCCCCCTCCGCGCGCGCATGGTCGAGCGCGACGGAGTCACCGCCCGAGCCCGGATTCGGCGCGCCGGGGGCAGACGTTCGGCGAATCAACCCGTGGGCACCGTGAGCAGCGGGCCGCCGCCCGTGGGCGCCGGAGCCATCATCAAGAAGAGGTAGGTCAATAGCCCGAACGACTCCTTGCTCCGTTCGTCGGCAGCCTCGATCCAGAACCACTGGCTCAGGTACCGTACACGGACAAAGGTATGCTCCGGCGGTTCTGGTCCGGAGCACACGCGCAGGGGTACCAGGTCGCGCGCAGTATCCTCCGCAGCAGTGGGCCTGCTGATCTGCTGGCCGAAGTGCGCCGACGGAACCTCGACGCCGCCCGACAGCAGACCCATCAGGTCGAGCAGCGAGCGCACGCGCATGGCCATGTCCCCGTCGGGGAGATTCACACGGCGTCGCGTCACACGGAATCTCTGGATCTCCGAAGATAGCCCCAGCATGCCACGCAGCCTGCCGATGAGCTCTGCGGTCTCCGGCTCTACCGAGCTGGCAAAGACCAGGTAGGCCTCGTTCTCCTCGGGACCGGAGCCGCGCAACAGCTCGATACCGTCCCGACGTCCAATCTCGATGATGAGGATGGCGGCCTCCCGGAACTGGCGAAAGCGCTCCTTACCCTCCTCCGTGCCAAGCTCCTTGAAGATCGGGTTCCGCAATCCACCGAGGCGCTCCATCGACATGGCCATGATGTCAGCCATGGGCCAGCCGGATTGCATGAGGGAAAAGATCAGCTCACCGGGGATCGGCGTCATCAGCTGATCGGCGAACTCCTCACCCGACAGGGGGCTGTAGGTGATCGTCGGGCGCTCGACGTAACGCGCTCCCACGCCGGCGCTGAGGCTGTCCGTATCCACCGATGTCACGGTCCCTACGCTGGCGGCCACACTCGCGTTCGTGCTGTAGATGTACTGGGTCAGCACGGAGTTGACCGCCAGAAACACAGGCACGTCGCGGTAACGCAGGCGTATGAGGTTGAGCAGCATCTGCTCGCTGGACGCCTTCCCGATGGCCTGGTTGTAGTTGAACTGATCCGGCGCAATCTTGCCGGCGCCCACCGAAGAGCACGCTGTCAGGGACAGGCCCAGCAGAGCCACGCGGATGCGGGGCGGGGCGAACTTTTGGAGCATCTTGGTCACGTTCACGGATCAACTCACTCGACGGGTTCCGGATGCACGACCCGACGGGTCGCTGGGGACCGTTGATCCTCCACCGATCCCCCTCCTCCGTCAACGCTGCGGAACCAGGTATGTGACCGCACGCCACACCCATTGAGCCGGAAACGGGCCCCGGCAACGCCGCCAGGTGAACCGCGATGGACCCGGTTCCGTAATGCTTCATGATGGTGCATGATTGGTCTGTGCCTCAACCGTGGTAGATCACTCATCACTCCCATGACCCACATGAAGATGAAGACACTCCTGGTCGCCTCGCTCGCCCTGCTCCTCCTGCCGACCGCAAGCTTCGCCCAAGGCTTCTCGTTCTACGATGACTTCGAGAGGCGCGATGGACCGGTTGGCAACGGATGGCTGGACTCCGTCAACAACCAGGGACCTGGACCCGGGCTCCAGATTGCGAATGGCCTGGTCTCCAACTTTGGGGGCGAGAACTGTATCTACAGGCCCATTGCCCTCAACTCGACCCTGCTGATCGAAGCTGACCTCGCACTGTTCTTCGATCCAGGTGGCGCACCCGTCGCCACGGCCATCGTCCTCGGCAACCGCGGCGGGCTGGCCACGGTCGATGGGTACGGACTCATCCTCGTTCAGGCGCCGTCCTACGGCATCTACCTCATCGCGGTCATCGATGATGGAGTACTCGTGGACTCCATGTTTCTGCCTCTGTTCGCGGGGCGCTTGAGCTTCATGATCCAGCCGAACGGGAAGATCGTCGGAGCCTTCCAGCCATACGGCATCTTCGGCCCGTTTGCGCAGCATCTCTCCGTCCACATCAACCCACCCCGGATTCCGTTCAGCTTCGCCGCCCCCGCAAGGATGTCTGCGTCCGGATCCAACCTGGCGTACTCAGCTCTCGGGGATGCCTGGCTCTACCGGATCTCTGC
>JBLHKW010000215.1:0-6596 GCA_047618565.1 Planctomycetota bacterium
GCACTTCTCGCGCGTTGGCATCCTCGACGACCCGTAAGGGTCGCCTCCGGGGCCAACGCGCGAGAAGCACCACCAGAAGCCGAATCGACGCGTTTTGGCTCGCGCTTCATGAATTATCCGGGCTAGCGCGTTCCTGTCCACGGGTTCCCGGCGCTACTCGAACGGGACTCGATCTCGTCCGTCAGGTTGAACCCGGCGCCGCACCCGCTGCCCTTCCACCTGTCCGGTCCCTGTCCCGTTCCAGGTGGCAAGGGCGTCTGCACCTGGAGCCCGCATCTGGCTGCGGTAGCAGTGCCGAATGGCGTGCGGTCGATCGAGCGGCGCGTGGCATCTATTCCAGTTCTGTAAGATCGTCCATCGGGGCCAGTGCGCGCGCTACCCGGTGCGCCTGGCGGGGTCGTAGCTGGGTGGAACTCGATGTCCGAGGAACTCAGACGATCGACCAGAGGCCGGCAGGTCGCTGGATCGCCCGCGGCTATCGCGCTCTGAGGCGTACTTACGTGGACGCCCTGGCCGAGCTGGTGGATGGGCTTTATCCGCCCGTCTGCTGGTTGTGCGGCACGCCCACGGGAGGCCCGGACACCTGTGGCGAGCATCGCCTCCCGGCGCGCCCTCCGGGGCCCCGGTGTGGGCGCTGCCAGGCTCGGCTGGCGGCCGCCTTCTCGGACGGGGATACGTGCTCGACCTGTCGCGCTCAGCCTCCACGTTTCGGGCGCGTGCTCGCCCTGGGGGACTATCGCCAGGCCGAACTGCGCGCCTGGATTCTGGCATTCAAGCACGGTGGACGCCCCGATCTGGCGCGACCACTCGCCAGCGCGTTGCTGGGGCGGGCGCGTCGGGCGGGTTGGAGCGCGGATCTCGCACGCGCGGGCAGCGGCGCGTGGCTCGTGCCCGTTCCGTTGCATCCGTTGCGTCGCATGGAGCGCGGTTACGACCAGGCGCTGCTGCTCGCGCGTGCCCTGGCGGAGGGGCTCGAGACACGCTCGCGCCCGTTGCTCCGCAGGTGCAGATTCACCGAGCCCCAGGGCGACCCGGGATCACGGGCCAGGCACCTGAATGTGCGTGCGGCCTTCGCTCTCGAGCCGGATCTGGCCGGCCGCGTCGCGGGTCGTGACTTCATCCTGGTCGATGATGTCCTGACCTCGGGCGCGACCGCCGAGGAGGGCGCTCGTACCCTGCGACGGGCAGGCGCACGGCGCGTGGACGTGCTCGTCCTCGCCTGTGCCCGCGGAGATGCCTGAGGAAGGGCTTGCAGCGGCCCGGCGGCGAGGAGATTGCCGCGCTTGATCGCCCGGGTCAGGGGGGGTAGTTTCCGGAGCGGCGCACCCGACGGGGGCCCCCGATTCCCTACGCATGCTCTTCGCTAGCGGGCTCTTCCTGTACGGTTTCCTGCCGGTCTTCCTGGCGCTGTACTACCTGACGCCGCGGGGATTCCGTTCGTTGACGCTGGCGATCGGCAGCTACGTCTTCTACGGCTGGTGGCGCATCGACTTCGTCCTGCTCATGGGCGTGTCCACGGTGCTGGACTACAACTGTGGTCATGCGATCGCCCGGGCGCGCGCGCGTGCAGGGCAGCTGCCGTCGAGCGGGAAGCGTCCCGGTCGACGCTGGGTGGTCCTGTCCGCATGCGCGAACCTGGGCCTGCTGGCCTACTTCAAGTACGCGAACTTCGGCATCGAGTCCCTCAACCTGATGCTGCTCGACATGGGCTACGGGCCGATCCGCTGGACGGCGGTGGTCCTGCCTGTCGGTATCTCGTTCTACACCTTCCAGACCCTCAGCTACACGATCGACGTGTACCGCGGCGACGCACCACCCGTACGTCGCATGCGGGACTTCATGTGCTACGTGGCGATGTTTCCTCAGCTCGTCGCCGGGCCGATCGTGCGCTACAACACGATCGCCGACCAGCTCCACTCGCGCACCCACACGTGGAGCAAGTTCGGACGCGGCGTGCTGGCCTTCCAGGCCGGGCTGGCCAAGAAGATGCTCCTGGCCGACGTCTTCGCCTCCCTCGCGGATCAAGCTTTTGCCGCCGAGGCCCTGACGACCAGCGACGCGTGGATCGGAGCGCTGGCCTACACGCTTCAGATCTACTTCGACTTCTCCGGCTATTCCGACATGGCTATCGGGCTCGGCCTGATGTTGGGCTTCCGCCTGCCCATCAACTTTGACCGGCCCTACAGCTCGATCAGCATCACGGACTTCTGGCGCCGCTGGCACATCTCACTGTCCACCTTCCTGCGCGACTACCTGTACATCCCCCTCGGCGGTAACCGCAAGGGCGGGGTGCGCACCTATGTGAACCTGGCGCTCACCATGCTGCTGGGCGGGCTCTGGCACGGCGCCGCCTGGACCTTCGTGGCGTGGGGTGCCTACCAGGGCGTGTGGCTGATCGTCGAGCGCCTCTCCGGCAAGCGCTCGCTCTACGGTTTCCTGCCGAGGCCGGGCCAGTTCGCGCTGACCTTCGTGCTGGTCATGTTTGGCTGGGTGCTGTTCCGTGCCGAGACCATCGATGCGGCCTTCGCCCACTGGGGGTCCATGCTCGGCCTCGGCCAGGACATGGCTGCCCATCCGATCCTCACCATTCGTCCGCGGCACCTGATCATGGCCGTGCTCACCGTTCCGATCCTGTGGGGACTTCCGACCACGCAGGTGCTCGTGCAGCGCACTCCGCCCCTGTGGGTGCTGGCGCTACAGCCGGTATTCTTGTTGAGCGTGTTGCAGTTGCATTACCAGGACCATGTGCCCTTCCTCTACTTCCAGTTCTGACGGCCCGCGCGACCTGCCCGTCTCGCGCGCCGTAGCGGGCGTGGAGGATGGCCTGATCGGAGCGCCGGAGCGTTTCGGAGGGGGAGCGGTGCTGCTCTTTGGCGTCGTCGCGATCTTTCTCGCCACGGTCGTGGGAACCCTCGCGATCGACAGCCTCAGCCCTGTTGCCGCGCCGAAACTGATCGGTACCGAACGCAACCTCGATGCGCGCGCGCGTGCCGCGGCGTCGCTCTGGGATGGGACCTGGACGCGGCTGGTCGAGAACGACATGCGCATTCGCTCGCGCGTGCGACGCTGGCTGGTGCGCCCCTACTCCTGGTTCCTCTACACCAAGCTGTCGGAAGCCAAGGACATCGTGGTTGGCAAGGACGGCTGGCTCTTCCTGGACTCGCGCGCGCGTCCGCCCGTCTCGGAGGCGGCCGTGGGCGCGGCGTGCGTTGCGAACCAGTTCGCGGCACTTCAGCGGCTTCTGGAATCGCACGGCACCCAGCTGGTGGCACTGCCCATCCCGCGCAAGTCGGTCATCCTGGAGGAGCGCCTGCCGCGCGGCGTGCATCCGGTCCGGGAGCTCGAAGAGCGCCTGATCGAGGACCTGCGCGCGCACGGAATCCTCACGGTGGATCTGCTCACGGCCTACGCGGATGAGGATCCGATGAGCCTCTTCCATTTCGGAGACAGCCACTGGACCGTGGAGGCTGAGTTGATCGCGGCCGAGGAGCTGTCGCGTGCGCTGGGAATCTACCTGCCGCCCGAGGAGCGTGAAACGGAGCTACGGGTCACGGTCAACGAGGCCCTCGGGATCGATCTGTTCGCGTGGATCGGGGTCGATGGGGTCGCGACCACGGCGCCCTGGGTTCAACAGTACCGGCACGACATGTACCGCGTCTTTCGGAAGGACGACGACACCCAGGTCAGGCGACACAACCCCAAGGAACTGGGACGCATCGCGATCGTGGGGACGAGTTTTACCGCGCGCCGCTCCCTGCCGGTCTTTACCCGGCATTACTCCGGTGAACACCTGTGGAACGCCGCCAAGCCCGGTGAAGGGCCGATGGTGCCCCTGCGCAAGTTCCTGGATGCGCGCGCCGACGGGGACTGGCCCGAGGTCTTGGTGGTCGAGTTTCCCGTACACCTCATTCTCAGTCAGCGTGGCATGTCGTCCGTGGCCCCCGTCCTGGGATTATGGGCCCCGCCGGCGCACACGACGATCGTCGGAGCTGATTCCTGGGGACAGGTGCCGAGCGGGGCGACCGGCGGCCCGTGGACTCGAATCGCGTCCCTGCCGAAGGGGCGCCTGGGCCATTCCGGGGATGGGGTCGTGAGCGTTCGTCTGACAGCCGCTGTCGCGCCCGGCCGCTGCGACGTGCAGCTGTTCTGCGGCGGTATCCGGCTCGACTTCCCCTGGCTTGACGGGCGCAAGCAGGTCGTGCTGCCCCTGATGGGTGTGTCGGCCACCGCGGAGCCCGTGCTCGTGTTCATGCGCTCCGATCAGGTGGCGCGGTTCGAGCTGGCGAAAGCGGAGATCGTGGCTGCGCTCGATCCCGACCCGGTCGAGCTGGGCAAGATCAAGGTGCCCGTGACTCGTCCCGATGGCAGCTGGGTACAGCGCATCGGTTTCATCGATGGGGGCACCGTACCCGAGATGGGGGCGTTGGAGCTCGTCGGTGGTCCGAGATGGTCCACGGGTCCGATCACCCTCGAGCTGACCTTCGACGATGACGAGCCGCCGGCACGTCCCATGGATTTTGAGTCATCGGCCCCGGGGCAGCACATCGTCGTCAGCCTGTCCGGCCACGCGGGCCGCCGCCTCAAGGCCGTGCGTCTTACCGGTGAGGGCATGCCGCCCTGGCGCGGCCTGATCGCGGCTCGGCTGCTGCGCCCGGCTTACTGACCCCGTTTCACGTGCCAGACGAACGATTCGCTCCACTCCACGAGCCGTGCCCAGTTGCTGTGCAGGGGAAGTGAAACGGGCGGTCCCTCACCGAGTCGGGGGCGATCCGGGGGCGCGCTGCAGGTGAGGCTGAAGAGCACGGCGCCGGGCACGCCGTCGCGGGCAATGGGGGGCAGCGGTCGGAGCAGCAACAACTCGTAGCGCCGGCCCACCTGGTAGATGCGCATCCAGCACTCCGATCGGTCCCCGGGAACATGCTCGTCCGCTATCAGGCGCGCGGTCTCACCCTCGGCCTCCATGATCGGACGCAGGAGCTGCTCGAACCAGTGATCCTTGTTGGAGCCCTGTTCCCCGTTCGCCGGGGGCTCGCTGTGTGTGACCGCGATCTGGTAGACGCCCAGGCCGAACGGTAGCTTGGGCGCGAAGAGCACATTTTCCTGGGACGGGAATTGCCTGTCCTCGACCCGGCAGGCACTGGGCTCGAATGGAAACTCCACGCTCCAGTGTGCGCTCGGCGGGTGGTAGGTGCCCTCGATCGATTTACCCGCGGTGCGCGGGGCGGAGCATGCGAGGGCCAGGAGCAGGCCCAGCAGGCCGGACCATCGAGCTGTAGCGTGCCTCATCGCGCCAGCTCCACTGCGCGGGCCAGTTGCGCCTCGATCGGCGCGCCGCTGGAGGCCCAGGGTCCCGGGCCGACGCAGGAGATGGCGCGCAGGGTGTCGTCCGCGCGACCGACGATGACCAGACCGCTCACCGCGCGGCCGCCGTCGCGCGCCGTTCCGGACCAGCGCACCACCCGCGGCTCGCGCTGGACCAGCTTGCTCGTCAGCTCGCGATAGTCGAGTTCCAGGTCGAGCAGCATGTCGCCCGAGAGTGCCATGCCGTCCCCGATCTGAGCCGCCACGTCGAGACCGATGGACGTCATCCAGGTCAGTCCCGTCCAGTCCTCGGTCGCATGCGCCGGCGTGGAGCGCGCGTAGGTGATCACATCCGCCAGAACATTGGAATGGGGTGGCCGGTAGCGCTGCCAGTCCACGACAGCCCAGTCCTCGCGCAGCTCCCACGGTGCCGCCGAGAGACCGTCCACACGTGGTTCCGAGTCCGTCACGACGCGCCCGTCAGCCTCGGCGGCGACCACCAGCACGGGCACCGTGTCGTGCTCGGAGGGCTCCAGACTGAGCCGGTACGTCGCGCCCGCCGCTCCCTCGAAGCTCACCGCCTGTCCTTGCCCCGCGACCAGCTCCAAGGGTCCGGGCAGCACGTGCACATCGTTCGTGACGACGAACGCCTTGAACATCCTCGAACTCCTGGAATCCGAATCCCAGAGGCGCGTCCCGTTCACCTCTGCCAGGAACAGCTGCTTGTCACCCCAGAAGCCCTCGCCCGTATGGACCCGTGCAAGCGCATCCGCGGAGCGCTCTGGGCCTTCGTACAGATGAACCGACGAGGACCGGCAACCGATGGCCAGGAGTCCAAGTAACCATGGGAGCGCGCTCGGGCGGCGCGCTAGCAGCCCGTTGAAAAAGTCCCGTAGCGAGACGAAGCCATCTTCGTCGCAGCAAGGAGTGCGAAGTCGAGACGGCGGAGGCGGCCCTGTAGGGCCGCTGAGCACGGCTCGGCGAGCACGACGCAGCGGCGGCGGAGAGGGCGAAGTCGAGTAGGGAGTTTTTCAACGGGCTGCTAGTTGTGCGGTGGAAGTCATCGGGGAGGACTAGACCAGTACAGGGCGGGTGCGGACAGAAGACCTCGCCGAAACCCGCGGATCACAAACTTTGAACCTGGGGCAGGGGCGCTCGAGGGCCTGCCAGCCCGAATAATTCATGAAGACGCGGCCCAAACGCGACGACCGGCCGGCTTCGCCGTCCTTTCGGCTTCTGGCGGCACTTCTCGCGCGTTGGCATCCTCGACGACCCGTAAGGGTCGCCTCCGGGGC
>JBLHKW010000216.1:0-6547 GCA_047618565.1 Planctomycetota bacterium
TTGGGGGCCCGGGGGGGGGGGGGGCGGGGGCATGGTGGGGCGCCCCCCCGTTTTGCTCCAGAGCCCGAAGCAGAGGGAACCGTATCCCCCACCCGTATCCCCCACCCGTATCCCCTACCCATATCCCCCAGCCCATATCCCCATCCCCCCCCTCTCCGTTATCCTCGCCGCCCCATGACCTCACGTCCGCGCGTCTCCTACTTCCTTCCGCTCCTCGCCGCGGCCATCCCCGCCTTCGGTGCCGCCTCTGCCGCGCCCCCCGGCAGTCTGCCGCTCCAGGACTCCGCTCAGTTCGAAGCCCTCGGCACGACCGTCGCTGCCGTCGGTCGTGGCCAGAGCGTCTCCTTCGTTGAGCTCAAGGACTTGCTCATCTGGCGCTTCGCCCAGGGTCAGGAAGGCCGCAGTGCGTTGCGCGAGGTGCTCGAGCTTCAGGTCCTTGGCGCCCTGGCCGAGAAGAGCGATGTCCAGATCCCCGAGAAGGTCCTGAGGGCGCGCTGGAACGAGCTCGATTCTGAAGTGCGTGCGGCCGGCGAGGCCGAGAGCATGGCCGATTACCTGGCAGCGAACCGGGTTCAGATCGACACGTTCCGCCACTACCTCGAGCTCGCGATCGTGCACGAGACCCTCGCCCGGCGCGGGCTTGGATTGCCGGCGGACGCGCCGATCACGTCCGAGCAGCAGAGCATGTGGCTCGAGGGCGAGATCAACAACCTCGGCTACACCGAGGAGCTGCACCCCTACGCGGCCGGTATCGTGGCCCACTGCGGACCGCTCGACATCACGCGCGATCAATTCGCAGCCCAGCTCGTTCAGAAACTCTCGGACGAGGTGCTGAACGAAGCCTGTTTCCAGCTGTTGCTCGAGAAGTGCGTGCTGGAGCGCATGCCCGACCTCTCGGCAGACGGGATCGCTGCGACCGTCGAGGCGGAGATCGGCCGGCGCCGGGTCGCGGCCGAGGCCAACCCCAAGTACGACGGCCTCAAGTACGAGGCCTTGCTCGGTGCGCAGGGACTGACGCTCGACTCGGTCCGGCATGATCCGGCCATCCGTGTCGCGGCGCTCTCTCGCCTGTGGCTCGAGCGCTCCCATTCGGACGATGCCTTGCGCGACGTCTACGCAGGCGACCGCCCGTACTTCGACGGGCTCTTTGGCGAAGGCGTGGAGATCTACGTGCTGCTGCTCAAGGCGGCGCGCTACAAGAACGAGCTCAACCCGCGCACCTTCGATGAGGCGGACGTCGAACTCACCGAGCTTGGAGATCGTGCGCGTGGCGTCGAGGACTTCATGCGGATCGTGAAGCTGCACAGCGAGGACCCCATCTCGCGCGAGAACGGCGGACGCCTGGGCGTCGTGACGCGCGCGACGCCGCTGGTGCCGGAGCAGATCCGCAACGCGGCCTTCAAGCTGCTCGACTCTTCGGCGGACGAGGTCACGGGCCAGGTGCTGGGCCCGATCCACGTGCAGGGCGCCAGCGCCATGCTCTGCCTCGGCCAGCGCCGACGCGCGCCCCTGTGGGCCAATATGAAGGACTTCGTGGAGACCGAGACGCGACGCCGATTCCTCGATGAACGGCTGCTGCCCTCTGAGGTCACCAGCTGGCTACAATGAACTCCAACATCCGTAAGGAGACTCCGAGATGCTGATCGGCAACGTAGTGGGAAGCGTGGTGGCCACGCAGAAGGACGAGAAGCTCACGGGCAACAAGCTGTTGCTCGTCCAGAAGCACGACCACAACAATCGGGCCACCGAGGACTACGTGGTTGCGGTGGACTCGGTCGGCGCAGGCGTCGGCGACATGATCCTCTACGCAACGGGATCGAGCGCGCGCCAGACGACGTTGACCCAGGAGCGGCCGTGCGATGCGGTCATCATGGGCATCATCGACTCCTGGGACATGGGCGGCGAAAACGTCTACGAGAAGTGGGCCGAGTAACGTGCAGCTAGCACGTGTCATCGGACGGCTGGTAGCCACGACGCGCTACGAAGGACTGGAAGCCGTCGCGCTGCAACTGATCCAGCCCATCGACGAGGATGGCCTGAACCAGGGCCAGGTGCTGGTGGCCTGCGCCGCGGTCGACACGGGCCCGGGCGACCTGGTGCATTTCGTCGACGGCCGCGAAGCTGCCCTGGCGTGCCCGGTGCCCTTCGTGCCGGTCGACGCGTCGATCATTGGATTCGTGACCCAGGCGGCGGCGCCGGGCGGCGTACTGGGACAGGACTGATGTTCCTGGCTGACGTCATCGGCACGGTCGTCTCCCCGGTCCAGATTCCGATCCTGGACGGCCAGAAGCTGCTGCTCCTGCGACGGGTTCAGCCGGGTGGTGAGCGCCGCGGCGAGACGCGCATCGGTATCGATCGGGCCGGCGCCGGGTTGGGCGACCGCGTGATCGTGATCGACGAGGGCAACTCGGGCCGGCAACTGCTCGGAGATCCCCAGGGCGCCGTGAAGACCATCATCGTGGGCGTGGTCGACAGCATCGATGCCCACGGCGACATCGTCTACGACGCTGCCGCTGGCGAGTAACCAAGCGCATTCAGGCGTGTTCGCTACCTTCGCTGCCGCCAGATCGCAAAAGGGCGGCGAAGCCGGCCGTTCGTGGTATTTCGTCCGCGTGGTCATGAATAGATCGGGCTAGACTGGCGCGCATGGATACGAGCGCGCCCCCTGGATCCGGCTGGACGGATGAAGAGACCCGACTCCGCAACGGCCTGTGCCGCATCGGAGAGCTCTGTTACCAGCGCTCCTACATCGTCGCCGCGGATGGCAACATCTCGGCGCGCATGTTGGATGGGACGATCCTGATCACGCCCACGGGAGCCATGAAAGGCTTTCTCGAGCCGGTCCATATTGCCCACATCGACAGCAACGGCCAGACCGTCGACGATGGACCCAAGGCCTCGTCCGAAACAGCCATTCACCTGGTCTCGTACGAAGAGCGGCCGGAGATGAAGGCGGTCCTGCATGCGCATCCGCCGCACGCGGTGGCGCTGACGATCGCCGGGATCGACATGCAGATGCCGATCATCCCCGAGATCATCGTGACGCTGGGCGGCATCCCGACCGCGCCCTTTGGTACGCCGGGTACGGCGGAGTTGCCCGAGACGATCCGCGACCTGATCCGCTGCTCGGACACGCTCATCATGCAGAACCACGGATCGGTCTGCCTGGGCACGAACCTGATGGACGCCTACAAGAAGCTCGACATGCTCGAGCACACGGCGCGCATCCTGTGGCTGGCGCAGGTCGCCAAGGGCGACCTGCAGCCGTTGCCCGATGAGGCTGTCCGCAAGCTGCTCGAGACCCGCAAGCTGCTCGGTATCAACACCAAGAACACGCTCGAGAACCGCTGCGGCCTGCCGCCCAGCTGAGCTCAGTCGGGCAGCGGGATCGGCGAGACGAAGTCCCTGGGCTTGATCGCCAGGATCGAGCAGTCGACGCGGTCCAGCAGGCGCTCGGCCGTGTTCCCGACCAGTAGGCCGGGAATACCCGAACGGGACAGGGTGCCCATCACGAGCAGGTCCGGGTGCAGGTGCTCGACCGCTTCCCGGATCGCGATCGAGGGATTGTTCCGGCGCACGTGAACGTGCGGCTCGAATCCGAGGTCGATGCCCTCGAGGCAGGCTTCGATCCTGGCCTGACCCGCCTTCCGGATCTTGTCGACACGGTCCGTGTACTCATCTTCGGTCAGGTTCGCGGACTCCATCTGGAGCTCCAGCGGAATCTGATAGGCATGCACGACGTGCAGGTCGCACTCACCGCTCGAGGCCACGTACGCCGCTGCGTGCACGGCCTCATCCCCGACCGGCGTCAGGTCCGTGGCCGCCAGCACGAGACGGTGCACCAGGTCGTGCTCGGGACGCACGACCCAGACCGGGCACGGACACTTGCGCAGCAACTTGGTCGCCACACTTCCGAGGCGACGCCCGGAGCCCTCTTCCTGGTTGCGCTTGCCGACCACGACGCAGTCGCCGTTGCCGCGCAGGACCGCGTGGATCATGGCCACCCACAGGCGCTCGTCCACGACCCTCGATTCGGCGGACACACCCTGCTCGCGGGCGTACACCTCGCTGGCTGCGAGTGTGCTCGCGCCGGCGGTCGAGAGTCCCTCGTGGACGACCTGCGCGCCGCCACTGATGGGATCCACATAGGTGTCCGACCAGGCCGAATGGATCAGCGTCAGACGTCCGCCACTGCGTTTGGCCAGCCAGATGGCCTGATCCAGCGCTTTCTGGCTGCCAGGCGTGAGGGCCTTGCCACGCGGAAGCAGGTCCAACCCGACCAGGATTTCCTTGAAGTCGTACATGGTCCGTCTGGATTACAGGATGCTCGGCGAAGCCGGTAGCGAGGCCTCGATCTCGGCTCGACGATCTTCGTAGCCGGCGCGCCCCATGAGCGCATACGCGGCCACCTTGCCAGCCTCCACACCGGGCTGGTCAAAAGCGTCGACACCGTAGTGCTCGCCCATCACGGCCACCGCGAGCTCCATGCAGTACAGGTATTGCCCGACCGCATGGGCGGTGACTGCGGGAAAGGTGATCTTGAGGCTCGGACGGCCCGCAGCGGTGAGCGCGATGCGTGTGCCTTCGCGCTCCGCGTCGAACAGCTCGTGCAGCGATCGTCCACCCAGGTACGCCAGAGCGTCTCGATCCTGGTACACCTCGGGAATGCGCACCTGGTGGTCGTACCGCTCGACGGCCAGGAACTGGAACCACTTGTCGTGGGGTCCCTCGGAGTACAGCTGCACCTGGCTGTGCTGATCCGTCACGCCGACTGCGCGTACGGGCGTCGGGCCCGCGAAGAGCTCGCGTCCGTCGCGGCCATGGCGCTTGCCGATCGACTCGGCGAGCAGCTGGGCGTACCAGTCCGCCAGATCCGCAAGGCGTGTGCTGTAGGCAAACGTCACCGCAATCGGCTTGGCCTTGGCGGACTGCATGAGCCACTGGATCGCAGCGAGCAAGAGTGCGGGGTTCTCCGTCAGAACATCGCCACGGCACGCGCGGTCCATGGCAGCGGCGCCCGCGATCAGCCCCTGCACATCGATTCCGAGCAGCGCCGAGGAGAGCAATCCGACCGGGGACAAGACGCTGAAGCGGCCGCCGACCCCATCGGGTACGACGAAGGACTCGTAACCCTCATCCTCGACGATCGGGCGCAGGACGCCCGCGCTGGCGTCCGTGGTGATGACGATGTGATCGCGGTGCTCGACCTGACCGAGCTTCTCGATCAGGCGCTCGCGGAAGATCATGAACTGGCTCATGGTCTCCGCGGTCGAGCCCGACTTGGAGATCACATTGAACAGGCACGTGGACGGGTCGATGGTATCCAGGAACTCTCCGACGAGCTCCGGATCGACGTTGTCGAGCACGAACAGGCGCGGCAATCCGGTCGGCGGCTGGATGTTGTGGAACGGGCTGGCCAGGGCCGACATGACGGCACGGTTCCCGAGCGCCGAGCCGCCGATGCCCAGGACTACGACGTTCTCGAAGCGCCCCTTCACGCGGCTCGCGTAGGCCAGGATGCGATCCAGGACCTCGGTCTCGTAGGGCAGGTCCAGCCAGCGCAGGTCCGTCTGGCGGCGAGCCTGCACCGCGGCCAGAGCGTCCCGCGACGGACCGGCGAGTGCCTCGAGTTCGGCGCTCGTGATGCCGTGTTGCTCGCCGATCGTTTCGGCGAGCACGTTGGTGTAGTCGATTCGGATGCTGTCCAAGGCGGGGACTCCAGGTCCAGGACTCCAGGATTGAGACGCGCCGAGTTATAGGGGCAGACCGGCCTCTCCGCCAGCACCAGGGCCCCATCCCCGGCGCGATCCTGCCCTGCCCCCTGCGCGCCCCCTATCGACTGCGGATCAGTTCCGGGAACCGGACCGCGACAGCAGGTACACCAGGGTCGCGATCGAGGTCAGGGCCCCGGCAACGTAGGTCATCGCCGCCGCACCGAGCACCTTGGACACCCCTTCGGCCTCCTCCTGGGTCGTCACGATGCCCGATTCCGCAAGCACGGCCTTGGCACGACGGCTCGCGTCGAATTCCACCGGCAGGGTCACCAGCTGGAACAGCACGGTCGCGGAGAACAGCACGATGCCGACCGTGACCAGGGGCTGAATCTGGAGCATCATCCCGCCCATGAACACCCAGATCCAGGCGCTGGATCCGAACTGCGTCACCGGAACCAGGCTCGAGCGAATCCCGAGTGCCTTGTAGTTGTTGGCGTGCTGGATCGAGTGCCCGGCCTCGTGGGCCGCGACCGCGATGGATGAGATCGAGCGGCCCTCGTACACGTCGGGAGACAGGCGCAGGGTGCGCGTGCGTGGGTCGTAATGATCCGAAAGGAAGCCTGCGACGCGCTCGATCGTGACCTCGGCCCCGCCCGCACGGGCGACAGCTGCGGCGGCCTCGGCCCCGGTCATGCCGGAGCGCACTCCGACCTTTGCGTAGCGCTTGAACGTGCCCTTGACCCGTGCGGATGCCCAGAGGGCAACCAGCATGAACGGGCCTACGTACAGGAAGTAAAGCGGGTCGAAGATCATGGCTCTGGGGGTCGTTGTCG
>JBLHKW010000217.1:0-6541 GCA_047618565.1 Planctomycetota bacterium
GGACTCCTCCTAGCCCCGCCTTGCCCCGTCACCGCCCGCGTCGGGATACGCCCGCCAGGGCCCCGTCGCTGGCGGTGACGGGGCAAGGTGGGGCGTCCCCCCGTTTTGCTCCAGAGCCAGAAGCCGAGGGAACCATACCCGTATATCCACGCCTCCATAATCCCCCCCCCCTCACCCGCGCCATATTGGCAGTCACCCGTGCCATATCCGCATCCCGCTCACCTCCCACCCCCCTCTCCCTGCCCTATACCCCCGATTCCATCCCCGGCACGCCCCTTGCATCTCCCCTCCCGGATCACAGGAGGTCTCACCATGCAATTGCCGTACACCGAACGCTCGAAGCTCGCTCTCTCCAACGCCCAGGCGCTGGCTCACTCCGCAAACAACCCGGAGCTCACCCCGACGCACCTGGCCGCGGCTCTGCTCTCGGAGCCCGAGGGCATCATGTCCGCGCTGCTCGACAAGCTCTCCGCCGAGCCGCAGGCTCTGGCGCGCGAGCTCACGTCCATCCTTACCGCCCTTCCGCGCTCCACGCCCACCGAGCCGAGCTCCAGCCAGCCCGCTCTCGCGCAGGCGACCGCACAGGTCCTCGCCGACGCGTCCGCGTTCGCCACCTCGCTCGATGACGAGTTCGTCTCGACCGAGCACCTGCTCGTCTCGCTCACCCGCGCGGGCGGCCCCGATATCGCTCGCCTCTTCACGGCGCGCGGAATTACCACCGAGCGCATCGAAGCCGCCCTTACCGAGGTCCGCGGCGGACGTCGCGTCACGACCCCCGAGCCTGAGGCCACCTTCGACGCACTCGCGAAGTACGCCCACGACCTGACGGCCGACGCTGCCAGCGGAAAGCTCGATCCGGTCATCGGTCGCGACCAGGAGATCCGGCGCGTGATCCAGGTGCTCTCGCGGCGTCGCAAGAACAACCCGGTCCTGATCGGCGACCCCGGCGTCGGTAAGACCGCCATCGTCGAGGGCCTCGCCAACCGCATCGTCGCGGGCGACGTGCCCGACGGGCTTAAAGGTAAGCGCGTGATGTCGCTCGACCTCGGCTCCCTGCTCGCAGGTGCCAAGTACCGGGGCGAGTTCGAGGAGCGCCTGAAATCCGTCCTGTCCGAGATCGCCGAGGCCAACGGTGACGTGGTCCTGTTCATCGACGAGATGCACACCTTGATCGGCGCTGGCGCTTCCGAGGGTGCCGTCGACGCGGCCAACCTCCTGAAGCCGGCTCTCGCGCGCGGCGAGCTGCACTGCATCGGGGCGACGACCCTGGACGAATACCGCAAGCACGTAGAGAAGGACGCCGCCCTCGAGCGCCGCTTCCTCCCCATCCTGGTGGACGAGCCCTCGGTCGAGGACACGGTCGCCATCCTGCGCGGCCTCAAGGAGCGTTACGAGGTCCACCACGGTGTGCGCATCCAGGACAGCGCCCTCATCGCGGCATCCCGACTTGCGGACCGACACATCACGGACCGTTTCATGCCGGACAAGGCCATCGATTGCATCGATGAGGCGGCTGCACAGCTGCGCACGGCCATCGACTCACTGCCGCCCGAGCTGGACAACATCGAACGCCGTGTCAGACGCCTCGAGATCGAGCGCGCCGCGCTGCAGCAGGATGACGGCGACGACGACCGCGCCAGCACCAAGCGTGTGGACGAGATCGGCGCGGAACTGGCAGCCTTGAACGAGGAAGCGAGCGCGCTACGTGCCCGCTGGACGACCGAGAAGGACCTGATCCAGTCCATCCGGGCCGGCAAGCTGCTGCTCGAGAGCCTGCGTGCCGAGGCCGAGAAACAGGAGCGCGAGGGCAACTACGAGCGCGTCGGAGCGATCCGCTTCGGCGAGGTGCCCGAGACCGAAGCCGACATCGAATCCGCCACCGCGAAGCTCGAGCTCGTCCAGGCCGAGGGTGCTCTGCTACCCGAAGCCGTCGACGCCGAGATGATCGCGCAGATCGTCAGCCGCTGGACCGGCATCCCGGCGGCGCGCCTGCTCGAGACCGAGCGCGAGAAGCTCATGCACATGGAGGAGCTCGTCGGCGAGCGCGTGATCGGGCAGAGGGAGCCCATCATGGCCATCGCCCAGGCCGTGCGCCGCGCGCGTGCCGGCCTGCAGGAAACATCTCGCCCGATCGGGTCCTTCCTGATGCTCGGCCCGACCGGCGTCGGCAAGACCGAGGTCGCGCGCTCCCTCGCGGACTTCCTGTTCGACGACGAGGCCAACATGATCCGCCTCGACATGAGCGAGTACATGGAGAAGCACTCCGTCTCGCGCCTCATCGGGGCCCCTCCCGGATACATCGGATACGACGAGGGCGGCGCCCTGACCGAAGCCGTGCGCCGCAAGCCGCACTCCGTCCTGCTCCTCGACGAGGTCGAGAAGGCGCACCCGGACGTCTTCAACACGCTGCTGCAACTGCTCGATGAGGGCCGCCTGACCGACGGCAAGGGCCGCACGGTCGACTTCACCCAGACCCTGATCCTGATGACCAGCAACCTGCGCAACCAAGAACAGGTCGAGCAGTTCTTCCGACCCGAGTTCCTGAACCGGCTCGACGAGGTCCTGCACTTCGAGGCCCTGACGAAACCACAGATTCGCTCCATCGTCGACGTCCAGCTCAAGCGACTGGCCCGCCACATGACGGAGCAGGACATCGGCCTGGAGGTGACCGAGGCCGCAAAACTCGAACTGGCCGAGCAGGGCTACGACCCGGAGTACGGTGCGCGCCCCCTGAAGCGTGCCATCCAGAAGCATGTCCAGAACACGATCGCCGAGGCGATCCTGTCGAACCGACTGGCCGCGGGTCAGACCGCCCTGGTCGATTGTGTCGAAGGGCTCTTCGTGGTCGGCGCGGCGGAGGCCCACGCCATCGCGGTCTGAGAATGAGCAAAGCGCGCCTCGCTCCCAACGGAAGCGAGGCGCCCAGGCCGGCGTTGGGCCCCGATTGAACGAAAAGGCTGGAAACTTGCGGTAGGCTGGAGTCCGGCGGCCATGGATCTCTCAGAAGTCATGTCCCCCGACCTCGAGAAGCTGCTCGACGGATCGGGCTGGGTGAAAAACCTGGCCCGCAGTCTCGTCGCCGACCCGCACGCCGCGGACGACCTGGTCCAGGAGGCCTGGATCGTCGCGCTCGAACGCGAGCCCAGGGGCGCGGACGTTCACGGCCTGCGGCGCTGGATGGCGGCCGTGGTGCGCAACCTGGCCCGTGACCGCTACCGAGGCGACGGGCGACGACGCGCACACGAGCGCAACCTCGCTCGCGACGTTACCCACGGCAACACGCACCAGGACGACGCGGCGGAAACTCTCGAACGCCTCGACACGCACCGCAAGCTGGTCGAGGCTGTCCGCGGTCTCGATGAGCCCTACCGGACGGCGATCATGCTGCGCTATCTCGAAGGGAAACGTCCCGCCGAGATAGCGCGGCGGCTCGGCGTACCGGTGCGCACCGTGGACTCGCGACTGAACCGTGCCCTCTCGAAGCTACGCGCGCAACTGAACCGCGACTTCGAGGATGGCAATGGGACCTGGCTCCTCGCTCTGTTGCCGCTCTCCCGCGGGGGAAGCGGATGGACGATTGGAACCTTCACGGGAGCCCTGATCATGAATGCGAAACTGAAACTCGTCGTCGTCGCGCTGACCCTCACCGGCGTCGCCGCCATCTCGGTCTTTAGCGGGGACGGAGTCGCGCCCCCGCAGGCCCTGGCCACCGACTCCAGAACGGCGATGGAACCGGTACCGGCCCGGGAGGTCAAAGGACCCGAAGCACCCGACGGGCCAGTCGCATCTGTCCGCGTGGACGCCGCCCAGGACCAGGACGCGCACATCTCGGCCGCCGAGGCTCCAGAGCAGGTGGCCGCGTTGGGTGCCGTGTGCGGACGCGTGCTGCACGTGGATGGGACACCAGCTTCCGACGTCCGTGTCGGAATCCACAGGAACACGGAGCGGTCGCGCAGATTTAACATGCCCACCGGGTCCGAGCAGACTGCGAGAACGGGTGTCGACGGACGTTTCACCCTCGAGACCACCCTCGTCGACCCAACCGATCACCCCCAGACTTGGGAGTTCGTGGTCCTCGATGAGCGATACTCCACGGCGTTGCAGCCCGGCAGCGCATTCCGGCAGAGCACGACGACCGAACATGTACTGGTCATCGCAGACCGCCAGCCCCTGGCGGGCACCGTACTCGACACGGCGGGGAACACGCTCGCCGGCGCTACTGTCACGGCTGACGTAGGGCACGAGATCCGCTCACGGTTCAGCGAGCTGCTCGAGGACGCACGCATCCCGCTCTGGTCGACGACGTCCGATGTGAACGGGATGTTCGAGATCCCGGATGCGCCGCGCCTGGAGAACTGCAAGCTGGTGACCGTATGCCCCGGCTTCGCGAAGGATATCCGGCCCCTACCCGACGGCCCGACGTCCAACCTGGACATCATCCTCGGAGCGGTCGAGGACGGCTTGACGCAGCTGGATGGGATCGTCCTCGACGGTGTCGGCCAGCCTGTCGCTGGCGCCCGTGTCGCGCTCGAGTACTCGAACGGGACGACCGATGCGGATGGACGCTTCAGCCTGCGATTGTTCGGCGACGGGAAACGCGGTGTGCTGATGGCCATCAAGGCCGGATCGCTGCCGGCGCGGCTCGAGCGCTCGGGAGTGTCGAACCTCACGCACGGCGCCTGGCCCGACCCGCTCGTGCTTACCCTCGGCGGCTCACCACTCAGCATCCGCGGCCGGGTCCTCGACTCGGCCGGCAATCCGGTCGAGAAGGCCCAGGTCTGGACCACCGACGTCACCCACTTCGGGGCTATCGAGAGCGATTTCGGACCCATGATCACGGTGGCCGCGGACGTCGAGTCCCTGCTGTCCGTCACCGAGGACGGCGAGCGTCGGGTCTGGACCGATTCGGACGGTGCATTCGAGCTCGGTGGCCTGCTCGACAAGGACTACCGCGTCTCGGTACACGACACGAAGAACGTCAGCTTCGTGCGCACCGATCCGGTGCGGGCGGGCACCGCTAGGCTGGTGGTCGAGATGCCCGAAGAGGAGCGCATCCCGCGAGTGGGTGGCCGCGTCGTACATTCAGACGGTGAGCCCGCAGCCGGCGTCAGCGTCTCCCTTTGCCAGATGCTCTCGGAGACACCTGGGTTCAAGGACCGCATCAGCACCTCTCCGGTAACCACGGATGAGGAAGGCAAGTTCGTCCTGCGCGACGTACCCAGCACGATGACCCACGCGGATCTCTTTGGCCCCGGCCTCGACTTCGGGGACAACCGCCAGCCGATTCCCGAAGGGGCTAACTTCGAGAACCTCGAACTGGTCACCCGACGCAGCTGCCGTGCTCGCATCGAGCTCGGCGATCCAGAGAAGGCCGACTTCTTCCGCCTGCTGGATGCGGATGGCGAAGAGAGCCTGGTCACGATCTACAGCGGCGACTCCGCATCCGCGAGCCCACTCGGCATCCTGCTCGAAGGCCGCTCCCAGGTCTTCAGAGCGTCGGAGAGCACCAGTACGCTGATCTTGTTCAAGGGGCACGAAGAGGTTGAGAGGGTACCCCTGCAGTTGCAGGCGGACAGGCTGACGGAGTTGCAGCTGTAGCGTTACCAGCCCCGGTACGGAGCCACGCTCATCGTCAACGGATTCCCCGCCCCGGGGCTATGAAACCCGCACCGCGAAGCGACACCCGCGCTACTTCGCCCGCGCGAGCTGCGTACTCGTCATCCGTGCGCATGAGCGCCGCGTGCTGCCGGTAAATGCGCGCGGCGGTCTCGGCGCTGCTTCCAGTCCGCGTGCCGATCTCCTGGTAGGTCGCACCAGCCAGGTCTCGTAGCAGGCCAATCTCGAGTACGTCCCAGGCGTCCCTCGCTTTTTGGCTCGGGCGCACGAGCCAACCTGGAGCGCGCTCGCGACCGATCTTGACCGCATGGGCTACGGAACCGGGATCGCAGACGGGAACGCCCGGCCAGCTCCCGTCGGCCAGGCGGGCCTTGGCTCGCAACCAGCGCAGAACTCGCTCTGGCGCGGCCTGGACAAGGTGGTCCAGCGGGTCGACGTTACGGGTTCGGTCGGATGCAGCGATGCGCCGCTCGACCAACTCCCACGAGTACACGGCGGAATCCGTGGCGAACGCGCGCGAGTAGAGACTCGGATCGTAGTTGCGAAGTCCCAACCGTTGACAGACGAGTTCCTCGACCCACTCGCGAGCGAGCCAGCGCGGCCCTGATCCATGCGAGTAGGATGCCGCGCTGCCGTGCGGATAATCGGCAGCCCTGGACACGATCCCCGCCTGCACAGGATTCTCGTCGATGTACTGCACCAGGATCTCGCGGTACTCGATCGACCGAACGGGCTTCGAGAAGAATCGGCCGCGTACCAGCGGCCCGTCTCGCTGGCGCCCACGGTTGAAACGGCGCACGTAGTCATTCTGAGCGCGGCCCATGGCCACAGAGAGCTCTCCCCGCGGGCTGTAGACGAGGAGGTGATAGTGCGTCGTCATGACGCACCAGGCATGGATCTCGATCTGGCCGCGCCGTACCCCGCG
>JBLHKW010000218.1:0-6525 GCA_047618565.1 Planctomycetota bacterium
CGCCTTTGCCCCGTCACCGCCGGCGTCGGTAGCACCCTTTGGGTGCCGACGCCGGGGGTGACGGGGCAAAGGCGGAGGCGGGCCCGATTTTTGCTCCAGATCCCGAGGCCGAGGAAGTAGAGGCCGAGGAAGCCGCGAACCAGAGACTTCCGCTCCTTGGCCCCGCCAACGTAGTGGATGCAATTGCCGTGCACCGAATAGTGCCTCCAAATGAGCGCCGCATTACCCGCATCCAAAGCCACCCGATACCAGCCCACGAATCCCGGCCCACATTCCCCGCGTGGCCCCATCCTCGGTGCTCGTGTCCCGGCCCGCCTTTGCCCCGTCACCGCCGGTGTCGGTAGCACCCTTTGGGTGCCGACGCCGGTGGTGGCGGGGCAAAGGCGGAGACGGGCCCGATTTTTGCTCCAGATCCCGAGGCCGAGGAAGTAGAGGCCGAGGAAGCCGCGAACCAACAACCAATCCCCAATCCCTAAAACACCACTCCCATGATGTGCGACTCGAACACGATCTTTCCGTCGACGAATCCCTGGGTGTCGTACCGGAACATCGTGCCGCGTGCTCGGGTGAGTTTGGCGACGAAGATCACGCGGGAGTCGGGGAGGACGGCGTTGCGGAAGCGGGTGCTGTCCACGCCGCCGAAGCCTACGTTGCCGTCCTTGCGGGTGGCGCGGTTGCGGATGTAGTCGTAGGAGGCGAGCTGGGCGGCGCTCTCGATGAGCAGGGCGCCGGGGAAGACGGGGCGGCCGGGGAAGTGGTCGTCGCACCACCAATCGTCGGAGCGGATGTCCTTGTAGCCGACCAGGACCTGGCCTTCTTTGTCCTCGTGCAGGATGCCGTCCAGCATGTAGAGCCGACCGCGTTGGGCCAGGACCTTGCGGATGTCGTTCGGGTCGGCGATGACGGTTTCGAGGTCGATTGCGTCGAGGTCGAGGATCGGTTTGGGGGCCATGGGGGAGAAGTCTAGCAGCCCGTTGATAAACTCCCTACTCGACTTCGCCCTCTCCGCCGCCGCTGCGTCGTGCTCGTCGAGCCGTGCTCAGCGGCCCTACAGGGCCGCCTCCGCCGTCTCGACTTCGCACTCCTTGCTGCGACGAAGATGGCTTCGTCTCGCTACGGGACTTTTTCCACGGGCTGCTAGGGGGCGGTTGGCGCTGAGGAAGTGAAATCGAGGGTCCGCGTCGCTGCCGGGTCAGTCGGTGCCAATGCGCCGTTCAGGGCCTGGGGCAGGGTCGGATTCCGGGTCCGGTTCCATCCAGTGGCCGCGTTTCACGATCCAGGTGAACGCGGCGGCCTTGAGGAACGTCGAGACATTGATGGCCCACCAGGTCCCGGCTGCTCCCCAGGACAGTCCCACGGCCAGGCCCCAGGCGAGCGGTACACGCAGGGCGTTGCCGGGCACGCTGATCCAGAAGATCGGCTTGGTGCGGCCGGCGCCGAGCAGGAACTTCTCGTTGACCGATTCGACGGCGACGAAGAGCTGGGAGAAGGCGAGGATGCGCAGGTACCCGGTGGCCTCGCGCGCCACGCTGACGTCGGTCGTGAAGAACCGCACCAGGCTGGGTGCCACGAAGTAGAAGAAGAGCGAGACGGCGATGCCCATGACGATCGCGACGATGCGCACACTGCGCACGGCCTCGATCACTCCCGGTCGCGAGCCGGCGCCCATGTTGCGTCCGATGATGGACGAGCCGGCGACGGCCACGCCGAGGTACAGGGGGAAGCTGACGCCTTCGAAGGCGTTGAACCCGATGCCCAGTCCCGCGATGACGTCACGCCCGAGGCCCGTGATCACGGTTCGCAGGAGCAGCAGGTAGATACTCGCGTAGATCGTGATCGAGAGTGCTGAAGGGAACCCGATGCGCAGGATCTGCAACGCCTGCGAGCGCTCCAGCTTGAGCCTCGGCATCCAGTGCACGCCGAAGCTGCGCCAGAGGATGATCAGTCCCAACACGGTCGTGATACTGCGCGAGATGCACGTGGCGATCGCCGCGCCCGCGACGCCGTACTCCTCGAACGGTCCGTAGCCGTAGATCAGGCAGGGGTTGAGGGTGAAATTCGACAGCACGGCCACGAGCTGCAGCAAGAACGGGATCAACGTGTTGCCCATTCCGATGAAGACCGTGTCCACGAGCGGCGCCAGGGCCATGGGCAGGGTGCCGGCGTAGATCACGTTCATGTACGAGCGCGCCATCACCGCCGTGCCATCGGTCAATCCGAGCGCGTCGATCAGTTGCGGCGTGAAGCTGCGACCGACCACGCCCAGGACGAGGGCCAGGATCGCGCCCAGTGCCATGGCATGGCGCACGGTCCGGTCTCGGGTCTCGGGATCCGCCGCCCCGGTGGCCTTTGCGACGAGTGGCAGGGCGCCTGCGATCACCAGGAAGTAGCAGGAGAAGTTCAGGATCAGCAGGAAGACGCAGCCACCGAGCGCCGCGTGAGCATCGGGCCCGAGGTCGCCCACCCAGTACTGATCGTTGACCCGGTACAGGCTGTTGCACACGTACGACAGCACCAGAGGCCAGGCCAGGCGCAGCACGTCTCGAACGCGCGCGGGCGCAACGCCGCCGACCGCGCTCACGGTTTGGTCACGATCTCGATCTGCTTCGTACCGTCGTTGGCGAAGATCTCGAAGTCGACCTTGCCCAGCTGCCCCGCACGATCCTTGGCCTTCACCCGGTAGCGGCCAGGTGCCAGAAAGCGCGCGAGCGCGCTGCCATCCATATCGGTGACGAGGTCGATCGTCCCACCGGGGTCGCCGTAGCCACGGACGCTGGCGTCCGCCAGCGGGTGTCTGCGCTCGTCGAAGACACTGAACGTCACGTCGACAAAGGCCGGTACCTCGCGCTCCGGATAGCGCATCGAGGGCGCCTTGAACGTGAACCACTCGACCGGACGCAGGGGCCGGTCCGGATCACCGAAGAGGATCTCGTACTCACCATCGAGCACTAAGGGAAAGATGAAGTTGCCCGCCGGGTCCGTCGTGGTCTCGAGCACTTCGTGGGTCTTCGGGCTCGTCAGCGACACCGGCAGGTCGCCCACCGGCATGCCTCTTCCATTCACAATGCTACCGTCCACAAAACCGGCCGGGGTCAGATCCAGGATCACGTAGCTGTAGCGCGCTCCCGGCAGGTCGGGACGTCCCGCGACCGTGTACAGCAGAACGGGCACCGGATTGCCGTTCATCCCAGCCGATCTGGCCGAGACGTCGTACCCGCCCAGGGGCAGGTCGGTCACCTCGAACTCGCGCTCGCCCTTCGTGATGGTGATCACGCGCGAGACGGCCTTCTCCCGACCCTCGAGAAAACGAGCGGGCTCCAGGACCAGCTCCCAGCGCTCCGGGAAATCGAGCCCGGCGCTGACCTGTACGCGCCCACGGATCACCCCGTGGCCGACGTAGGCCTTGGCGAAGTCCTCTCCGAGCACATTCCCCCGAGCGGGATCAGGGAGCTGCCCCGCGCGGCTCTTCGGGCTCTGGGTCCTGGCCGTGCCCGTCGGGGCGTCCATGTTCCGGGAGCCAGCGGGCCCGGCGGGATCCGAGGTGGCGGGGGATGGGAAGGCGGCCGTCGGTGCGGGTCCAGTCCGGGAGACCGCCCAGCCGATAAACAGCGCCATGACCAGCACCCCGGAAAGCCAGCCCAGGGCCGCTCGGCCACGCGATTGACATGCGCGGCGCGTGTCTCCTACCCTCACGGCCCCGAATCTTCGGGCTTTGGCTTCTCGGGCTGCACCCTGGCCCGTAGGGAGCTTTCGCCCCTGGTCCATCGGGACCCGTTGTCCCTGGCCCACAGGGACCAGTCGATCGGTTCGCGGCACCCTCATTATTCCGTCGATCTTAGCGCCGCCCGCCAGCGCTCACTAGCCCCACACCCGCCCCTCCGGAATGAAATCCCATACACGCTCCCTGCTTCGTAGTGCCTTCCTCATCACCGGTCTACTGACCCTCCTGGGCACGCCCGGTGTCGCACGAAGTGCCAGTTCTGACGGACGGGTGATCGTCCTGGGCTTCGATGGCGCCGACGCCACGACGGTCGGCGAGCTCATGGCGGCCGGACAGCTCCCGAATCTGGCGAAGCTGGCGGAGCAGGGCACGTTCGCCCCGCTCAGGTCCACCAACCCGGCCGAGTCGGCTGCGGGCTGGGCGGCGCTCAACACGGGCATCAGTCCGGCCAAGAACGGCGTGCCCAGTTTCCTGGTGCGCAACCTTGTCTCCGTGGGCCCGGTGCCCGCGGCTGGCCACATCGTGCCGGGCACCACCAAGAAGATCGAGACCTTCGACCACACGGGCGTCATGAAGTGGCTCGTGGAGACGGACCCGATGATGCTCGGGGGCGGAGTCGGCGGTGTCGTGTTCATCGCCTTCTTCATCGTCTTTGCGGTCCTCTTGCGGGTCAAGAAGGGCATCGCCCTGTTCCTGGCGGCGTCGCTCGCGGGCGCTGGCGTCTGGGGCGTTGACCATGCCGGTTCCTACGTGCCGAGCGAGATTCCGGGGGTCTACGAGAACAAGGTGACTGCCGAGGGCTTCTGGGCCGTGGCCGCACGTGCGGGCGTCGAGTCCGTGGTGCTGGACGCCGCGCTCGCCTTCGATCAGCCGACCGTACCGGGTGCGCGCGTTCTCGGCGGGCTCGGCTTGCCCGATGTGCGTCCCGCCTTGAACGGCGAGTGGTTCATCTACACGACGGACGACCTCGAGCTTTCGCGTGCTCCCGAGGGCGACGCGAGCTCGTCCGGTTCCGGCTTCACCTTCCGCGTCGACGAGCGCGACGGCAAGGTCCAGACCGATCTGTACGGGCCCGTGAATTTCTGGGAGCGCGACAAGCTCGTGCGCGCAGCCGCCGAGCTCGAGGAGCAGCTCGAGGACAAGGACCTGGGCTGGAAGGAGAGCCGCGAGCTGCGCGAGAAGCAGAAGGCGTTCAAGGACGACCTCAAGGACTTTGATCGCAACGATCACGACCACCGCACGAGCACGCCGCTCGTGATGGAGCGCGTGGGGGACAAGATCCGGGTCACGATCGGTGGCCGCAGCGAGGACCTGGCGGAGGGCGACTGGTCCGACTGGTACCACCCGGAGTTCCAGATCAACCCGCTGATCCGCGTCAGCTCCGTGACGCGCGTGCGACTCGTGAGTGCAAACGACCCGCTCGAGCTCTACGTGAACAGCCTGGAGATCGATCCCGCGAACCCGCCCTTCTGGCAGCCGATCAGCCAACCGAACTCCTTCTCGGCCGACCTGGTCGAGTGGATCGGAAGCCCCTTCGAGACCCTGGGCTGGGCGTGCATGACCAACCAGATGAAGGACGAGAAGCTGGACATCGACGCCTTCCTGGAGGACATCGAGTTCACCATGGGCTGGCGCGAGAAGATGACCATGGCGACCCTCGGCCGCGATGACTGGAGCATCCTGTTCAGTGTGTTCAGCACGACCGACCGCGTGCAGCACATCATGTACAAGTACTACGACGACAAGCACCCGATGCACGATCCGGTGGAGTCGGCGCGCGAGGTTCCGTTCTTTGGTCAGCAGGTCGCGCTGAAGGAGATCATCCCCGCCATCTACCGCCAGGCGGATCGCATCGTGGGGCGCGTCATGGACGAGGGCCTGAAGCCCGACGACACCTTGATGCTGTGCGCCGACCACGGCTTCACGAGCTACCGTCGCGGTCTGAACGTCAACAACTGGCTGGCGGAGAAGGGCTATCTCTTCCTGAAGCCGGGCGTCAAGAAGAGCGACGGCGGCGTGGTCTACGCCTATCCCGACTGGAGCAAGACCCAGGCCTACAGCCTCGGCCTGGGCATGCTGTTCCTGAACCTCGAGGGCCGCGAGCCGGGCGGCATCGTCAAGCTCGAGGAGGCCACGGAGCTACTTGAGCGCATCCGCGCCGACTTCCTGGCCGAGGTCGACTCGCAGACTGGCGAACATGTCGGCTACGACGCGATCATCATGAAGGACCTGTACGACGGGCCCTGGGGCACCGCGGAGTACGAGTGCGCCGACCTGATGCTGGGCTTCGCGCGCAACTACCGCACGTCCTGGTCGACCGTCTTCGGCAAGATCAAGCTGCAGGAAGAGGGCGGCAAGATCGTCCTCGGCGACCTGTACTCGGACAACAAGAACAACTGGTCCGGCGACCACGCGTCCAACTCCCCGGACGTAGTCACCGGTATCTTCTTCTGCAACCGCCCGGTCGAGCTGCCCGCAGACGGCGTGAGCGTGATGCACCTGGCACCGACGGTGCTCGACCTGATGGGCGTCGACATTCCGGCGGATTACGAGATGCCGGCCCTGACGCTGAAGTAAGGGCAGCGGGGACTGACCGGGCTAGCCCGAATAATTCATGAAGACGCGGCCCAAACGCGACGACCGGCCGGCTTCGCCGTCCTTTCGGCTTCTGGTGGTGCTTCTCGCGCGTTGGCATCCTCGACGACCCGTAAGGGTCGCCTCTCCGCTATCGGACGATCCGCAGGATCGTCCGTACGGGTTTGCCTCGGGCTGCGCCCTCCGCAATTCCCGAACGCGGCCCCGTG
>JBLHKW010000219.1:0-6460 GCA_047618565.1 Planctomycetota bacterium
CACCGTGCCCGTCATGGATGCCCGCGATGTAGCGTGTGAGTCCGCGCAAGAACCCGCGATCTCCGGGCTCGGACTCGCAGATGGCGATCGCCTCGCGCTCCAGTTTCTCGAGGTCCAGGCCCTGCTCTTCGCGCAATTCCAGCCAGGACCACTTCTCGCGCAGCAGCCACGTCAGGTGCCGGTAATCATCCGCGTAGGGCTCTCCGGTAGGCTCCGGGGCGGGCGTTTCAGGAGGCGCGGTGGCTTCGAGTAACGCGGGCCAACCGCAGTAGCCGAGGGATGCGGATGCGCACAGCAGAAGCGCCCAGAAGACGAGAGTCTGGGTTCGAGTGGAGATCATCGCTCCATCGTAGTTGGACTCCGCGGCAGGGCAACCGCAGCGAGCATCTCGGCATCCGTATCGGTCAGGCAGTCCGATGATAAAGTGTACCGGATGCCGCCACAGGGTCGGGCTCCGCTCCTGACGATCTGCTAGAATACCGGCCGTGGGAGCGCTTCGCATCGACACCGATCGTTTGCATGCTCATCTGGTGCTCGACAGCTCGGCGGTGCCTGCCGTCGTTGCTGCCGAACTGGATGAGCTCGGCGTGGTGTTCGGTCTGGACCAGGTGGCGCTCGACCGGGCCATCGCCGATGGCACCGATGGCGAGCCGGTCTGCATCGCATCCGGTACTGCGCCCGTGCCCGGCCGTGCCACACGGGTCGAGCTCGACTTTGATCCGGAACAGCGCATCGGCACCCTGGACGCGGATTCGCAACAGGTCGACTATCGCGAGCGCGGTGGACTGCACAGCGTCGAGGTCGGTGACCGATTGGGCATCTGGTATCCAGCTGAGACGGGCGTTCCCGGGACCGGCGTGGATGGTGAGCCCATCGAACCGACTTCACCGAGCGCTGCAGGGGTCAGCGTGGGCAGCGGCATCCGCTGTGATCCAGGGGCCGACGACACCCTGGTCCTTTTCGCCGAGCTGGCCGGGGTCGTCCGGGTCGCGAGTGATGGCACGCTCAAGGTCAGTGATCTGCTCGAGATACAGGGCGATGTGGACCTCTCGATCGGGAACATCGACGTGCAGGGCAGTGTGCATGTCAAGGGCACCGTGCGCAGTGGGTTCAGTGTCCACGCGCGCCAGGACATCGATGTGGACGGGATGGTGGAGGACGCCGATGTCAGTGCGGGCGATTCCCTGCGAGTGCGCATGGGCGTGGTCGCGGGTCAGGACGGCGTGGTCAACGCGAGGTCGCAGATCCGGGCAAAGTACTTCCAGAACGCGACTGTGCGCTGTCGCGGCGACGTGATCCTCGAGGCGGACACGAACAGTGCGATCGAATCCGGCGGGACGATCCTGGCGCGCGAGGGAGGTGGTCGGATGCGCGGCGGAACTTACACCGCCGCCACCGGACTCTGGGCGCTCGAGCTCGGGTCAGCGCTGGGCGCAGAAACCCATGTGCGGGTCGGCAAGAATTCAGAGCTGGCGCGAGAAATGGCACGAGCATGCAGCGAACAGGCGCTCCTCGCGGGCAAGTTCAAGAAGCTCCAGCGCAAGTGCGGGCTCGATAACGTCAAGCGCGTCGGCGGTTCCCTGACCCGCCTGCAAGCGACTGCGGTGCGCGCCGCGATGAAGGCACGACGCGACATGCAAAAGCGCATAACCCTCGTCGAGCACCGCAAGCGAACGATCGAGGCAGCCATGGCTTCCGGCCCGGCTCCCTTCGTACGCGTGGAGAAGCAGGTCCATGCAGGCGTGCAAATCCAGATCGGCGATGCCGTTCTTTCGATCGATCGCACACGAGCCGGGGGCATCTTCCGAAGGGATGCCGAGACCGGGGAGATCACCTCCGGATCCTGAGCGCCGAGGGGATTCCATCGCACCCGCACATTCACCGAATCACGAAGTTAAGGAAGGCCATTACATGAAGACATTCCGGGACATCCCCGTGGAGGAGCTGATGATGCGCGAGGTGCGCACGGTGCTGCCCACCAGCCTGCTCACGAGCGCGGCTCAGACGATGCGCGACGAGAACATCACGTGCTTGATCGTCGACCTGAAGGACCCCGCGCGCGGTCTGGGCATCATCACCCAGAAGGACATGATCGGCTACCTCTTCGATGAGGCCATTTCCCTGGAATCGACGATGGTCGAAGACGCCATGACCAGCCCGACTATCACGCTCGCACCCGAATGGAGCCTGGAGACGGCGGTCTCCGTCATGAGCATGGTGGGTGTCCGGCGCGCGCCCGTGGTCAAGGACGGCAAGCTCGTGGGCCTGCTGAGCTACACGGACGTGTTCCGGTACATTCTCTCGAGCAGTTCGGAGGACTGAGGAGCTATTGAATCGATCCGGTTGCGCCCAGCCCGCTCGGCTGTTCACCAGCGAGTTGCACACCACCCGCGGAAAGAGTGCCGGTGGAGAGGTCCAGCAAGAACGTGGCGATGCCCGGTCCGCCAGAGTCGCTGGCGTGCACAAAGCGGCCGGTGGGGTCGACCGAGAGCGAACCGAGGGAAGTACCCACGGTCGTCGGTGAGCCGGGAACGGCGACCGGAGTGCCGTTGGCCGGCGAGATCTCGTAGACCGAGATGTCGCCCGAACTGCGGTTTCCGACGAGCAAGAACTCTCCGCCCGGAGTGATCGCCACCGGACCCGGGAGGCTGCCCGTCGGCGTGGCAGCGACGGGAGTCAGGTTGCCGGTCGCCGCGTCGATGTCGAAGGCCATGACGCTCGTCGATCCACCGTTGGTCACGTAAAGGAAGCGACCAGACGGATGCACCGCGAGACTGGCCGGAGTGAGGCCTCCGGAGGGGACGCTCGGAACGCTCGTCGGGCTGAGCGTGCCCGTGTCGGCGTCGATCTCGTAGCTGGCCAGGCTGTTGGTGGTGCGCTCGATCACGTAGATGAACCGGCCCGTGGGGTCGCCCGCGACCGTGCCGGGCAAGGTCCCCGTCGCGATCGGTGCTGCGATCTGCGCCAGGTCGCCGGTGAGGGGATTGACACTCAGCATCGAGAGCGTGTCGTCGAGACTGTTGGAGACATAGAGGAAGCGCCCCGAGCCATCGAGCGCGAGGCCCGCCGGGCGGGTCCCGACCGGATGGGCGCCGATCACCGTCGGCTGCCCGCTGACGGCGCCGAGTTGAAGACGTGTGACGGTCTCGTTGATTTCGCTCACGACGAAAGCGAAGGCGGCGTCGGGCATGATGGCCAGGCCCTGGGGCAATGCCCCGATGGCGGCCGCCGGGCCGTTGGCGGCGAGGTCGCCCGTACTGTCGTCGATCGTATAGCTTGCGACCGTCACGCTGAAACTGTTCACGGCGTACAGGAAGCGCGACGTGCGTTGCACTCCGCTGCCATCCGCGCCGATCGCGATTGCTGTCGCGCCGGGTCGTACGCGCTGCCGCTGACCGGGCGCCGGGGCGCCACTGATCAGGTCCAGGTCAAAGGCCTGGACCTCTCCGGACTGCGCACTGCTGAGATAGAGCACGTTGCCGGACGGATCGATCTCCAGGTTTGAGGGAATGGCAACGAGGTCGAGCGGCGCCGCAGCCTGGGCCAGGTCTCCAGCCGTGATGCTGAACGCACGCAGCCGGCTATCCCCGTCCGAGGCTGCGTAAAGGAAGCGGCCGTCGGGCCCTGCGAGCGGCCGCACGGCGCCCGTACCCGCCGCGATCGGGGTCATTGGATTGAGTGCGCCGGTGCTGGCATCGATCGCGTAGGGCGTGACGAGGGCGTCCGTTCCCACGTAGATGTAGAGGCCTGAGGGGTGGGCAGCGAGGCCGGTTGGAGCGGCTCCCAGCGCCAGGGCAACTCCCGCGGAGAGCGCGCCGGACACGGGATTGATCTGATAGGTCCAGACTTCGTTGGAGCCCGGGTCGGACGCGTACAGGAAGCGGCCCGAGGGGTCCGCGACGAGTGTGTCGGGCGCGCTGCCGGCATTGCTCGTCGAGGCGGGTGTGAGCGTGCCGAGTGCGGAGTCGATCCGGAAGGAGTCGACGCGGTTCGAGCCACGGCTGGCCACGAACAGGAAATCGCTGGAGGGGTGCATGGCCAGCGCGACCGCTTCCGCGCCAACCGGCGTGTCACCCAGCGCCGCCAGGGCGCCATCGGTCGGGTCGACACTGAAGGCGGAAACGTTGTTCGATGCGCGGTTGGCAACGTAGACGAAGCGCGAGTCGTAACGGACGGCCAGCGCGACCGGCTCGCTCCCGGTGAGGCCGTAACCGGCGGAGCGCAGCGCTCCGTCGCCGTCCTCGACGTGGAGCACACTCAGGGTATCGTCGCCGGCGTTCGCGACGAATGCCAGGCGCGCTGCTGTGCGCTGGCTGCGCTTGAGCACGGTCGTCGCGATGACGTTGGTCGCATTGCCGGCGCTGTCGACCGCCGCGACCGAGAGCTCGAGGCTGCCGTCGGCGAGCGAGCTCAAGTCGAACCCGTTGACCGTGGTCTGCGCCGTGCTGAAGGGCGCGGAGGCGACCGTCACGACTCCATCCGTGAAGCGCACGATGGCCGTTTCGAGGCCCGTCACATCCGAGCCCCAGGTGATCTCAACCGAGACCGCGCTGGCCTCGAAGGCCGTGACCGTGTCGAGCGCGCTGGCGACCGTCGGCAGGACAGCGGCTGCATCGGCCACGGGCGCCATGGTGTCTTTCAGTGCGCTCGTTCCGGGATTGTCGATCTCGTTGCCGGCGCCGTCGACAAGGTGTACGGCCACGCTGATCGGGCCGTCGGACAGGCTGCTGGTGTCGATGCCGGAGAAATTGAGCACGCCGCCGCCGGCCGGCGCCGTCAGCGCGCCCGAGGCGACCGTCGGGTTGGCGCCGTCGCGCAGGGAGACCGTCACCTGTTCATCGCCGACCGTGGAAGCGGGCAGGGAGACCTGAACCTGCACGGCGTCTTGCGACGCGAGGTTGATCGTGTCCGCGTCGTTGTCGGCTCCCGCACTGATTCCGGACGAATCCGGGGCCGGCGGAAGCAGCGTGTCCTTGAGCGCGGACGTACCCGCGTAGCTATCCTGGTTCTGGTTCAGGTCCGTCACCTCGACCAGGAGGCCCAGTGACCCATCGAGAAGTCCGCTCACATCGAGCCCCACGAAGCTGAGCAGCCCACCGCCGAGCGGCGCCGTGAGCGATGCAGATGCGACGGGCATACCCTGGCTATCGGTGATGCGCACGAGTACCTGTTCCGTGCCATCGTAGGTCGCGGGCAACTCTACCTCGACCTTGACCGCTGCTACCGAGGCGAGATTGACCGTGTCGATCCCGTTGTCTGCGCCGGCCGCAACGTGTGTGGCTATTGGTGCACCCGGCACCATGGTGTCCTTCGTGAACGGGAACGGGCCGATCGCGATCGAGTTGCCGGCCATGTCGCGCACCGAGCCGACCAGCTGGATGACTCCGTCGTTCAAGGTCGTGGTGTCCACCGACGCAAAGATCAGGTCGGCTCCCCCGGCCGGGATCGACGCAAGCGGCAGATCGAGCGTGATCGCTCCGTCAGACAGTGATGCGTCGACCTGATCGCCCGCTACGCTGCCGGCGGGGAAGGCGATGTGGAACGGAACTGCTGCCGCGATCGCGGCGCTGATCACGTCTTGGTCGTTGTCGGGCCCGGCCGGGATCAGCGCGGAATCCGGACCGACGATGGAGCGATCCAGGACCGCTGTACCGAGCGTCGTGGTCGAGACGTTTCCGCTCGTGTCGCTCGCCGTGGTCTCAAGGGTGATCGTGCCGGCCTGGAAACCGCTCAGGTCGAGGCCCGAGAAGGCGAGCAGCTGATTTGCATCGGGTGCTGCGCGGTTGCGCAGGATCTCCGCGCCGCCAGAGTCTCGCACGCTCAGGCGCACCGAGCGGTCGGGATCGTCGCCTGCTCCCACGCGCAGCTGTATCGTCACCGAGTTCTGGGTGATGGCGTTGACGAAGCCGCCGGGATTGTTGGCACCGGTCGGAACGTCGACCATGGCAGGCGCTGTGGGGATCGCGCTGTCCTTGTGGACCACGAGCGGGGCTGCTTGCTGAACGTTGCCTGCCTGATCGCGCAGCTCGACGTCCAGCACCAGGTCTCCATCGGCAAGGGTGGTCGAATCGAAGGCAGCGAAGTTCACGCTGGCCGGGCCGGCGACGCCCGAGCGCTCGAATACCAGCGGCGCTGCGCCGTCGTTGACGCTGAGCGCGATCACATCCGTGGCGAGCACGCTCGCGTCGATGTCGATGCGCACGAAGACGCTCGTTGCCGAGGCCGCGTTGATGACGTTGGCGGCGTTGTCAGGGCCAGCCAAGACGCGCGTGCCGCTCGCGATACCGAGCACGGTGTCCTTGAGGGCGGCGTTGCCGAGGAAGTCCACGTAGTTGCCCGAGGTGTCCTCGACGGTGACCTGCAGGCTGAGTGCGCCGTCCGCCAGGCTTGTCAGGTCGAGGTCCGAGAAGGTGAGCCGGTTCTCGCCTCCGACCGGATTCAGGGTCGGCGTGGTGACGTT
>JBLHKW010000220.1:0-6385 GCA_047618565.1 Planctomycetota bacterium
TTACCGGAGGTGGGCTCGATCAAGGTGTCGCCAGGCTTGATGCGTCCGCTGCGCTCGGCTTCCTCGACCATGCGGCGACCGATGCGGTCCTTCACCGAACCACCGGCGTTCAGAAACTCGCACTTGGCCAGGATCTCGCAGCCGGTCTCGCGACCGACCTGTTGGATGCGCACCATCGGCGTGTTGCCGATGGCTTCGAGGATGGATTCGTAGACTCGCGCCACGGGAAGTACCTGATCTGGGGTTAAAAAAACGAAGGGGTGCGGGCTCGGATCTTATACGGACCTCCGCGGTCGCCGACCCAGATTGTCCCCAACTTGCCCCGGGGAAGAGGGCGCGCTGGCCTCAGCTGGCGTCGAGCGAGGCCGGGGTCGACGAGGGAGGGCCCATGACCAGGGTTCCAGCTGGGCCGATGTGCAGCGCACAGAACTGCAGGCCAGCCGGCTGCTCGCCGTTGGGGCAGTCCGTGCAGACGCCGGTGGTGAGCGAGAAGCGCCAGGTGTGCCAGGGGCAGACGATCTCGTCCCCGGAGAGCGAGCCCTCGAGCAGGGGACCGAGCATGTGCGGGCAGAAGCTCTGCGCGGCGACCAGGCGCGACTCGACCGTGTAGAGCGCGAACGAGCCCCAGGGCGTGTCGAAGGGGCGCGGACGCTCAGGGTCCACTTGCGCGGGCGTCACACCCGTATCGAACTCTGTTTCCTCGCGCGACATGAGCCCGCATCTTACGTAACGTTTGAGCCCGTGGCCCAGAAGACTCTCGTCGTCAAGGTACCGGCACCCGAACAGGGTCCCCTGCAGGAGCGCCTGGCTCAGGGCGCGTTCGAGTTCCGGACGGTTCCCCACGCCCTGTTCAGCGTCAAGGGCGAGGGCGCCGTTGCGACGCTCTACAAGTCGGGCAAGTTCGTGATCCAGAGCGCGGAGCCGGAGGCCTTCCTGGCCGCCTACACGAGTATCGCGCTCGAGGCAGCGCCGCAGGCCAGTGCGGCCGAGCTTCAACTAGCGCGCGTGGACGAGCCCGTCATCGGTTCGGACGAGACCGGCAAGGGCGACTACTTCGGCCCCCTGGTCGTGTGCGCCGTCTACCTGGAGCCGGCTGACGTGCCCGAGATCAAGGAGGCCGGCATCGTCGACAGCAAGCGCCTGACCGACAAGCGCGCCGGCCTGCTCGGCGCGTGGCTGCGCTCGCGCGTCCCGTTTTCGATACAGCGCCTCGACCCGCCCGAGTACAACCGCGTCTACCCGACCTACCGCGGCCTGAACCCGCTTCTCGCAGACCTGCACGGGCGCGCCGTGCGCGACCTTATAGAGACCCTCGCGGGGCGCCATGGCGCCGACGACGGGCGGCTGCGGGTGGTCGTCGACCAGTTCGCCCACGAGAGTGTCATGCTGAGGGCGCTCAGGGGCGCACCGGTGCGCCTGGAGCAGGCGCCGCGCGCGGAGGCCAACCCCGCCGTGGCCGCCGCGAGCGTGATCGCGCGCCAGGAGTTCCTGGCCTGCATGCAGGACCTGTCGACGGAATACGGCGCGGAACTACGTAAAGGTGCGGGCGCCCAGGTCGACGAAGCGGGCCGCGAGCTGGTACGCACCCACGGCGCGGATGTGCTCCCGCGGCTAGCCAAGATGCACTTCAAGAATACGCAGAAGATCCTGCCCGAGATCCCCTAGAGTTTGCCCACTCCAAGGCCCTATATTCGCCAACCATGACGACAGCTCTACCGCTCGCTGCGTGGACCGCTCGCGGACTCTGCATCTCGGGTGCCGGGAACCGCTTCTACCTGATCGATGCGCGCGGGCAGGCGTTGCCGCTCGACGCCGCAGAGCACGCGCAGGCTGCCTGCGAAACGGAACTCGGATTCATCCCAGACGGACTTCTGTGGGTCATGGACGGTGCGCGCGCCGGGCACCTGCGCATGGTCATCCACAACGCGGACGGCACGCGGCCTGAAGCGTGCGGCAACGCGTTGATGTGCATGGTGCACTGGGCCGTGCAAGAGGGTGTGCTGACGGGCGCGGCGGCGTTGATCGAGACCGACGGTGGTGAACGCGACGTGTGCTGGGAAGGCGCGGGAGACTCGCTGCGCGTCGAGGTCTGCCTCGGACGCCCGACCTCGTTGCCCGCACTGGAGCTCGCCGATCTTCCCGGCGCGCCGACGTTCGCGCGTGTCGAGCTCGCGAACCCGCACGCGGTGCTGTGCCTGGATTCGCTCGACGACGCCTCCCTGGATGAGCTCGGCCCTCGCCTGCAGCAGGAAGTCGCCGGCGGCATCAACATGCAGTTCGTGACGCGCGCCGGCGACGGCCTGGAGATTCGCGTCTGGGAACGGGGCGTCGGCCCGACCGAAGCCTGCGGCACGGGCTCCGCCGCATCGGCCTGGACCGCGGTGGAGCGCTGGGGCCTGGCGTGGCCTGTGGCGGTGAGCCAACCCGGCGGCACGTTGACGATCGACTGCGATGAGGCGGGCCAGCTGTGGCTGACCGGCCCCGTGGAAACGCAGGGACATGTGGCCTTCACCGGCGGCACATGGGCTACCTGCTCCACATTCTGATCGTCCTCGGCGCAGAAGCCCTCGGCGAACAGCGCATCACGACCGGCTGGAACATGCCGTGGGCCTTCGTGGGTCTGATGTCCGTTCCCCACGCGCTCTCCCGACTGGCGCAGAGTCTCCTGATCAAGGGCCAGTTCGCGCGCGCCACCTTCGTCACGCGCATCCTGCGCTGGTCGGCGCCACTGCTGCAGTTGATCCTGGTGTGCGCCTTCGGCTGGGTGCAGAGCGCGCGCGAATGGACCTCCGCCGGCCAGGGCATGTTCTCCTGGCCCGAGCCCGGCCTCTTCCTGGCCCTGGCGCCCTACCTCGTCTTCGAGCTACTCGTCATCGACGCGCAAGCGCGCGTGCACGACAACCGCGATCACGAGCGCCGCGCGCTACGTTCGTTCCGTCTGCGCATGTTCCTGTCCGCGCTGCTTCCCATCGGCCTCTACTTCGCCCTCTCCGGACTCGTGGCCATCAACGAGACCGTGCGCGTGCATGTCGAGCAGGTCGCCCTGATCAACAGCCTCTTCATGCTGGTCCTGCTGGCCTTGCTCGCGCTCGTCCTGCCGATCCTGATGCGCAACACCTGGGAGACCCTCCCGATCCCACCGAGCCCCCAGCGCAGCGTGCTCGAACGCGTCGCCGAGCGCGCCTCCTTCCGCGCCCGCGAGCTGCTCATCTGGCGCACCGGCAACCTGATGGCGAACGCCGCCATCGTCGGCGTCTCCGCCCGCAGCCGCGTCGTCCTGTTCTCCGACTCGCTCCTGTCCGTCCTCTCCCTGCGCGAACTCGCGTCCGTCTTCGGCCACGAGATGGGCCACGCCCTGCGCCACCACGTCTGGATCTTCGTCGCCTGGGCCCTGGCCTTCTTCCTCGGCGCCGACCAGCTCACCCAGGCCATGGCTCTGGCCGACGCCAACCCCTGGTTCACCTCCGCCGCCCTGCTGGCCACCCTCGCCGCCTGGGCCCTCACCTTCGGCTGGATGTCCCGTCGCTTCGAACTCGAAGCCGACCTCTTCAGCCTCCAGCTCCTGAATGACCCCGAAGGCCTCATCTCCGCCCTCGAACGCGTCGGCCCGCGCGACCGCGACTCCGGCGGCTGGCGCCACTTCTCCACCCGCCGCCGCGTCGACTTCATCATCCACGCCGCCGGCGACTCTGAATGGGCGAGTAGATTTCGAAAACGCCTGCGTGTCATCGCTGTCATCGGTTTCCTCGGCGCAGCCATTGCCGGCACGTTCACAGTGCGCGGCTTGTTCGCGACCCTCCCCGAGGACCGCATCTGGGCTGACCTGTCGCTCGGTCATTACGAAGTCGCCGCGACACGGGCGGAACGAGTGCACAGGTCGCGGGGGGACGGCCTGGACGAAGAACTCCTGGACCTCGCGCGCCTCGCAATGCGTTTCGCGTCCGACGCGCAAGTCACCGCCACCGAACTCCAAGTCGCAGACCTCGAAGAAGCCCTCGCCCGAGCCCTCAAGGGCGGCAACCTCCAGCTCGCGTTGGGCTACTCCAAACTGGCCATCCTGCGCGGCGCCCGAGAACTACACCCACTCTCGCGCACCCTCGTCGCCCTGATGGCCCATGACTCACTCGCCGCCCAAGAAAACTTCCAGGGAGTGGAAGCCCCATGGCGCGCCGCGCTAACCCCATGGGCCTCATCCCTCGAGTAGCACACTCAAGAGCTTCTACCGACCGCCGGCGCCAGCCCACCTCGCCACGATTCGCACGGCATGCTATACAGGTCTGTCCATCCACCTCGCCCCCGCCAGGCACCTGACGTAACCCACCTCGCCGATACCAGATGCGCTTTCAAACCCGATCCGCCCGATCCGTTAGACGGACGAGCACGCAACAGACGCGTCGCTATACAGACCCGTCTAATCGGCGTTAGGCGGACCATGCCATCTGCACAACCAGGAGACAGAATGACCTGCTTGCACCAGAAAGCCGCAACGCCCATCGGTCGTTTCGCGATGCTGCTGTCGACGAACGGTGTTGGGTGTGTTCAGTGCCGATCCCGGGTCTACGTTCCCGGCCGAGTCCGGCTTGGGCTCCTCGGGATGTTCCTCTCCTACATGGCACTGGCTCCGTTCAGCATTGGTGCCGCGATGGGTCCGATCCTTGCCTTTGTCCTGATTGGGCTTCCCTGGCTCTACACCACCAAGCTGAACGTAGTGCGGACATCGGAGAAGGATGCCTAACAAGCCGATGCGACGGATCGGGCTTCGCCCGACCGCTGATCGCCCCAACCGTTAGGCAGACACGGGTGTGCACCTTGAGGATCATCGGGGAAGATCTGGATGTGGAAGCACTCCTGCAGATGAAGCTCTTCGAACCGAGCAGCATCTTCCGGCGTGGCGAGCCACGTAGGCGATCGCAACCCGACGGAGAGCGCCAAACCAACTCTGGAATCTGTGTCACCGTGTCCGAAGCGGAGTGGTCGGACCTACCTAGGCAAGTTGAGGATGCGATGCAGTTCCTCGCTAAGCACGAGACGGCACTGCGGAGGGCGGCACGCCTGCCCGGGCTGAGCTGGTTCGTCCTGGACTTTCCAAGTGAGCTGAGGATTGGCAGCGATGATGTAGTGGTCCAAACGGATTGCTTCCCGGCTCCATTGCTCAGGGCAGCGGGAGAGCTCGGCCTTGGCATGGAACTCACCACGTATGGATGATCAGCGATGAAGAGATGCATGCCTAGCAAGCGCTTGCAGCGGACGCCGCTCCGCGGCGCTGCTGAAGCACAACGGCGTCAGGCAGACGAAGGGCAATCGTGAACGGAGTATCTGACAATTTAGACCTCGCCATGTTTCATGGTGCGACTCTGGTTCAAATTCGAATTGGGCTGCACGAATTGCAGCTTCACTTCGATGATCCGAAGGCGAGTCTTCAACTGGAATGCAAATGGGAACTCCGTGGTCCAGACAATGAGATTGTTGATCGCTCGCAGGAACGTAGTCAGTTGCCATGGGATCGTGACGCGTATAGGCTCCATGTTTGTCTGTCTCGTAATGTGATTTCGACAGAAGTTGAACCGCCGAAGAGTATCTCTCTTCGATTCGATGGTGGCTACGCATTGCGTGTGTTTGACGATTCAGATGAATTCGAGTCGTTCCATATCGAACCGGGAGGCATTCATGTTTGATCGACCAAATCGCGTGCCTAACCCGGCGATGCAGACAGATGTCGGCTTCGCCTCCACCGCTGATCGCCTAACAGGCTGTTGAAGAAGTGGCTTCTCGCGACGATTCGCTGAGAATCAGCGCGATGAACCAGCTCGGCATGAAGAGCGAGAAAAACGCCGCGGTCATTTGCGAGGGCCGCGAGAAACCGATGAATGAGGCGATCATGGCGGCGATCGAGTCGCAAGCACGGCTCAGCAGGCCCCGGCGCTTCTCGTGAAGCCCTTTCGGCGTGCCCGCCCCGACGAGCGACCGCATGACGAGCCCGAGATTGAACGCGGCGGTGTGCAGGTGATACCGCTTCATGATGTTCTCGTGCCCTCGGAGATGGGCTCGGCGCATTGCGCCGCTCTCCATCGTGTGTGCGAATGACCGTTCGATCAGTTCGCCGCGCCTGCGCATCAGGGCCTTCCCCTTATCGCTGCGCATCCGGCTGCGGTTGTTGTACGTCGCGTCGCGTGCCTCTTCCTTGCCGGCCCAGCGTCGCTTCCCGCGGTTGGGTTCACTGATGTAGCTCCTGCAGCCGATGCCTGCGATCGTCTCCATCGCGCGTCACGGGTACGGAGCCACGCCTATCGTCAACGGGTTCGCCCGTCCTGGGCCGTCGAATCCACCGACGACGGTCGCGGCTCCGAACCACGCCGTGCGAGCACCTCGCCTCCGACTGGCGCCT
>JBLHKW010000221.1:0-6378 GCA_047618565.1 Planctomycetota bacterium
TCCTGCAGCTGCGCCGCGCGCTCGCCAGCGGACGGCAGCGCGGACGCGTCGTCTTGCGGCGCCCGGAACGCGAGCCCCATCAAGGGCACGATCCAGATCCATTTAGGGAGAGATGATTTCATCGCATTGGGCAACGCAGCCCGGCACAGCAGGTTCACCAGGTTCCGCGGAAACTCACTCGAAGCTCGAGCGCTCGACTCCGATGCGCGCCAGGTCTTCCTCGAGCAGGTCGAAGAGGGCCGACGCGTAACGGCGGATTTCGAACTGCGCGTCGGGCTTCATGCGCTGGTCGAAGAAATGCAAGATGGCCTGCAGCGAGACCGTCCAGTAGGCCTGCGAGTAGAGGTTCTGGGGCAGGCACGAGCGCGCGATCTCCTTGGCCACACCGCGCTCGATGCGCTCCTCGTACAGCCGGTAAGCCGTGTGGCACTCGTCGAGCATGCTCTGGTGCTCGGCCGCATGGTCGAAGTCCGCGGGCAGGTCGACCGAGGCTTGCTTGTTGCCATGCGGCGGGTTCGCGCGCATGACCTGCGGGACGTAGAACTCGGGACTCCACTTCACGTAGCGGCCCGATACCTCGTTCCAGGAGCAGCCCTTGTCCGTGTCGAACATGATCTCGAACACATCGAGGCTGACGCTCTCGCCATCGGCCTCGTAGGTCCGCCAGCAGCTACCGACCTGGTACTTGAACGCCTGCCGGAAGACGAACAGCGGCGCCTTCCAGTGGAAGGTGAAGAAGCTATGTCGATAGGGCGACGTGTGCCCGTGGTCCCACAGGAAGGCGCACAGTTTCTTGTCGCGCTCACCGAAGCTGTCCTTCTGCTTCTCGTAGGAGATGCGCGCAGCGTTGACCACCTTCAGGGCGGGGTCGGTCTGCATGCGATCGACCAGGGCGACGAAACCGAGATCGTCGTCCAGTGTCGCGATCGCTCCGGCGGGCAAGGGAACCGTACTGATGGTCATGCCAGGGTGTCTCTCATCGAAGGTCCTGTGGGGAGGGTGCTCACCCCACTAGCTTAACGCGGACGGGGGCCGGACACTAAGACCTCGATACGGGTCTGCGCGCTCCTCGCTCGAGCCGAGTTGCCGATCACGGCCCTTGCACGCACAGCCCAGACCCTGGCATGCGCATGCTCCCCGCGCCCCAGGGCCGCGAGGGCCCGTGCCTGGTAGGCAGCACCCGCCAGGCGTGCCCGCGGGTCGGTCTGCGCGGCGAGATCCAGGGGCCCCCAGCGCCGCTCGAGCAGGCCCGACAGCTCCTCACCGTCCACGTCGGCCCGGCGCAGGGCATCGCACCAGGTCGCCATCTCGTCGTACAGCTCCAGCTCCTCACAGAGCCCGACCAGGTGGTACTGACACGTCAGGATGCGCCCGCGGACCGCCACCGTCGCCGGCTGACCACCGTAGGCCACCAGCGCAGCGCGGTAGAAACCGGCCGCCAGGACCGCCCGCGAGCCCCCCTGCACGCGCTCGGCCAGGGCATGCAGCAGCTCGCCGTCGAGCCGCTCCCACGCCCCGCTTTTCCCCAGGACGGCCTCGAGCTGCCCCGCTGCCGACAGCTGCCGTGCCAGCGAGAGTTCGGCCCGCCAGCGAAAATCCGAGCGCGCGAGGGGGCGCTCCGCGAAGCGCGCCTCGACATCCCGGGCGGCTGTCGCCCGCGCCCGGACCAACCACAGTGCCGCTCGTTCTCGATCCAGTTCAGCCCGCCCGGCGAGAAGCGACATCGCCTCGTCGATCAGCAGCGCGGCTTCCTCGTGATCCAGGTCCAGGGGTCCCGGCAACAGGCCCGTGGCCGCGGTTCGGTCCACGACATCGGCCAGGACGGAGCGCGCGCCGTCGCCCGGGATGCGCGCGATCGCACCCAGGCAGGCGACGCGCACCTCGACCTCGGTACCCGCGGCAAGCACGGCCTTCAGATGTTCGAGTTCAGCGTGGCGCGCGAGGCCGTCCAGCGCCGTGAAGCGCTGCTCCCAGGCCTGGCCTGAATCGTCCGCCACGCGCCCCAACAAGGCCAGCGCCGCGCTCCCGCGGCCCTCGCCACAGGCCTTCAGCGCGCGCGTGCGATGCTCGCTGTCGAGGTCGTCAAAGGACTGCGCGAGCGAGCGCTGAGCCGCCTCGACGGCCGCATCCCCGGAAGCCACACCGTCCAGGGCCGCGAACGCCAGAGCGGCCTCGACCCGCACGAGCCGCGGTCCAGCTTCTATATAAGGAGAGAGCAGCGCCCGACCGGACGCCGTTGCGCCGAGCGCCGCCGCAGCCACCTCCGCCAGCTGGAGACTGCCGCCGGGGTGCGCACCGATCCACGAAACTCCACGCCGCAAGGTCGTCGCCAGGGCTGCCGTTGCACCGTCGTCGCGCAGCTGCATCAGGGCCTGCAGCAGACTGCGAGCCAGCCGCTCGCGCACTCGAAAATGGGCGTCCTCGGCGGCGGTGCCCTCGAGCGCGTCGAGCGCCTGGGCGAGCCAGGCCTCGACGGCGTCCGCGATCTGCGCGTCCGGGCCGAAGAGTCCGAGCAGCTCCACCACGGACGTCGAGCGCGTGGATGGATCCGCTCCGAGACGCAGCAGCTCCGCGAGGAATGCGCTCGGAGTCGCGGAGCGAGGTAACACGCGCAGGCTCTCCAGCTGCTGCGTTCGATCGTAGGTCGACCACACGCTCCGCAGGCGTGGGTCCCGCACTCCGACCGCGGGCAGATCGCTCAGGACCCGAAAGGCGAACTCGCGCAGCTCGCGGTCCGGATCTACGGCCAGGCTCAGCAGGCTGGCGACAGTCGCCGGTGATGGGTCGCTCAGCGCCGTCCGACCGAGGGCGCGCAGCGCGAGGAAGCGCAGCCCCGCATCGCGCTCCGGAGCGAGCCAGTACGCACCGCCCTGCCCATCCCAGTGCTCGATGCGCATCGCGACCGCCTCCCAGCTGGCCTGCATCCCGGCCAGGTCGAGGGTTCGCGCACGCTCGAGCGCTGCCCATGGCTCGGATGCCTGCGCGGCGCACTCGATCAGTGCGTCGCGTGCCGTGCTCGTCCACGCCCCATCGGAGGCGCTCTCGGAAACGACGCGCCAGAGCAACTCACCCAGGCGCGCGGGGTGGACACGCGCCGTCGTGGCGAGAACGTCGTTCCAGTCGGGATCCGTCAACAGGGGAATGAGATCGCGCTCGACGGCTTCGATCCCGTCGCTCCAGCCGCGTCGCGCACGCAGCAACTCGAAGCTCGCGAGCACGCCGACCGGACGCGCTCGCCGCGCGAGCGCGTGGCGCCATTCTCCCAGGCGCTGCGGACCGGGGCCGCTGCGCTCGAGACTCTCGAGACCGGCCAGCCAGCGCGTCGCCCGCCCGGCCGCGGGGACATCGAGTAGCCAGTCGATGATCCGTTCCGGCGCCACGAGCTCCCCGGCCACCAGGGCCGTGAACGCCGCCTGCGCCAGGGCCGGGTCGGGGCTGCGCTCCCACGCCCTGAGCTGCGTCCAGATATGCTGGCGCTGAGCAGGCCCTACCGGGCCCGCCTGCGTATCCACGACCTGGCTCGCTCCAGCGCTCGTCGGCTCGAATGCCAGGGCGCGCGCCAGGGCGATCTGCGCGGGCGGGAAGGCTTCCAGCATCAGCCCGTCGCCGTGCTCCGCCAGCGCGCGTCCGAACAGTCCTGCACGGGCGACGGTGTCGATTGCCAGGGCGCGCACATTGGGATGGGGATCCGCGACCAGGGCGACGACTCGCTGCGCGTTCCCGACGATAGGGCACCAGGCGATCCCGGTATGGGAGCGGCCAAGGGCATCCAGTGCGTCGAACCGGGCCTGCCAATCCGCAGCTGCGAGGGCCTCGCGCAGCTCGGCCGCGCCCGTCGCCGGATCGAGAGCCCAGGAGCGCACCCGCCACTCGCGACTGACCCGCACGGAGATCTCGCGCGGCGGCGGCTCCGGCGCGACCTGCGCCGGCGCTGCGCCCCAGCCGGATGCGAGCGCCAGCAGCCAGCACGGGCCGGGGCCTGCTAGGACGGACATTCCATCGCGGCGCCGAGGTACTCGATCAGATCCGACGCGATCAGCGCGCGCTGGCCGCGCGCCTCGGCCGCCAGGTCTCCGGCGCGACCGTGGTCGTACACGGCGCGCGTGACCGTATCGAAGAGGCCCGCGCGCTCCTCCACGTGCGCGCCTGCACGCCGGCTCCAGCCCGCCAGGTAGGCTCCGAGAATGCCGGTAAGCACGTCGCCGCTGCCGGCCGTGGCCATGCCCGGGTTGCCGCTCGCGCAGACCCACGTGCGCTCGCCGTCGCTCACCACGGTCGCGGCTCCCTTGAGCACGCAGATCGCACGCGCACGGCGGGCGATCTCCTGCGCACATGCGCTTCGGTCGGCAGCGTCGGCGCCAACGGGCCGCTCGAGCAAGCGCGCGGCCTCGCCCGGATGGGGAGTCAGGACCACCGGCCCCGCGCAGGACGCGACGAGCTCGATGTCGGGCGCGATCAGGTTGAGCCCCTCCGCGTCGAGCACGAGCGGTCCCCCGAAAGGCGCATCGAGCAAGCGCAGGACGAGCTGGCGTGCATGGCCCGAGGAGCCCAGCCCGGGGCCGGCGATGCGTGCGTCGTGCGGGTAGCGTTCGACGACCCGCGGCAGTCGCCCGGCGACGAGGTCGCGCTGCTCGGACAGATCGAGGTAGATCGTCTCGGGCGACGCCACGGCCACGATGGCGGCCAGGTCGAAGTCGAAGACACCCAGGGTGACCAGGCCCGCACCGGCGCGCTGAGCTGCGCGTACCACAAGGATGGCGGCGCCGGGCATCGACCTCGAACCGGCGAAGCAGAGCACCCGCCCGACGCGTCCCTTGTGGGCATCGCTCTCGAGTGCGGGCAGGGCGGGGGGAATTTCACTCATGATCAATGACCTCGACACGCCCCACGGCCAGCCCGGCCCAGTTCGACAGAACTCCGGGACGCCAGCCCGCAAGCTCTTCGAGCTGCGCCCCGTCCAGATGTCCAAAACGCTCCAGCAAGTGGAGCACGACGGCGTGCAGGCCGCGCAACCCACCGTCGTCCAGCTTGATCGCGAGCGCGCAGTCGGCACCGGCAATTCCGATGCCGTACACGCCCTCGGCCCCGATCTTCGGAAACAGGCGCCCGCGCCCCGCGCGCACGAGAGCCGTACACAGGCGTTTGTGTCGTCCCGCGATCGCGTCCGGATTCGCCGCGACGGCCGCGAGCATGCGCTCGCACGCGGCGCGCCGCTCGGGCGCCAGGGCGGCGGGGTTGGAGACGCGCGCGAAGAGAGTCGCGAGGGCGCGCAACGGGAGCAGGTACGTGGGCGCGCTACAGCCGTCGATCGCGAACTGCAAATCGCCCGCCTGCAGGTCGCTCATCTCGGCCAGTGCGCGTCGTACATGTTTCTGGACCTCGCCTTGTGGGTCGAGGTAGTGGCTGGTCTCCGTGGCCAGGTGGCGTGCCAGCGCGAGGAAACCGGCGTGCTTGCCCGAGCAGTTGTTGTGCAGCGCGGTCGCAGATTCTCCGGCGGCCTGCAGCGCCGCGCGCGCACGCGGGTCGAGCGGCGACTGTGCACCGCAACGGAGGTCCCCGACGCCAAGGTCGAGCCGTGCGAGCAGGCCCGCCACACAATCCGTGTGCATGGCTTCCGCGTTGTGGGACGAGAGTGCCAGGGCCAGCTCCAGGTCCGTGAACTGGAAGCGCTCGGCCGCACCGCTCTCGAGCAGCGGCAATGCCTGCACCGCCTTGATCGAGCTACGAACGAAGAAGGGCCGCTCGAATTGCCCCTCCCCCGCCAGGACCTCGCCGTCCGGATCCACGAGCACCCAGGCCCCGCGGTGCTGTGATTCCACGTGGTCCCCACGCCAGACCCGGACCAGGACCGGGTTCTCGGGATAGCCCCCAGCGGCCTTCGTGGTGGAGCCCGTCATGTTGTCCTCCGGCGCATGACCCCATTGCCCGCTCCACCGGCTTCGCAGTCAAGATCCTCGCCCCGCGTTTCGAAACCAACGGCACACGAAGGCCCGTTTTTCGACGGAATGACACCGAGTGGCAGCCTAGCAGGCCGTTGATAAAGTGCTTCGGCGCCAGGCCGCCAGCATCCGCTTCGGTGTGGAGCCTGGAAACGCAGGCGAATCGGTGGATTCGGCGAGGTTTTCGGGCGCCGCACCGGAGTGGAGGATGCCGGCCTGGCGCCGAATGACTTTATCAACGGTCTGCTAGCCCGGATTATTCATGAAGCGCGAGCCGAATCGACGGCGAAGCCGGCCGGTCGTCGCGTTTGTGCCGCGTCTTCATGAATTATTCGGGCTAGCAGTCCGTCGGAGTTGTGTGGCGGTTCGCGGGGGCCCCCAGTGTGCGATTCCGCTCCCTCCTGGGTCGTCAGAGCACGTTCCTGGGGCCGCAAAGTCT